>NZ_JBFRFQ010000004.1:0-205126 GCF_052114905.1 Nocardia sp. 2TAF39
GTGTCTGCGGTGTCTGCGTCCGCATCCTGCAACGCCTGCTTGCGCTCACCGCCGCGATCTGGCACAACGACACCACCAACGCACCGATCCACCGGTCACTGACCGCCTACGATCACTGACCAGCGGTGAGACCCACCGCTTGGAATCATTCATCTAGGGGCGCCCGGCGGCGCCGCCCGAACCTCGACCGCGCCGGACTCAGCGCGCAGGGCCGCGACTCCCGAGTGGCATCGGCTGCCGTCGCGCCGACGTCGGCGAAGCACGCGGACCGGCGGTCTGGTTGTCTGGCGCGGTGGACATCGGTGACTGGGCGGTTCTGTTGACGGCGGCGACAGCCGCCGGATGGGTGGACGCGGTGGTGGGCGGCGGCGGGTTGATCATCCTGCCGACGCTGTTCCTGGTGGCGCCGGGCATCGCCCCGCAGACCGCGCTGGGCACCAACAAGCTCGCCGCGGTCGCGGGAACGAGCGCCTCGGTGGCGACCTTCGCACGCAAGGTGCCGATGCGCTGGCGGGTCCTGCTTCCTGCTGCGGCGATCGCCGCGGTGGCGGCCGGGATCGGCGCTGCCGCGGTCTCGCTGATCGACCGCGATCTGTTCATTCCTATCGTGATGGTGGTGCTCGTCGGTGTCGCCGTGTTCGTCACGCTGCGTCCGTCGATCGGTATCACGTTGGCCACGCACCCGCCGACGCGCCGCAAGGTCGTCCTCACGGTGGCGCTGGCGGCCGGGTTGATCGGGTTCTACGATGGCCTGCTCGGCCCCGGCACGGGAACGTTTCTGATCATCACGTTCGCCACCCTGCTCGGCACCGAGTTCGTGCGGGCCGCCGCCATGGCGAAGGTGATCAACTGCGGCTCGAACATCGGCGCATTGATCTTCTTCGGTGCGACCGGTCACATCCTCTGGGTGCTCGGCGCGACGATGGCGGTGGGCAATGTGCTCGGCGCCGTCGTCGGCTCGCACATGGCGCTGCGCAAGGGCGCCGAGTTCGTGCGCATCGTGTTGCTCGTGGTGGTGGTGGGGATGGTGATCCGGTTGGGGTGGCAGCAGTTCGGCTGATCAGCCGACGGGTTCGATGCGGTGGGAGGCCAGCCACGGTTGCAGGACCCGCGAGGTCGTCTCGTAGATGCTCCGGTGCAGGCGCTCACCCTCCTCCGCCCCGGCCACCGGCTGCTGGAACAGCACCGTGAGCGCACCCGACACGGCGCCGACGACGGCGCCGACCAGCGCCGCGGCGCCGACCTCGTCGAGTTCGGCAGCGAAGGCGACGTGCAACTGCATGGCGATCTCACGCTGCGCGATCAGCTGGGCGTACGCGGCCCGGCCGCTCACTGCGGGGACGGTCCGCGACACCTCGGCACGCAGCGCGGCGATCCGGGCGCTGAGGTCGTCGATCAGATGCTCGCCGGGGTTGTCGCCCGCGGCGCGTAACGCACGCAGCAACACCTCCACCGGACGTTCCCCTGGCCGCCTGCCCGCGATCGCCGCGACCGCGTCGCGCACCCGCTCATCGGACTCGGGGAAGAGCAGCTCTTCCTTACTGGCGAAGTAGTTGAAGAACGTGCGCGTGCCGACGTTCGCCGCGGCGGCGATGTCCGCCACCGTGGTCTCCTCGTAGCCTCTCGTCTCGAACAGCTCGGCTGCGGCCTCGAGAAGAGCTCGGCGGGTACGGTCGCGTTTGCGGTCACGGAGGGCGGATGGCGGCACCCGGGCACAGTACGGCATCCGGCAAGCAGCACGCGGTAGGCACAGTGTCGCGCGTGCCGTTCACAGTGTGCCACTGGCTGATCCATGAGCCTTGGCACGTGACGCAAGATCGCACGGCGTGCAATCACGGCACAGGCACTCGCGCTCGAAGCGGCAACGACTAGGTTGGTGCGGGTGAGCATCGCGACTTCCAAAGATGTGGACGCCGAGTTCCTCGGCCTGCCACTGGCCGCGCTCGCCGACGCCGCCCTCACCGCGGCGACAGCGGCCGGCGCCGAGCACGCCGACCTGCGTGTGCACCGGTTGGTCACGCAGTCGATCCGGTTGCGTGACGGTCGTGTCGAGGCCGTCACCGACAGTACCGAGCTCGGGTTCGCCGTGCGCGTGATCGTCGACGGCACCTGGGGTTTCGCCTCCCACGCCGCGCTCACCCCGGACACCGCCGCCGAGGTGGCCCGCACCGCGGTCACCGTCGCGACCACGATGCGCGCGCTCAACCGCGAACGCGTCGAACTCGCCGCCGAGCCGCGTTACGACGACGTGCGCTGGGTATCTGCCTACGACCTCGACCCGTTCACCGTGCCGACCGGCGAGAAGATCGCACTGCTGCAGGAGTATTCGGAACGTCTGTCGCATGCCGACGGTGTCGATCACGTCACCGCGAGCGTGTTGCAGGTCAAGGAGCAGACCTTCTACGCCGACACCGCGGGATCCTCGATCACCCAGCAGCGGGTGCGGCTGAATCCGAGCCTCGAGGCCATCACCGTGGACACGGCTGCCGGGGTGTTCGAGACGATGCGCACGCTGGCCGCGCCGGTGGGCCGCGGCTGGGAGTACGTCACCGGTGCGGACGGAACCTGGGACTGGGGCGGCGAACTCGCCCACATCCCGGAGTGGCTGGCCGAGAAGGTGAAGGCACCCAGCGTGCGGCCAGGGCCGACCGATCTCGTCATAGATCCCACCAACCTGTGGCTGACCATTCACGAATCCATCGGCCACGCCACCGAGTACGACCGGGCAATCGGTTACGAATCCGCTTACGCGGGAACCTCGTTCGCGACGCCGGACCAGCTGGGCGCGCTACGCTACGGTACCCCGATCATGCACGTCACCGGCGACCGCACCGAAGCGCACGGCTTGGCCAGCGTCGGCTACGACGACGAGGGTGTCGCCGGGCAACGCTGGGATCTGGTGCGCGACGGCATCCTGGTCGGCTATCAGCTCGACCGGGTGTTCGCCCCGCGCCTGGGCCTGGAGCGCTCCAACGGCTGCTCGTACGCGGACTCGGCCCATCACGTGCCGATCCAGCGAATGGCGAACGTCTCGCTGCAGCCCGACCCGGACGGCGACGCCAGCACCGAGGAGCTGATCTCCCGGGTCGACGACGGCATCTACATCGTCGGCGACAAGTCGTGGTCGATCGACATGCAGCGCTACAACTTCCAATTCACCGGACAGCGGTTCTTCCGCATCCGTAACGGCAAGCTGGACGGCCAACTGCGCGACGTCGCCTACCAGGCCACAACCACCGACTTCTGGGGCGCGATGGAGGCGGTCGGCGGACCATCGACCTGGCAGCTCGGCGGGGCATTCAACTGTGGCAAGGCACAGCCGGGCCAGGTCGCGGCCGTGAGCCACGGCTGCCCATCGATTTTGGTGCGCGGCATCAACATTCTGAACACCCGGACGGAGGCGGGACAGTGACCGAGAATCTGATCCCCGCAGGTGCGGTCGTCGAGCGGGCGCTCGGGCTGTCGCGCGCCGACGAGGCGATGGTGATCGTGCGCGACGAGCACGAAGCTTCGCTGCGCTGGGCCGGGAACTCGATGACCACCAACGGGTCGTCGGTGGCACGGACGTGGGCGATGATCTCGGTGTTCCGCGACGGGCCCACGCTCGCTCGGGTCGGCATGATCGGCTCCTCCAGCGTGGATCCCGACGACATCGAGGCGGTGGTGCGCGCCAGCGAGGACGCCGCGCGCACCGCCGAGCCCGCCAGGGACGCCATGCCCCTGCTGGAGCCGGATGCCGCACCCGACGACGACTGGGCAGCCGCCCCGGGCAGCACCGGCATCGAGGTGTTCACCGACCTCGCCCGCGACCTGGCCACCGGCTTCGACGGCGCCGACCGCCTCTACGGTTTCGCCCACCACCAGGTGCACACCAGCTGGCTGGGCACCTCGACCGGCGTCCGCCGCCGCTTCGTACAGCCCACCGGTTCGGTGGAGGTCAACGGAAAGCGCGGCGCGGGTGCGGATCTGGCCAGCGGCTGGGTCGGGGTCGGGACCGCCGACTTCACCGACGTCGATGTGTCCGGCCTGCTCGCCGAGCTGTCCCGGCGCCTGGACTGGGCCGAGCGCAAGGTCGAGCTGCCCGCGGGCCGCTACGAAACCCTGATGCCGCCGTCCACCGTCGCCGACCTCATGATCTATATGGCCTGGGCGATGGAGGGGCGCGGCGCGCATGAGGGCCATACGGCGTTCGCGCGGGCGGGCGGCACCCGAATCGGCGAGCGCCTCACCGACCTTCCACTCACGCTCTACTCCGACCCCTATGCCGCCGGGCTGCGGTACCGCCCGTTCGTCGCGACGACCGCATCGTCGGAGTCGATGTCGGTATTCGACAACGGGCTGCCCGCCGAGCGGGTCGACTGGCTGCGCGAGGGTGTGATCGAATCACTGGTCTACCCGCGCGCCACCGCCGCCGAATTCGACGCCCCCACCACGGTCCCCGGCGAGAACCTGCTGTTGACCGGCGGGGCCGACGTCACCCTCGACGATATGATCGCCCGCACCGAGCGCGGCCTGCTGCTGACCACCCTGTGGTACATCCGCGAGGTCGATCCGGCAACGCTGCTGCTCACCGGCCTGACCCGCGACGGTGTGTACTTGGTGGAGAACGGCGAGGTCACTGCCGCGGTGAACAACTTCCGGTTCAACGAGAGCCCGCTGGATCTGCTGCGGCGGGCGACCGAGGCGGGCGCCACCGAAATCACTCTGCCGCGCGAATGGAAGGACTGGTTCACCAGAACCGCCATGCCGCCCTTGCGGATTCCCGACTTCCACATGTCGTCGGTCAGCCAGGCGACCTGAGTGGTGCAGTCATCCCCGGAAGGCGGCGCCTTTCAGTTCGTCCTGTCGTACGGCGCTCACCTGTGGAAACGGAACCCGTTGCCGCTGTGAGCTCTAGAGCCGGAAACTGATCAAGCGGCCAGGGTGATCTCGACGCCGATGGTGCCGGATTTCCCGCGACGCAGGTTGCTGACGAGAATGACCAGCGGCCCGGTGAGCCAGTACTTGCGCCGCAGCAGTTTGCGCACCCGCTCGGTGCCGTCGGCATCGAGGATGCGGCCGGTGCCCTCGACTACCTCGCCGTGCGGCTTGCCGGAGGCCGTGCACGGCTGCAGGGTGACCGCAGGATTGCGGCGTAGCCGCTTGACCTTCCAGCTGTCGGTCACCGTCCAGACGTACAGCTTGCCGTTCTCGGCGACCGCCCACACCGCGGTGCCGACCGGGCTCCCGTCCTTGCGGAAGGTGGTCAGGAGCACATAGTCGGCTTCGGCGACCTCCGCCAGCGAATTCGTCATGGGGGCAGCCTATCCGCCGACCGCGCCGCCTGCCGCACGCTGTATCTCCGTCGCGCCGCGAGGAACATGGACCCATGTCCTACTCGGACATCCGATACTCTCCCGCCTCCAACCGTGCCAGCACCCCCTCGGTCCATCCCGACAGATTCCCGAACACACCGCTCCACAGCTCCAGCAGATCCGTTGCGTGCGGCGCCTCGTAGCGTCCCGGGAAGGTCGGAATCATGTCGAGCAGGGTGGCCCGCACCTCCTCGCTCCGGCGGCGCTGTTCGCGCAACTTCTCGATGACGTGCGCGCGGGGCAGTGCGTCCATGAAGGCGATGCCCGCGCCGAGTTCCTCCATGTCGATGCTCACCAGCGCCTCGTCCATGAGCTTGCGGAACTCGACCTCGCCCGCCTCGGTCAACTCGAACAGCGTGCGCCCCGGGCCCTGACTGCTGCCCTCGGTGCCGAACGCGCTCAGCTTTCCTTCCTGGGTGAGTTGTTTGAGCGCATGGTAAATGGATCCGGGTTTGACGTTCGTCCAGGTCTCGGCGCGCCAGGACAGCAGCTCTCTGCGTACGGCGTAGCCGTAGGTGGGCTGATGTAGGCGCATCACCCCCAGCACCAACAGGCGCACGGCCGACATGACGGGCCTCCTTCCCAATCGAAACGCCATAGTAGTCAAGTTTGACTTCCCAGCTGGAGCAACCCTACCCTCCAACTAGTCAAAATTGATTACCGCAGGAAATGGGAGGGTTCTATGGCCGACACAGCGGTACCGCAACTCTGGACCGGCGACCTGGCCGGCACGCTGGATTTCTACAAGACACTCGGCTACACCGTGACCCACGAGCAGACCCGCCCGTACGTCTACGGCGCGGTGCAAGACCACGGTTGCGCCCTACACTTCGTGCCCGCACCCAAGGACACCACCCTGCCTACCGAGCAGGTCGGCTGCCTGGTGATGGTCGATGACGTGGCGAGCAGACACCAGACGTTCACCGCGGCGCTGCGCGCCCGCTACGGCAAGATACCCGCGAAGGGCTGCCCGCGAATCACCCGTTTCCGGCCGGGCCAGAGCCGGTTCACCGTGGTCGATCCGGCGGGCAACGCGGTGATCTACATCCAGCACGACGAGCCCGAAGAGGTGGAGTACGGCGGCTCGAAGAAGCTCGAAGGACTGGCCAGGGTATTGGACAATGCCCGCATCCTGCGCGATTTCAAGACCGACTACAAGGCCGCGTTCCGCGTGCTCGAGGTCGGGCTGGGTCGGTTCCGCGTCGAGGCGTCCCGACTGGATCGAGCCAGGGCGCTGGCGGCACTCGCCGAACTTTCCGTCGCGACCGACGAGCCAGAGCGCGCCGAGCAGTTCCGTGCCGAGCTGCGCGCGATGGAGCTGTCCGACGAGGAACGGATCGCGGTCGCCGACGAGCTTCGCGCATCCGACGACCTCACCGCCTGGCTGTCCGAAAAATGACCCGAGGGGCGGACAGCGTCACGCCGCGCGAGTCAGCACCTCCGGGCCGTCCGGGGTGATGGCCACAGTGTGCTCGGAATGCGCGGTGCGCGAGCCGTCCGCCGAGCGAATGGTCCAGCCGTCGGGATCGGTGACGATGCGGTCGGTCGTGCGCGCGAACCAGGGCTCGATCGCGATCGTGAGCCCCGGCCGCAGCCGGTAGCCGCGTCCGGGGCGGCCGTGGTTGGGGACATGCGGGTCTTCATGCATGGTGCGACCGAGGCCGTGTCCGCCGAATTCGGTGTTGACCGGATAGCCGTGGTCGCGCGCGACGGCGGAGATGGCGGCGGAGATGTCGCCGATGTGGTTGCCCGGCACCGCGACCGCAATGGCGGCGGCGAGGGCCTCCTCGGTCGCGCGGACCAGCCGCACGTCCTCGGCCGCCGCGGACCCGACGACGACCGAGGTCGCCGAGTCCGCAACCCAGCCATCGATCCCGACCGCGAGATCCATACTCAACACATCACCGTCCCGCAGCACGTAGTCGAACGGAAGCCCGTGCAGCACAGCGTCGTTCACCGAGAGGCACACGGTGTTGCGGAACGGCCCACGCCCGAACGACGGCGCGTAGTCCCAATAGCAGGATTGCGCGCCGCGTTCACGGATCCGCTCGCGCACGTGAGCTTCCAGCTCGAGCAGGTTCGCCCCGACCCGCGCCCGCTGACGCAATTCCGTGAGCACGTCGGCGACGAAGCGCCCCGCCACTCGCATCCGCGCGATCTCCGCGGAAGTCTTCAACTCGACCATCGACCCTCCAGTGCTGGTATTTTAATACCACCCTAGCGACGTTGGTATTTTAATACCATCTTGCGGTATTCAAATACCGCCCATACCCTGATCGCATGGTCCGTCTCCCGTTGACCCCGGCACAGATCGACGCAGGACGCCGCCTCGGGTCCGCCCTGCGCACCGCCCGCGCCGATCGTGATATCACCGAAGTCGCACGGGCGGCCGGGATTTCGCCGGAGACGCTGCGCAAGATCGAGACCGGCAGACTTCCCTCCCCCGCCTTCGGCACAGTCGTGGCGCTCAGCCAGGTGCTCACGCTCCCCCTCGATGATCTCGCCGATGTCTGGCGCTCGGCGGTGCTGGCCGAATCGGCCTGAGCGTCAGTCACCGACGACCTTCTGATCTATCGCGATGCCGACGGAGGCGTCCGCGCCGCGCAGCAGCTTGTGCCCGCGAATGGCCAGCGTGCCCAGGACGCCGTACTTGCGGGCAACCACGCCGCGCACGCGCTCGGTGCCGTCGGAGTCGAGGATCCGCGCGCTTCCAGCCAGCACCTCGTCCGCCTTCGGGTGGCCGCGTCCGTCGCACACCTGTAACGCGACCTCCGGGTTGCGGCGGATGCGCTTCACCTTCCAGGTCTTCGGATTGGTCCAGACGACGATCCGATCGCCGTCGGGCGCCACCCAGACGGGCGTGCCAACCGGCGTTCCATCCTTCTTGAAGGTAGTGAGCAGGACGTATTTGCTCTGACCCATGTCGTTCCACGTCATAGGAAGAACGGTAGGCGCGCGAGCAGGCGAAGACATCCGACTACGGAACGGCTCGGCGCTACGCGTATGGACGTATTCGATGCGGACCTTCGGTCCGGAATACACCGAGGAAGGCGGCAGCGCGATCGATCCGCGCCACAACTCTCGCCCGCTACCGCGATAGGTGCGGAAGAAGGCCCGCACACCCGCGAGGCAATCGTAGTCGGCAGTCTGCTGCGATGACCAGCCCGGGCGGTCACCGGAGGGCCGGCGTGACCAGTTGCTGCGCTCGGCGTAGAGGCAACCCCGGAGGGACTCGATCCGGCGAACTAGCGGCAGATCGGCAGTAGTTCGATCTTCGATACCCCCGGCAGCCGGTCCACCCGCTTGCTCAGAGTCTGTTGCTCACGGTCGGTACCGCAGACGCCATAGTCGACCATCCAGGTGTTCGACACACCGATTCGCCGCACCTCCAACGCCATGACCCGACAACGGGGCGAATTGAGTAGGTGCGCAATCCTCACCACACCCGCAAACCCGTCTTCGACGGTAACGCGATACGTCGACGCTGTCCCGCTACGACCGCGGGTGTCGGACGGTCCAGGGCGCTTCGTTGTTCTCGGAAATTCCACTGGCGGGGGCTCTCGTTGAACCGCCGGACCGGATCCGACTTGGTGACGGTCCTCGATGTCGTGGTCGTGAGACTCCCGATTGACGTTGCGGGCTCCCGATCCGGTCATGTCAGCTTTCACCATCCTTCGTGGCTCGTAACCGGATCACGGCGTGGTCGGCGCCTTGCGCTCGAGGATTCAGGGCGCAAAGTACGCGACATCATTAATCCGCGCGCCGGAACCGTCGAGTGTGCCGCGCTTGGTCGAGCAGATCGTCAGGACATCTCACAAGATCCGCAACTCGTGACTTCCTCGAACTTCGAGCACCCAGCAGATATCTGGATCAGGCCACTCCTGCTTTGCCCGTCGAATACCTTATGCGACGCCACTCCTCAGTCGATATCCCAGCCCGCGACGCACAAGCAGCCAGCGAGAGCTGGCCGCCATACTCAACGCTTCCGTCGGAGGGCCGAGACTCGGCTCCCACCAAGGGGATGGACGGATCGACCGCACGCCGAACACGGACTCGCTCACTGTCATCCGTCACCACTCGTTTGCAGGCCGTGGCGGAGTAGATCGAGGGCCACAACGAGCAGGCGCTTCATCTCGTCCGCGTCGGCACGCAGCGGATCGGAACGCCAGCCGAGCGCAAGCAACCCGTTAAACATCGCCCAAGTGACCTTCGCCGTTCGCTCGGCGTCGACGCACCGGATATCGCCGGCGGCGGCACCATCTCGGAGTGCCGCGACGAGCCGGGCGTTCTGCTCGGCGACCGCGGAGGCGATCCGTGCGAGCACATCCTGACCGGGTCCACCGGCAGCCTCGCCGGAATAGGGCCGACCCGGCGGAAAGGCCAGGAGCTGGAACTGCTCGGGATGCTCGGCGGCGAACTGCGCGTAGGCTGCTGCCGCCGCCTCGAGCCGGTCAGGAGCCGAGCCCAGGGTTCCGTAGGCGTTGTCCATGTATTCACGGTCGAGGGCCATCGCCCGTTCCGCGGTTGCCAGGAGAAGCCCGTCCCGTCCACCGAAGTGGTTGTACACCGTCTGCACCGCGACATCGGCTCGGCTTGCTACACGCTCAACCGAGAATTGTGCCACACCATGGGTGGCCAACTCGTCTTCCGCCGCATTCAGCACGCTATGTCGCAGCGCTGCCCGTTTGCGTTGCCTCCGCGTTTCCGCACCGTCGTCCATGCCCCAGAACAATAGTAGGTCTTCTATTTATGTAATAGCCTCTTGCCATGGAGGCGCCTCCATGATTGGGTGTGGCAATGACTGCATCAGCACGCATTCCGAGGGCCGCGGGACGCGAAAGCGTTCTCATCACGGGGGCAAGTAGCGGCATCGGGTCGGCGTTCGCCCAGCTGCTCGCCGAGAACGGCCACGATCTCATCGTGGTCGCTCGGCGGGCCGGGCGACTCACCGAACTGGCCGAGAATTTGGCGGACACCGGCGCGCATATCGAGATCCTCGCCGCAGACCTGCAAGATCGCGACGATGTGCGGCGGGTGGAGAATCGGTTGAGCAGCCGAACTGAACCAGTCCACCATCTCCTCAACAACGCAGGCGTGACCGACTACGTCCGCTTCGCCGACAGTGACGTCGACCGCGCTGTAGCTCAGATGGTGCTGCACGCCGAGGTGCCGATGCGCCTCATGCGCGCCGCACTACCGCAGCTGATATCGCGGGGCAGCGGCGGAGTGTTGAATATCGCTTCCACCGCGGGACTGCAAGCGACCCCGGGTCTCGCGGCGTATGCCGCCAGCAAGGCAGCGCTTGTCGCCCTCAGTGAATCGATTCACCATGAGGTCAAGCCCTTCGGGGTACAGGTGAGTTGCGTCTGCCCCGGATATACCCGGACAGAGCTGCAAGAGGCAGCCGGCGTCGATGCGAGCGGCCTGCCACGTATGTCTTGGATGAATGCCGCCGCGGTAGCCCACGCGGGCTGGCGCGGCTACCAGCGCGGACGAGCGCTGATCATTCCCGGCGCCGTCAACCGCGCTGCCGCTGCGGCGCTCCGATACGCCCCACGAACTACCAGTCGCCGCGTCACGGCCAACGTCGTCAAAAAGGTGCGCGCGGCCGCCGCGGACGGCGACTCGTCGAAATGAGCTTCTACGCCACCCCGAAGCCGCCGTCGCCCTGCTGCTCCCCGACCGCAACCAACTCGAAATCGCCCGCGCCGAAAGGTGATCGGCGCCGATCGCGGCGCTTCGGCCAAGGCACTTGCGAACAGCTTTCCGGCAGCGAACGATCAACTATGCGGCGGCTGCGTTCGCGGGCCGTGCGGTCGCGCACCCTCGGTGGACCACGACGCGTTGGCCTCCGCGATATTGTGGAGCGATCACTCCGCACGAGGAGGATTCGATGTTCATCCAAGTCATTCAAGGCAAAGTCTCCGATGCCGACGGACTACGTCGATGCATGGATCTGTGGACAGAGGAATTGCAACCGGGAGCTGTCGGCTACCTCGGAACGACCTGGGGACTGTGCGACGACGGAACATGCATAGCGTTGGCAAGATTCGAGTCAGCGGATGCGGCGCGACGGAATAGTGAGCGGCCGGAGCAAAACGCATGGTGGGCCGAGACCGAAAGATGTTTCGACGGGCCTGTCACATTCATGGACTGCCCCGAGGTAACGCAATGGATGGGCGGCGGCTCCGACGAGGCCGGATTCGTGCAGATCCTGGAGGGCCACACTCGCGACGCAAGCCGAATGCGCGAACTGGAGACACAAGCCAGCGATCGTTTGCACGAAGTGCGCCCAGAGGTTCTCGGCGGCACCTTGGCGACCTACGGCAGCGACGGATTCGTCGAGGCGGTGTATTTCACCTCCGAAGCCGAAGCTCGCGCACACGAGAAGATGGAGATACCCGACGATCTGAGGTCGCTGTTCGAGGAAGAGAACCAGCTCATGCGGGAGGTCACATACTTCGACTTGCATGAGCCGATGTTGGTGTCGCCACGGAGTTAGCAAGCACTCGGTCCGGCCCGGGCGACCCGAGGATTCAGGGTGCCCACCCCAGAATCGATCGGGCGGCCGCCCGGGCCGCCGCGGGATCGGCGGCGACCAGCGCCGCGGCCGCGGCACGCTCACAGTTCTCGCGGGTGACCTCTGACAATCCCGCACCTACCGCGGCGATCGCACTCGCGGCCGCGGACAGGGATCCGACGCCGAGGCCGACCAGGACACACGCCAAAGCTGGGTCGGCTGCGGCTTCACCGCACACCCCGACCGGCTTGCCGAGGGTTCGCCCCGCAGCCGCGGTGCGCGCGACAAGAGACAGCACCGCGGGCTGCCAGGGGTCGGTAAGGGCGGCAAGTGCCGGAGACATACGGTCGGCCGCCATCGTGTACTGCGCGAGGTCGTTGGTGCCGACGGAGAGGAAGTCGACATACCGGAGAATCGCCTCCGCGGTCAGCGCGGCGGCGGGCACTTCGATCATCGCACCGGGGACCAACCCGCGCTGCCGCACTTTCGCGGCGAAGGATTCCGCTTCGGCCGCGGTCGAAATCATCGGCGCCATTACCCACGGAACAGGTTGGCGGCCGGCAGCGGCACGCGCGATGGCGTCCAGTTGCCGGTCGAGGATGCCGCTGTCCCGGGCGGCGATGCGGATCCCGCGCACCCCGAGCGCGGGATTCGCCTCGTCGGGATGGTCTGCGAACCGCAACGGCTTGTCCGATCCGGCGTCGAGGGTGCGGATCACCACTTTCGCTCCGGAATACGCGTCGAGCACGGCACGGTAGATCTGCTCCTGCTCGGACACGCTCGGTTCGGTTTCCCGGTCCAAGAAACACAATTCGGTGCGAAACAGACCCACACCCTCGGCCGGTGTCCGGCGCGCCGCCCGCGCCCCGGCGCCGTCCTGGACGTTCACCAGCACCTCCACCCGGTGACCGTCCGCGGTGGCACCCGGTCCAGCCCACGCCGCGTCGCGGGCGGCGCGGGCATGGAACTCCTCGATTGCCTGTGCCGCGAAGCGGGGATCTGGGTCGACGACGACTTCCCCGGACGAACCATCCAGCAGCACCCCCGCTCCCGCCTCGACCTCGTCGAGCCCGGCCACCGCGACGACACAGGGAATGCCGAGCTGTCGCGCGATGATCGCCGTATGGCTGGTGGGCCCGCCCAGTGACGTCGCCAAACCGACGATGAGTGCCGGATCGAGTCCGGCCGCATCCGCCGGAGCCAGGTCGTCCGCGAGCAGGATCGCCGGCTGCCCGGGTACCGGGATTCCGGGCTCCGGCACGCCGGCCAGCTCCGCGACCACCCGGTCGCAGACGTCACGCAAGTCCGTGACACGCTCGGCCATCAGCCCACCGAGTTTCGTGAACACCTCCGCGAACTGGTCGGTGGCCGCGACCGCCGCCGCCCGGGCGGACGTGCCCGCGGCGATCAGCTTCTCGGCAGCACCGAGCCAACCACGGTCGGTAGCCATCGCGGCGTCAGCCGCGAGTACCTCCGCCGCGGCGCCGCTGGCGCGCTCGGCGCGTTCTCGCAATCGACCGGCAACGGTCGCCGCTGCCGCGCGGAACGCGGCCGATTCGGATGCCCGATCGGGCTCTGGTACGGGGTCCGTCGACACTTCGACGGGCAGCCGCGGGATCGGACGGACCGCGGCCGCGAGCGCGACCCCAGACACTGCCGGAGTACCGTGCAGCACCACGGATCCTGCCCTTACCTGCAACGACCTGGTCATCCGTCGTCTCCTCCACGCCATTGCCGAGCAAGTCCAGTTTCATACTCGCCCCACTTCCGATGTGATCCAGAATACTCGAACATCTTGACAAAGCAACACATACAGATATAAAACAACATAAGTCAACATCAAGCCGGGAGGATCGGATGTACGCCGAAGAACGACAGCAGGCCATCGCCACGCTGGTCGGGCAACGGGGGCGGGTGTCGGTCACCGATCTGTCCGAGCAGTATGGCGTCACCACCGAAACCGTGCGACGCGATCTCGCGGCGCTCGATCGGATGGGGCTGATCCGACGGGTGCACGGCGGCGCGGTGCCCGCCGCCACACTGACCGCGATCGAACTCGGCACCGGCGAACGCGAACACAGCCACGCCGCGGAGAAGGACCGTATCGCCAAGGCGGCTTTGGAATTCCTTCCGCCGACCGGCGGCAGCGTCCTGTTCGACGCGGGGACCACGACCGCGCGCGTCGCCGCGCTACTGCCAACGGATCGAGAGCTCGTCGCGGTGACCAATTCGGTTCCGATCGCAGCACGGCTCAGCGGGCACGCCGCGGTGCGGTTGCATCTGCTCGGCGGGCGCGTCCGCGGCGTCACCCAGGCCGCCGTCGGACCCGAAACCCAGCGCATGCTCGGCGAGCTGCGCATTGACGTCGCGTTCATCGGGACCAACGCACTGACCGCAGGGCACGGTCTGTCCACGCCGGATATCGACGAGGCCGCGGTCAAACGGGTCATGGTCGCCAGTGCACACCGCGTAGTCGTCGTCGCCGACTCGAGCAAGGTGGGGCGGGAGGATCTCGTGCGATTCGCCGCCGTCGAGGATATCGATGCTCTGGTCACCGACACCGACCTGGTGCCATCGGTGCGCAACGAGCTCACCGAGTACGGCGTCGAGGTGGTCACCGCATGATCCTCACGCTGACCGCCAATCCCAGCATCGACCGCACCGTCACCCTGACCAGACCACTGCACCGCGGCGCGGTCCACCGCGCCGCCGCGGTGAGCTCGCATCCCGGTGGCAAAGGCGTCAACGTATCGCGGGTGGTCGCCGCGGCCGGCTATGCCACCGTTGCTGTGTTGCCCGGCAACGAAGGAGATCCCCTGCTCCGGGAACTCACCGACGCGGGCATCGCGTACCGCGCCGTGGCGACATCCGGCTCCGCGCGGACCAATCTCACTGTCGCAGAAGTCGACGGAACCACCACGAAGATCAATGAACCCGGGACCGCGCTGACCACTGCATGCACCGAGTCGCTGGCCGAGTCGCTCGACAGCCTCGCGAGCGCCGCGTCCTGGGTGGTGTTGTCGGGCTCGCTGCCCCCCGGGGTGCCTGCCGACTGGTACGTCGAGTTGCTCCGCAGGTTGCGCGGGATCCCGGTGGCGGTCGACGCCTCCGATGGCCCGCTGCGGGCGCTGGCCGCCGGATTCGGCTCGGCCGCACCGAGTTTGCTGAAACCGAACACCGACGAGCTGGCCCAGATCACCGGCGGCAACCCCGCCGACCTGGAGGATCCGATTGCGGCCGCCCGCGCCGGCGCGACCCTGGTCGACCGCGGTGTCGGTGCGGTACTCGCGACGCTCGGCAAGGCAGGTGCGGTTCTGGTGACCGCCGAGGGCGCCTGGTACGCGGCGGYGCCGCCCGTCACGCCGCGCAGCGCCGTCGGCGCGGGCGACTCGTCGCTGGCCGGCTATCTGCTCGCCGACATCGACGGCCTCGGACCAGCTGAGCGGTTGCGGCACGCCGTCGCGTACGGCAGCGCTGCCGCCGCGCTGCCCGGCACCGGCCTACCCGGCCCGCACGACATCGACCTCGACGCCGTTTCCGTGACGGCGCTGGATTCTCTGCACTACAGCTAGAAGGAGGCCACGGTGGCCGACTCGATCATCACTCAGGACCTGATCACCCTCGACGCCGATCTCGGCACCAGCAAAGAAGCGGTGATCGCCGCGCTCGCCGAACGCCTGGCCGGCGTCGGTCGCGCGGCCGACGCCACGGCACTACGCGAGGCCGCGCTGGCACGCGAATCGCAATCCGCGACCGGCCTTCCCGGCGGCATCGCGATTCCGCACTGCCGCGCCGAGACCGTCATCACGGCGTCGCTCGCGTTCGCCCGGCTCGCTCCGCCGGTCGATTTCGGCGCCCCGGACGGCCCTGCCGACCTCGTCTTCCTGATCGCGGCGCCGGAGGGGACCGGCGCCGAGCACATGAAGTTGCTGTCGAGTCTGGCTCGGGCACTCGTCAAACCAGAGTTTGTCGGCGACCTGCGCGCCGCGGCCACGCCCACCGACATCGTGGCCCTGGTCCAGGGCGTGCTCGGCGCGCCGAGTGCAGCGAAGGACGCGCAGCGCACACCGACCACCGCTGCCGCCCCGGCGAGCGCGGCCACGACGGCCGAGGGCGAGGAACAACGCACCGAGCGGGCGATCATAGCGGTCACCGCCTGCCCGACCGGTATCGCGCACACCTATATGGCCGCCGACTCCCTGGTCGCCGCGGGCAAGCGCGCCGGGGTGACGGTGCACGTGGAAACACAGGGTTCGAGCGGCAGCACTCCGCTCGGCCAGGCGACCATCGCGGCCGCCTCCGCGGTCATCTTCGCCACCGACGTCGGAGTGCGCGGGCGCGACCGATTCGCGGGCAAGCCTGTCGTGGAATCCGGGGTCAAACGAGCGATCAACGAACCCGATGGCATGATCGCCGATGCACTCCGCGCCGCGGACGATCCGGCCGCAGCGACCGTCGCCGATTCGGAAGCCGACGAAAAACCCTCCACCGCACCGGCTTCCGGCGCCATCGGATGGGGCACTCGGTTGCGGCAGATCCTGCTGACCGGCGTCAGCTACATGATTCCGTTCGTCGCGGCGGGCGGCCTGCTCATCGCGCTCGGCTTCCTGCTCGGCGGCTACGAGATCTCCGAGAAGGCCAAGTCCATCGTCCTGGACAACTCGCTCGGCGCGCTGCCCGACGGCGGCTTGGCCACCTACCTCGGCGCGGTCATGTTCCAGCTCGGCTCGCTCGCCTTCGGCTTCCTGGTCCCCGCACTGGCCGGCTACATCGCTTTCGCCATCGCCGACCGGCCCGGCCTCGCACCGGGTTTCACCGCCGGAGCGGTCGCGGTCTTCGTCGGCGCCGGGTTTCTCGGCGGTCTGGCGGGCGGAGTGATCGCCGGATTCGCGGCCCTGTGGATCGCGAAACTCGCTGTCCCGAAGTGGGCCAGGGGGCTGATGCCGGTCGTGGTGATCCCGCTGTTCGCGTCGCTGGTCGTCGGCGCGGTGATGTTCATCGTGCTCGGCAAACCACTCGCCGCCGTGACCAGCGGACTCACCAACTGGCTCAATGGCCTGTCCGGCACGTCGGCGGTCTTCCTCGGCGTCATCCTGGGGTTGATGATGTGCTTCGACCTCGGCGGACCGGTCAACAAGGCGGCCTACTCGTTCGCCGTCGCCGGTCTCAGCGTCACCGACACCGCCTCCCTGCGCATCATGGCCGCGGTCATGGCCGCGGGCATGGTGCCGCCGCTGGCCATGGCGCTGGCCACCACGATCAGGCCCGGCCTGTTCACCACCGCCGAACGCGAAAACGGCAAGGCCGCGTGGCTGCTCGGCGCGTCCTTCATCTCCGAAGGCGCGATCCCCTTCGCCGCCGCCGACCCGCTGCGCGTCATCCCGTCCATGATGGCGGGCGGCGCCGTGACCGGAGCGCTGGTCATGACCACCGGAACTACGCTGAGCGCACCGCACGGCGGCATCTTCGTCTTCTTCGCCGTGGGCCACCTGCTCTGGTTCCTCGCCGCACTGACCGCCGGAGCGGTCGTCGGAGCACTCTGCGTCACGGTGGCCAAAGAACTCGTCCGGGCTCGCCCCACCGCCTCCCCCGCAACCGTCACCGCTGTATAACCCGTCCTACAAGGAGTTCCACCATGGCACACGCGACCGTCGCAGTCGGCTCGTCCATCGGTCTGCACGCCCGCCCCGCCAACATCATCGCCGAAGCCGTCCAGGCAGCGGGCGTTCCCGTGACGCTGTCCGTCGTCGGCGGCGAGTCCGTCGACGCAGGTTCGGCGCTGATGATCATGACCCTCGGCGCCACTCAGGGCACCACGGTCGTGGTCACCAGCGACGACCAGGCCGTCTTGGACAAGGTCGCCGAACTGGTCGCCGCCGATCTCGACGCTTGAGCACACCGTCCCCGGTCGCTTCGTCGGTGGCCGTGCGGGCCGGGTTCGGCCGACAATGGTGAGATGACGGCGCGGCGTACCGAGCATGTGGCCGCCGATTCGGTGGCCACACGACGGGCAGCGCTGCCCGCGCGATCGGACGCACGCTCCCGGACGGACCCGGTCTGGTATGCCGCCTACGGTTCGAACATGAACCTGATGCGGTTGCGCACCTATCTGCGCGGCGGCAGGCCCGAAGGCGGAGCACTGACCCTGCCCGGCTGCCGCGACCCAGCCGATCCGGTCCGCTCGGTGCCCTTACTGCTCCCTGGCCTGTTGTACTTCGCCACCGAATCGCTGACCTGGACCGGTGGCCGAGCCTTCTACGACCCGGCCGGCCGGAGCGAGATCGCCGTGCACGCCCACCTCGTCACCGCCGCCCAGTTCTCCGACATCGTGGCCCAGGAGATGTACCGCGCCCCCGGTGCCGACCTGGACCTGTTCGAGGTGATCGAAAGTGGCACAACGACACTCGGTCCCGGCCGGTACGAAACATTGGTCCGCGCCGGAATGCACGAAAGCCACCCCGTCCTGACCTTCACCGCGCCCTGGCGCTACCGCGACCTGCCCGGCAATCCGCCCTCCCCCGCCTACCTCCGGCACCTCGCCACCGGCCTGTCCGCCGCACATCACTGGAGCACCGCGACCACCGCGGCCTACCTCGCGACCCGCCCCGGCGCGGACCGCCGATGGACACCCGACTCCGTCGATGCGCTGCTCCGCGCAGGTTTGTAGGGCTGGAGCCTTGCATCGAGCCGGCCAGGCAACACGTCCGAGTCCATGCGCGACGGCGTCGACGCGGGCCTTGCCGTAGGTGGCGAGTGGCCGGAGCGCCGCGCGCCGAATGCCTGGGTCGATGCCGGCGCCATCAGCACATTCCTCGACGCACTGACGTCGGTGTGTCGCGCAGCTACGCCGACTGGCTGCGAGACCGCGGTTCACAGGCCGGCGACGAGAGCGGCGCTCTCGCGGGCGCAACCGTAGCCGATGGTGATGCCGGAACCACCATGGCCGTAATTGTGGATCACGGGGATGCCGGGCAGCGCGGAGGTATCGAGTTCGAGCCGGACTTCGCTGCGGCCGGGGCGCAGACCAACGAGGGTTTCCAGAACCCGACTGTCGGCCAGGGCGGGGGCCAGATCGCGGCAGCGCGCCAGAATCGACCGGGTCAATTCGGCATTCGGAGTGGTGTCCCACTCGCCGAGGTCCAGAGAGCCGCCGAGAACGCAGTCGTTCGCGCGCGGGTGAACATAGGCGCGACCGAGCGGGTGGGCTTCGTCGCGCAGCGACATCGACAGTCCCGGGTTCGCGACGCGCACGATCTGGCCGCGGATCGGATACACCTCGAGGTCGTCGACGAGTTCGGCGGCGCGCAGTCCCGCGCAGTTGATCACCACGTCCGGGCACAGGTCGTCGAGGTCGTCGAGCCGGTGAATCGTGCGCAACACCCACCGCGCCCCGGCCGCGTCCACCTGGTCGCACAGATACGGCAGGTAGGTCGGCATCTCAACCAGCGGAACGGCGAACCGGAAGCCGAAGGAATAGCCCTGCGGCAATTCAGCCTGGTCGGCGGCGCGGAACGAGCGGACCGAACGCGACCACGCGGGAATCGCGGGCTCGCCGCGGTAGAGCGCCGTCGACTCGCACATCCGCACGCCAGGCGTGCCCGCCGCAGCCAAGGCCGCCAAGTACTCGAATGTCGTTTCGCTCCAAGCTCGAACGCGCTCGACCGGGCCCGCCGCGGTCGGAAACCAGACGGCGGCGGCCAGGAAAGAGGTGGTCGCGGTGATCGGCTCGGCGCTGACAATCGTGACGTCGTGCTTGGCACGCAGCAGTTCCGCCGCGGTGGAAAGACCCGAGATGCCCGAACCGAGGACGACGATCCGCATGCGACGAACCTATCGTCGGGGTCCGTGCGGCGGCATTTTCGCAGCACCGTCCGTGGGAGGCCGTCGCGACTCCCGATCGCCGGCACCAGTCTTCGCCCACGCGACGCCGTCCGAACCCGACCGAACGCGGCGATCCCGCGGGTGATCGGGCAGCATCCGAGCGGCGATCTCGCGCCGCAACCACCGACTAGCGACGGAAACCTTGGGTATCCCGCCAGCATGGACGCTGGGCGCGCGACCGTCGGTGTGGAAGAGGAGTTCCTGTTGGCCGATCCGGTCACCGGAGCGCCGGTCGCAAAGAACGTCGAAGTGGCTCGGACGGCAAAAGAGATCGGCATCGACCTGCAACTCGAGCTGACGCGCTGCCAGCTGGAGACCAACACCGCGGTGCATACCGACATCGCCGCGCTCCACGGGGAGCTGCGCCAGCTGCGACGCACCATCGCCTCCTGTGCCGAGCAGAACGACGCGCGCCTGCTCGCGGTGGGCGTCCCGCCGACGGCACCGAACGAGGTCCCGGTCACCAACACGCCACGCTATCAGCGCATCGCCGACAACTTCGGCATGCTCGGACACGAGCAGGGGCTGTCGGGGTGCCACATTCACGTCGGCATCCCCGATCGTGAGACGGCGGTGCAAGTCGGCAACTATCTGCGGCCGTGGCTGCCGCTGCTGCTGGCGCTCACAGCCAACTCGGCGCTCTACCGCGGCGTCGAGACCGGCTACGCCAGTTGGCGCAGCATCCTGTGGCGACGGTGGCCGAGCGCGGGACCGCCACCGTACTTCGCGTCCGCGCGCGACTACGACGCCATGGTCCAGATGATGCTCAGCAGCGGAACCATCCTGGACCGAAAGATGGTCTATTGGGACGTCCGCCCGTCGATCTCGTTCCCGACCGTCGAAGTGCGGGTGAGCGATATCCCCGCCACCGTCGAGGAGACCGCGCTGCTGGCCGCGCTGGTGCGCGCGACAGTGGTGATGGCACGGAAGTCCTTGGCTGCCGGTCGGATCGCGCCCGCGGTTCCGGCCGAGGTACTGCGGGCGGCGTACTGGAAAGCCGCGCACTCAGGACTCGCCGGGGAGGGAGTCGACCCGTACGACTGCCACCTGGAGCCCATCCGCACCTTGCTGGGCAAGCTGATCGACCACGCCGCTCCCGCCCTCGAGGAAGCGGGCGACCGCCAGTTCGTGGACGAGGCGTTCGCCGCCGTCCTGGCCCGCGGCAACGGTGCGCACCGTCAGCTCGCGGCGTTCCACGCCCACGGCGACGTGGGTGACGTCGTCCGTGAGGTGACGCGCGCGACCCTCGAAGGGTGCCGGTAGTCGCCCCTGGCGCACCGTTCGTGTCGGTCCGGTCCGCCGAGAGCGACCGCGGCGAGCCGCGCCGAGGCGCTCACGGTGAGCATGCCCCCGCCGGGCAGCGGGCATGGGATCTCGAATCCGATTGCACCAGTGGCTGTTCCGCGTCGATTCACTCGGCATGGCCGCCGATGGTCCGCTCGGCGATCACGACGGCCCCGGCCCCGACTGCGGCAACCACGGCGGCGACGACAGCGAGCCGGGCCAGCCGCGGTACCCGACCGACCACCGCCCCGCCGCACCGTTCGCGCCGTGCGTGGCCCGTCGATTGGTCGAGCGCCTGCAGGACCTTCGACTCCAGCGTCGGCGGCGGATTCAGCGCGGCGGGCACACTCAGCGCCGTCAGTGTTTCCCTGGTTCGGTGCACGGTGTCGGCGAAGGCTGTTGCGGTGACGGAATCGGCCTTCGCCACACGGTTTTCGATGCTGCGGCGTTCGATCTCGGCTACCGCGTCCATCGCGTAGGGATAGGCCAGGTCGAGCAGGTCCGCTTGGGGCTGCCCGGTCTCGGTCATTGCTGATCACTTCCGGTAAGACAGGTCCGGAGTTGTGTGAGCCGGTCCCGGACATGGCTTTCGGCAATAGGTGCAGGGACGGTCGGCGACCTCGCCGCAGGTTCGATCGTTCGCCTGGCCGCCCGAAAATCCAGTGGACGACCGCATGACCGAAGTCGGCCGACGCGTTCGCCTCCCCCGCTCCGTACGCGCCGACCAGGTCGATCGCTCGACGGGCCGCGACCACATCGGCCCTCCGGACGGACTGGGCACACCCCCCGCGCCGACTCGCCCGCACCAGCGCGCAGACGGATCGGCGAGAACTCCGAATCAACCTGCATGATTGGATTTCGCGACGAGCCACCCGGCGGATTGGCGCATCGCCACATTCCATCCAATTGGTGTCTGCCGCCAGCGGCGCGGGCACTCTACCGGCCAGGTAGATCGTCTCGGATCGGCGGACTACACGCCGCCGACGATCTCCGGGGCATTTCCGACCGTAGAAGAGCACCGCACCGCCCGCGCTGGATGCTCCCGTGCTCACACACGGACGCGTCGGCGCGATAGGTGGAACGATTTGGTAGACAAGGGTTTTCGTGGACATCGCAGAGTTGTCCGGAAGCGACCGCACCGCGGCAAGGCTCCAAAAAGACGTGCAGGAACAGTTCGGTGAAGAGCCTATCGCGGGGCCGCAATCGCAGAACCCGCAGCATCCCGCTCGACCACCTTCTGCCGGGTGCCCATGCGGCAGGGTTGGAGATCGCGCTACTACCTCATCGGCTCCCACACTGGCTCGGCGATGGACAGGATTTTCGCGCTGACGGCACCTGGCAATGCGATCCCCATGGCGAGCGGCGCCACCGCGACGCGTGCAGGCAACTACCAGTTTCGGTCGGCAGACGGCACTTTCGTCGCGAATGAGTGCCCACGTCGCTCGGCTGGTGTGGTATCGCGGTGTGTGCTTACTCCGGGGCTGATGGGGTAGGTTGGCCGCAGAACACGTACTCTCTGCGCCGTGCCCAGTGCGCCAGAGGTTCGACACGCACCGGAGGCAGAAGTGGCGCATGGCGGCCCGACGAGCGGGAGCAAACCCGAGTGTCCCGCCCATGTGCTGCCGTCGGTTTCCAGTCCCAGCACCGAATGGCGCGCCGCTCGCACGGGAGGTGGACTGTGAGTGCCGACAACATGCCCCGTGCACTGGAGGTCCAGGTCCGTTCGGCGGACGACATCGTGATCGTCACCGTGCACGGCGAGATCGATATGGCATCCGCGCCGCACCTGCAGTCGGCGCTCGAAGAGGTCCTGCGTGCGGCGCCACCCACCGTCGTCGTGGATATGTCGAACGTCGGATTCCTCGGCTCGGCTGGTCTGAGCGTCCTGGTCGCCGCGTCGGCGGCGACCGGTTCCGGTGGGCTGCGGGTCGTGCCCAGCGTCGCGGCGCGACGTCCGATCGAGGTAACCGCGCTGGACCGGCTGCTCACCATTTTCGACACTGTGGAGGCAGCACTGGCGGCCGACGAGCCGCAGTCGTGAACTGAGCAAGGGCCCCTCGAGCGGTTCCAGCGTCATGTCCACGTAGTCGACGAAGCTCCTTCGTCCGCGTGGATGTGGTCGTCGGCGGACATGTCCAGGATGAACCAGAGCCGCGTGCTTTCGGTGCAGGAAGGATCGATCCAGATCCGGCCGCCGGACAACCCCACACACCAACGCCAGCACCTCGACCACTTCCCGCACCAGATCATCGGTCCCCACGGTTTCGCCGGCAATGGTCGAACGGCGGAGCGCATGCCTGAGCTACGGGCCCGTCCACCCGGCATCTTCGGCGGCATTACGGACTCCGACCTGCGGCGATGAGGCAGACAGCCGGTGCGTGCGCACCCCGCGTGGTTTCAGGCGAAAATCGCCGGGTATTTGCTCGGTCGTCGGCACCGTGTCGACGTCGATACACCGGGAGGAGGCCGTATGACAAAGACCCGCGAACACCGACTGGTGGGGGTGTCCGCGGCGGCGGCATTGGCGGATCTCGGATTCGCCTCGGTCGCGTCCGGGGTGATCGCACGGCGGCGGCCGGTGATGGGATTGCTCGAGCGCACCAGGGCCGATTCCCGGGCCATCGATCGTATGCGGCTGCTGCGTCGCGAATTCGGTTCCGGTCCGGTAGAACTCGTTGTACCGGGACGACGGATCGTCGTGGTCCTCGACCCGGGTGACGTCGGCCGGGTGCTTGCCGACTCGCCGACGCCGTTTCACCCGGCCAATCGGGAGAAGCGTGCCGCGCTGCGTCAATTCCAGCCACACGGTGTCCTATTGTCCGACGGCCCGATTCGTGCACAGCGCCGAGCGCTCAACGAGGCCGCGCTGGACGCGGCCGAGCCGCTGCATCGACTCGCGGGGCCCTTCGCCGCGGTCGTCGCGGACGAGGCGCGCGAGATCGTCGTGTCCGCGCTGCACCGCGGGCACCTGGACGCGTCGGAGTTCACGGTGCACTGGTGGCGACTGGTGCGACGGCTGGTACTCGGCGACCGGGGCCGCGACGACAGCACACTGACCGACGAACTCTGGCGACTGCGCTCGGCGGGCAACTGGTCGTTTCTGGCACCTGCGCACCGCAGGCAGCGCGACCTGTTCACCAATCGCCTGTACCGCTATGTCGAGTCCGCCCAACCCGACAGTCTGGCCGGTGCGCTGGCCGATATCCCCGCCGGAGGCGCCACAGACCCCGTCGGGCAGATTCCGCATTGGTTGTTCGCGTTCGATGCCGCGGGGATGGCGCTGAGCCGAGCGCTTGCGGTGCTGACCACCCATCCCCGGCAGCACGCTCGCGCGTTGGCCGACGCCGCCGATCCTGATCGCCTGGACCTGCGGAACTACCTGCGGGCCTGCGTGCTCGAGTCGGTGCGGCTGTGGCCGACCACGCCGACGATCCTGCGCGACATCACCACCGACACGCAGTGGCGCGACGGCGACGAACGCTTCACCATCACGGCGGGCGCCGCGCTGATGATCGCGGTCCCGGCCTTCCATCGGGATCCCGACCTGCTTCCGTTCGCCGACGAGTTCGTTCCGGACATCTGGCTCGACGGCCGCGCGGAGCAGTATCCGCAACTGGTGCCGTTCAGCGCGGGCCCGGCCGACTGCCCCGGCCGCAACCTCGTCCTGTTCGTCACGAGCACGCTGCTCGCGCACTTGCTGACCGCGGCCGAATTCCGACTGCGGTCCACGCCGCAGCCGGACCCGACCGCTCCGCTGCCGGTGACGTTGAACAACTTCGGGCTCGACTTCGCAGTCGAGCCGTGCATGACACAGACGCGGTAGCAGCTGCGAGCCATCCGATACGGCTGTCGACCGCGGAAGCAATACTTTCCTGGTCTTGGACGCGCCCCCGCTCGCCGAACACCTGATGGTCACCGCGGCGCGATTTCGGCGCGCAGCGGGGCTCGGATGACAAGCCGCACAGTACAATTCGGTGACGCAGAGAACCGGCCGCGCTCGGAAGTTGCGCGCCGATCACGGCCGATTCGCCGCCGATGACCTTCGTTCAGCGCCCTACTACTGGTTGGCGCCCGCGATACCGCCGATGATGCCACCGATCACGCAGCCGGGCAGGAACCCGACGATGAAGAAGAGGAGACCGATCAGCGCGCCGACGGCGCAGCCGATCAACACACCCGCCACGGTGGTGCCCGCATCACCGATGAACTGTGGCGCACCCGGTTCCGGGACGGCGGCTCCGACCGGCGTCAACGTCAACGTGGTCGCGGCCGCGTCGACTTCCGGCACCACCCGGACCTGCTGACCGGCCACGGTCTGCAGGGTGGTCGGCACAGTCGCGACCATCGCGCCGTCCGGCGCGAGCACCGCCACCTCCGCGTCCGGCGTCAAGCCGAACGTGCCGGAGGCCAGCGTGACGGTCGCACTCGACCGGTCGGGTGCGACGGCCGCCGTGTAGGCGACACCGCGGTCGACGCCGCTGATCACTTGCTCGGACACCCCGGCTTGACCGTGGGCGGTGGCCGCGGTGACTCCGGTGGCGGCAATGGTCAGCAGCGTGGTCGCTACCAATTTCTTGATCCTCATGAGACTTTCCCAATCATCCAACCGATACGAATGTGGCGTTTCCCGGAAATGGCCATGAAACATCACTAATCATGCGCTCCCGACATGACGATGTCGAGAGCTGTGGATAATCGAATTGCCTTGCAAGATCATATATTTCGATATACCCCGAAACTGGGGGGTTGATTTTTCGGATTATTCCAATTCCCCTTCGGTCTCCAGATAGACCTGACGCAGCCGATCGAGGGTGGCCGGTTCGGGGTGCTCCCAGAGCTTGCGCTCGGCCGCCTCCAGCAGCCGCTCGGCGATACCGTGCAGCGCCCACGGGTTGGACTGCTCCATGAACTTGCGGTTCACGTCATCGAAAACATAGCTCTCCGACAGCTTCTCGTACATCCAGTCGGCGACGACATCGGTGGTGGCGTCATAGCCGAACAGGTAGTCGACGGTCGCCGCCATCTCGAAAGCGCCCTTGTAACCATGCCTTCGCATGGCCTCCAGCCAGCGCGGGTTCACCACGCGGGCACGGAACACTCGCGCGGTCTCCTCCGACAGCGTCCGCGTGCGCACCGCGTCGGGGCGCGTGCTGTCGCCGATATAGGCCTCGGGGTTCCTGCCGGTCAGCGCCCGCACGGTGGCGACCATGCCACCGTGGAACTGGAAGTAGTCGTCGGAGTCGGCGATGTCGTGCTCGCGGGTGTCGGTGTTCTTGGCGGCCACCGCGATACGCCGGTACGCGCCACGCATGTCTTCGGCGGCGGGCGCGCCGTCGAGATCGCGGCCGTAGGCGTAGCCGCCCCACGTGGTGTACACCTGCGCGAGGTCGTCGTCGGTGCGCCAGCTCTTCGAATCGATCAGCTGGAGCAGGCCCGCACCGTAGGTGCCGGGCTTGGAGCCGAAGATGCGGGTGGTTGCGCGTCGCCGGTCGCCGTGTTCGGCGAGGTCGGCGTCGGCGTGCGCACGCACGTAGTTCGATTCGGCGGGCTCATCCAGGTCTGCGACCAGGCGGACCGCGTCGTCCAGCAGGGCGAGCACATGCGGGAAGGCGTCGCGGAAGAAGCCGCTGATGCGCACGGTGACATCGATCCGGGGGCGGCCCAGTTCCGCGAGCGGTACCACCTCGAGTGTGGTGACCCGGCGGCTCGCCTCGTCCCAGACCGGTCGGACACCCAGCAGCGCGAGTACTTCGGCGATATCGTCGCCGGAGGTGCGCATGGCGGAGGTGCCCCACACCGACAAACCCACCGATCGCGGGTACTCGCCGTGGTCGGCTTTGTACCGGTCCAGCAGCGATTCCGCCATGGCCTGACCGGTTTCCCAGGCCAGGCGCGACGGCACAGCCTTGGGGTCGACCGAGTAGAAATTGCGTCCGGTCGGCAGCACGTTGATCAGGCCGCGCAGCGGAGAACCACTCGGGCCCGCCGGGATGAACCCGCCATCGAGCGCGTGCAGCACCCGCTCGATCTCCGCGCCGGTCTGGCGCAGGCGCGGCACCACCTCGGTGGCCGCGAACCGCAGCACCCGGCGGACCTCGGCGTTGTCGGCAATGCCGTCGACCGCGTCCGGCGACCAGTTCGAGGCCTGCAATGCCGAAACCAGTTCTCGGGCCAAGCCTTCGACAGCGTCGACGCGCTCGCGCGCCTCGGTTCCGGACTCGTCGAGGCCGAGCGCTTCACGGAGGCCGGGCACCGAACGCTCGCCGCCCCAGAGTTGACGGGCACGCAGCATTGCCAGCACCAGGTCGAGTTCGGCCTCTCCCGCAGGTGCCTGGCCGAGCACGTGCAAACCGTCGCGAATCTGCACGTCCTTGATCTCGCACAGCCAGCCGTCGACGTGCAGTAGCATGTCGTCGAAGGACTCCTCATCCGGGCGCTCCGTGAGGCCCAGATCGTGATCCATCTCTGCGGCGCGCATCAACGTCCAGATCTGCTGGCGGATGGCCGGGAGCTTGGCCGGGTCGAGGGCCGAGATATTGGCGTGCTCGTCGAGCAGCTGTTCCAGACGCGCGATGTCGCCATAGCTTTCGGCGCGGGCCATCGGCGGGATCAGGTGGTCGACCAGCGTGGCGTGCGCGCGCCGCTTGGCCTGGGTGCCCTCGCCGGGGTCGTTCACCAGGAACGGGTAGATCAGCGGCAGGTCGCCGAGCGCGGCGTCGGTGCCGCAGGAGGCCGACATGCCGAGCGTTTTGCCGGGCAGCCACTCCAGATTGCCGTGCTTGCCGAGGTGCACCATCGCGTCGGCGGCGAAACCCTCTGGCGCGCTGAGCCAGCGGTAGGCGGCGAGGTAGTGATGGCTCGGCGGCAGGTCGGGGTCGTGGTAGATGGCGACCGGATTCTCGCCGAAGCCGCGCGGCGGCTGCACCATCAGCACGATGTTGCCGAAACGCAGTGCCGCGATGACGATCTCACCATTCGGGTCGGACGAGCGGTCGACGTACAGCGCGCCGGGCGGCGGGCCCCACGCCTCGACGACGGCTTCGCGCAGATCCTCGGGAAGCGTGTCGAACCAGGCGGCATAGGTCGCCGCGCCGATGCGGATCGGATTGCCCGCCAGCTGTTCGGAGGTCAGCCAGTCCGGATCCTGTCCGCCCGCGGCGATGAGGGCATGGATGAGGGTGTCGCCGTCGCGATCGTCCAGGCCCGGGACCTCGCCGAGATCGCCGAGATCGTAACCGGCGGCGCGCATTTCGGTGAGCAGCCGGATCGCGCTGGCCGGGGTGTCCAGGCCGACAGCATTGCCGATGCGGGCATGCTTGGTCGGGTAGGCAGACAGCATGACGGCGACGCGCTTGCGCGCGGCAGGAATGTGGCGCAGGCGTGCGTAGCGCGTCGCGATACCCGCGACGCGGGCCGCGCGTTCGGGGTCGGGAACGTAGGTGGACAGGCCGTCGGCGTCGAATTCCTTGAACGAGAACGGGACCGTGATGATCCGGCCGTCGAACTCCGGTACCGCGACCTGTGTGGCGACATCCAGTGGCGACAGGCCGTCGTCGCTCGCCTCCCACTGGGCGCGGCCGCTGGTCAGACAGAGTCCCTGCAGGATGGGTACATCCAGATCAGCGAGCGCGCCGACATCCCACGCCTCGTCCTCGCCGCCGGCGGAGGCGGTGGCGGGCTTGCTTCCTCCCGCGGCCAGCACCGTGACCACCAGGGCGTCGGCCTGCCGGAGGGTGGCGAGGAGTTCCGGCTCGGCAGTACGCAGCGACGCGCAATACAGCGGCAGCGGGCGCGTTCCCGCGTGTTCGAGTGCGGCGCACAGGGCGTCGATGTAGGCGGTGTTGCCCGCGAGATGCTGTGCGCGGTAATAGATCACCGCGACCGTAGGCCCCTCGACCGGCGCCGCGGCACGGTCCAGTTCACCCCAGCTGGGCAGCTGGACCGGCGGCTCGAAGCCGTGCCCGGTGAGCAGCACGGTGTCGGACAAGAAGTTGTGCAGCTGACGCAGGTTCCCCGGGCCACCGGCGGCGAGGTAGTTGTGCGCATCGGC
Organism: Nocardia sp. 2TAF39; assembly: GCF_052114905.1. Classification (NCBI taxonomy): domain Bacteria; kingdom Bacillati; phylum Actinomycetota; class Actinomycetes; order Mycobacteriales; family Nocardiaceae; genus Nocardia; species Nocardia sp. 2TAF39. Next base: position 29,090 of record NZ_JBFRFQ010000004.1, read on the forward strand.
CGCGACGCCGCCAGGCACGGTCGAGCACTCCATCAGCTCGGCGTCCGGAGCGATCTCGCCGCCGAGCGCCACCATGGGAACGCCGCTGGCGCGCACCGCAGCCAGCCCGTCCTCCCACGCCCGCTTGCCGCCGAGGATGCGCACGATCACCAGATCGGCGCCGTCGAGCAGACCGGGCAGATCGTCGACCAGCAGGCGGGCAGGGTTGCCCCACCGGTAGTCGGCGCCGCTGGCGCGGGCACTCAGCAGATCCGTGTCGGATGTGGACAGCAACAAAATCACGGGTGGCAGCCTTCCTCGGGTGACGCGCCCATCGGGGGTTCGCTGCTCGCCGGAGAGGGTCTGGCTTTCTACAGTGGCGCGACCGCACCGGACTTCCACCGGTTTCCTCGTCGTCCGCCGAGCAAGCAGATGCTACCCGCCGCCCGCGTCGGGCTTGCCCGTGTGCCCGCGCCGCGCTGCTCCGTTCCGCTGCGCCCGGCGTCAGCGGCCCCGGAAGTCCCATGGCTGGCGGGCGTCGCTCATCAGACTCGCGGGATGGGGCGTTGCGGCGAATCAGGCCGACGTCAGGTCAAGTCGCCGTTCCCGTCGAGGACCTTGAGGTAATAGTGGAACCGGTTGATCCGCCACCCGTCCGGGGTGCGCACGGTGCCCAGCGAATAGCTGCCGACGAACGTGCGGGTTTTGCCGTTGGCCGCCGAGTTCTTCACGTGCACGGCGATCGCGTCGGCATGTACGATCGCGACGTCACCTCGCAGATCGATCAGGTGATTGCCGGACTGGTGGTGCACCTCGTCCAGCTCGGCGAGCCCGGTCCGCCAGTCCCCGACGATGTCGGCCGCAGGCCGCTCCCCGACCGGCCCGCCGAACCCGCCGTCGAAATCCACCGTGGGCGTGAGAACCTCCCCCAGCAACTCCTCCCACCGCCGCTGGTCGGTGTACACGAACAACTTTGTGATCACCTCGACGATATCGAGCCGGTCCGACACCGTGCCAATTTCAGACATTCGCCCACATTAGACGATCACACACCGCCGACCCGGACGTCCTGAAAGGCCCGCCGCCGTCGATCCGCTTCCACGTGGGGTGGCGTCCAGGTCGTGGTGAGCCTACGTATCCACCGGGCCGGGTGCCCCGCGGGATACGTAGGGTGAGAATGCTATGACGCGAAAAGTTGCTGATTCCTGTCCCGGCGTGCTGCGGCTGCACGAGGCGGCCGACGGGCCGCTGGCGCGGATTCGGGTGCCCGGCGGGCGGGTGGAGGCCGTGCAGTGGCAGGTGCTCGCCGAGGCCGCGCGCGACCTCGGGGACGGGAACATCGAGCTCACAGCGCGCGGCAACGTCCAGCTGCGCCGGATACACGACGCCGAGGCGCTGATGGAACGGCTGGCTGGCGCGGGACTGTTGCCGAGCCGCAGCCACGAGCGGGTGCGCAATATCGTCGCCTCGCCGCTGTCCGGACGGATCGGCGGACTCACGGACGTGCAAGCGCTGGTACCCGCACTGGATGCCGGGCTGCTCGCCGCGCCGCGTCTGGCCGACCTGCCGGGCAGGATGCTGTTCACGCTCGACGACGGTCGCGGCGATGTCAGCGGACTCGGCGCCGACATCGGTGTGCACGCCGTCGCTACGGACGACTTCGCGCTGCTACTGGCCGGAGGCGACAGCGGCATCCGGATCACCGCCGCCGACGCGGTCGACATCATGCTCGCCGCCGCGCACGGCTTCCTGGAGTTGCGCGGCGACGACCCCGGCCGGTGGCGGTTGCGCGACCTCGAGCACGGCGCTGAACGCCTAGCCGATCTCCTCGGTCTCTCACCCGGCCCCGATCGACTCGAATTCACTGCGGGACAGGACATTCCGATCGGATGGTTGGAGCAGGACGACGGCCTGGTCGGTCTCGGCGCCGGCGTGCGTCTCGGCTCCCTGCCCGCCCGCACCGCCGAATTCCTCGCCGCCGTCGAACGGACGGTATTCGTCACGCCGTGGCGCAGCCTGGTCGTGACCGACCTGGAGGAATGGGCCGCCGAACAGGTGGTGCGTGTGCTCGCGCCGATGGGCCTGATCTTCGACGCCGATTCCCCGTGGCTATTGGTCAGCGCCTGCACGGGACGGCCCGGTTGCGCGAAGTCGCACACCGATGTCCGGGCCGATGCGGCGGAGGCGGTCGCAGCAGGCCGTGTGCTTCCGAGAGCTGACCGAGCCGAATGGAGAACCGGGCATGCGGAACCGAATCCCGCTCCGCGACAAGGTGTCCCGGATGTTCCACTCCTGGCACCGGCGGAGGTCTCGGTGGCCGGACGTCAGCACTGGTCCGGGTGCGACCGCCGCTGCGGCCGCCCCCGCGGAACGGTCACCGATGTCGTGGCGACCGACGAGGGCTATCGCTTCGAATAAAAGCCTGTCGTAGTGCGGCACGCACCCGAAGCCGCTCGGTGACCGAAATGCGATTGACCACCATGCCTGTCACTTGTTCAGGGTATCCGTCACCGTGATCAAGAGTTGGGTTGGAGATGGTTCGACCCCCAGCCATAGATGGCGGTCCCAAATTTTGTCGGCGGCTGGGGTCACACACAGCGGCGACGATTGGACTCAGGGAACGCGCGGTAGCCGAATGTCGTGCGTTTTCGCGCGGGAGTAAATGGGGTCGAGCGGCGGGGTGTAGGCGATCTAGTATCGCCTGGTGGTGGATGTGGTGAACAGGCAGTGGGTGTTGGGGCGGCGGCCGGTAGGGGCGCTGCGGGACAAGGATTTCGAGTTGAGGAGTGTGCCGGTGCCGGTTCCGGGGCCGGGGGAGGCCTTGATTCGGGTGCATTGGCTGGGGATCGATCCCACCCAGCGGGGCTGGCTCAATGAGGCTGACAACTATATCGACGCCGTGCCGGTCGGCGCGGTGATGCGTGGTAGTGGTGTCGGGCAGGTGGTGCGCTCGAACAATCCGGATTGTCCAGTGGGTAGCTGGGTCGCGGGAATGGTGGGGTGGCAGGACTATGTCGTCCGGTCGGCGGGCGGGTTGTTCGGGTTGAACGTGGTGCCCGACGGTGTGCCGCCTACGTCCATGCTGAGTCTGTTCGGAGCGCCGGGTTTGACCGCGTACTTCGGTATGACGGATATCGGCCGTCCCGAGCCCGGCCAGACGGTGCTGGTTTCGGCGGCGGCCGGTGTCACCGGGTCCATCGCGGGGCAGATCGCAAAGGTTTTGGGCTGCACGGTCATCGGTATCGCCGGCGGCCCGGATAAGTGCTCCTGGATCACCGAGCATGCGGGTCTGGATGCCGCCCTCGACTACAAACACGACGATATCGATGCCTGTTTGACCCGTCTTGCCCCCAACGGCGTCGACGTCTTCTTCGACGGTGTGGGCGGCCGTATCCTCGAGCATGGTTTGGCGCACCTGGCCTGTCGTGCGCGTGTCGTCCTGGCCGGGGCCATCTCTTCCGGGTATCAGGGCGCCGATCCGGCATGTGGGCCGCGGAACTATATGAGGCTGGCGCTGGACCGGGCACGCATGGAAGGGTTCATCTTCCTCGATTACCTGGACCGTTTCCCGGAAGCCTTCACGGCATTGCTTGACTGGCAGGCCCAGGGAGCGATCACCATTGCCGAGACCGTCAGTAGTGGACTGGAATCCGCGCCGAGCGCGTTGCGTGCCGTCTTCGAGGGTCGTAACCTCGGCAAGCAGCTGGTCAAGATCGCAGAGTCCTGACACCTGACGGACACGAGATATGGATGCCTCCAGGTCTCCCGAATGTACTGATCAGCCGCATCCCGCGCTGACCGGACCGGCTGCCTGGCACCTCGGAAGATCAACAGGCTGCGGACATCCGACTCCAGCCGGACGCACGCTATCGCCGCATATCGCGCCCGGCACCGGTCGACGCAGACCATGTACGTAGCCGCCGAGAAAACCTGGCAACACCCGCCGACTACACCTGGGAACGGACGAAAATAGAGATGCGGATAGAGCGACGCCGGATGGATGAAGCCGTGCTGGCAGCGGCCCGCGATGGTTTCGCCGAGCGAATCCATCGCGAGTGCCACTCCATGGCGAAGGCCGGCCCGATCGGAACCTACGAGTGGTGGCGGATCTCGGGCGAGTTCCTCGACTATCTGGGTGCTCTTTCCGTCGTGCTCCCCGACCTCGACGCTCCAGAGGTCAAGGCGGTCCTCGACAACGCCGCCGAGGCCGCCGCCGGTGGCGTGCAGTGCGCCGCCTACTTCGGCAACACCACCTTCTTCGTCTTCCTTGACTACGCGAACTTCGGGATGGACTACCAGAGGGAAACCCCGCGCGACCCGGATCCTGTCTCCGCCAACCAGTGGCTGGACGCCTTCTGCCTGGCGATCCTCTCCGAGAGAGCGGAATGGCATGGCGAGGCATTCCACTTCGCCCGCAAGGAGCTCGATGGCGAAATGGTCGGCGAGCCCAACGTCGAGCTGGTGAACGGCCTGATGGCCTACGCCATCGGGGACACGGGGAACGAGGACGCCGACTACCCGCCGTCCAGAGAATCGGTGGTCGCCGCTATCGACGCCGCGCTTTCCCGAGTCCAGGTGGGAGAGGGGTATCTCGACCTGCCGCACCACACCGCACTGTGCGCCCTGCGCGCCTTGGCCGCCGGTGACCGGGAGGCCTTCGGCACCGAGTTGACCGAGTTGCTGCTCCAATACGGCGCCGTGCCCGACCCCTTCGGCAGGCCTCGTGCTCTGCTTCCCCTCGTGCCGCTCGCCCTGACCGCTCTCGCCTACCGCTGCGAGGGTTGGCGACCGCCCGTCGAGACCGACTATCTGCCGCGCACGCTGATCACCGGATGCTGGACCGGTTCTTGAGCGGCCTTGGCCTCCGTCGCAATTGCGGCAGAAGTAGTAATCGCGCGGAAAACAACGTATATGACGTAATCCCCTAGGTTGCAAAGGGTTTGGCGTCACGGGGCTTGGAGAGGACCCCGTGACAAGCTGTTGCTGCGCGGGTCGACATCCCATCAAGCGGCGTCGAGGGCTGCGGTGATCGAGTTGGATGCGGCGTGCGAGTCCTGAAGCAGCAGCGCGGATGTGTGCAGCCGGTCGAGACGTCGTTCGAGTCTACGGATGCCGGCTCCGCCGCCTGCGAGTAGATCAGACGTGGCCTGCTGCGCATCACGAAGCCGTCTGTTGAATGCCGCTCTCAGACGCCTCAGGATTCCGTGGGACGTCGTGGGCATCAGACCGAGGTCAGTGACTGCGGCTGCCTCGAACGCGACAGCCGACGCCCTGGTCAGCTGCGGGAGTTGGCTGTTGCATCGCCCTTGTGGCCAGTCTGGTCCGGCGGGGTGGCGCGCGGTATGCGTCAGGTGACTGCTTCCACGGCTGGGCATGCCTTATTCGTGGTTGCCGGGCGTAGCGAGCGTCCCCTCGATGAGGTCGCGCAGCTGGGACCGGGCGGTGATGCCCAGCTTGGTGAAGCTGCGGTAGAGGTGCGAGCTGACCGTGCGCGGGGAGAGGAAGAGCTTCTCTCCGATTTCGCGATTGCTCAGTCCGCGGGCGGCGAGCTGGATGATCTGTTGCTGTTGCGGGGAGAGTTCGGCGAGCGCGTCCGGGTTCGAGTCCGTGACGTCGAGGCCGGCCGCGCGCGATTCGGCCCGGGCGCGCTCGATCCACGGGCGCGCGCCTAGGCGCCGGAAGGTCTCCAGGGCCTCGGTGAGTGGCCCACGCGCCGCTGCGATGCGCCGACGGCGCCGCAGCCACTCGGCGAGGTCGAGCAGGGTCTGCGCGCGTTCGAAGGGCCAGTTCGCCACTACCGGATCCGCCAGGGCCGCCCGGAAGTGCGGCTCGGCGTCCTCGGGATCCGCCACCGCGCGGTCAAATGTGTTGTTTTCCGCGCCGTTTCTACCGGGACCCCGACTGCGTGCGCGTCCCAGCCTCCCCTCAGTGGATTTCGAGCGTGCAGCATTTGACGCTGCCACCCGCCTTGAGCAGTTCGGACATCTCGATACCGACCGGGTTGTAGCCGCGGGCGCGGAGAGCTTCGCTCAGTTCGGTGGCACTGCTGCTGAGGAAGACGTTGAATCCGTCGCAGACGCCGTTCAACCCGAGTACCGCCGCGTCGGCGTCGGTGGCCAGGATCGCGTCGGGGTAGAGGTCGGCGAGGATCGCTCTGGCGGCCACACTGAAGGCGGGCGGATAGTAGGCGACGGTGCTGGAGTCCAGTGGCAGCAGGACTGTGTCCAGGTGATAAAAGCGCGGATCTACCAGTTCCAGGGATACCACAGGCAAGGAGAAATGGCGAGACACCTCCTCATGCGCCGCGAGTGAGCTTCGGAACCCCATGCCCGCCAACAATCGATCGCCGACCAGGAGGAAATCCCCCTCCCCCTCGTTCAGTTCCTCGGCGCCGACCACACCGGCGAGTCCGAGCTCCGCGAATCGGCGGTGATAGGCCGGGCCCTCGGCGGCACGTTCCGGGTGGGTGAAGCGGGCCGACATCGCGCGGTCCCCTACGATCAGCCCACCGTTGGCGGCGAACACCATGTCGGGCAGGCCGGGGAGGCCCGGCACCACATCGACCTTGTGTCCGTACTCCTCGTAGGTGGCGCGCAGTGTTTCCCACTGCGCGATCGCCAGGCCGCGGTCGACAGGCTCGTCGGGGTTCATCCAAGGATTGATCGAGTAGGTGACCTCGAAGTGATCGGGGCGGCACATGACGAACCGTCGCGGCGACGGACGACGTGCGGCGGACTCGGCCTGGAGGGTGGCTACAGATGTCAACGTGGGCTCCGTAGGTCGGCGCGAACTTTCAACTACAACGACCGTAATTCGCATACTATTGCGCCGGGAACAGCAATTCATTGTGTAGATCCCCTTTGACACGGTTAATCGTTGCGCGAAGACGGAGAAGGTGTGGCGTGGACAACCTCGATCGCCGAATTCTCGAACATCTCCTCGAGCACGCGCGCGCCTCGTTCCAGGAGATCGGCAGCGCGGTCGGGCTGTCCGCGCCCGCGGTGAAGCGCCGGGTCGATCGGTTGGTCGCGAGCAAGCAGATCACCGGATTCACCGCCCTGGTCAATCCGGCCGCGCTCGGCTGGAAGACCGAGGCATACGTCGAGGTCTATTACCGCGACAACATCTCCCCGGTCGAGCTGAGGCGCAGTCTGGAACCGATCCCTCAGGTGGTGGGCGTGTGGACGATCGCAGGGGAGGCCGACGCCCTGGTGCACGTGATGGCCACCGATATGGCCGAGATCGAGGTGACCGTCGAGCGGATTCGCGAGAACGCGCGCGTGGGGCGCACACGCAGTTCGATCGTCATGTCACGGATACTCGAGCGTCCGAGGACCTGATCGGATCCGCCGCGGCGCACGAAGCCGGCGACCCGAGCCGCCCAGGCCCGCACGCCACCTCCTAGGGTGGACCGCATGCCCGACGTACGTGCCAGCTACCTGACCGACGGAGCCGAGATCTACCGGCGCTCGTTCGCGACGATCCGCGCCGAAGCCGATCTGAGCGGGTTCCCCCCGGACGTGGCACAGGTGGTCGTGCGGATGATCCATGGCTGCGGCCAAGTGGATTTGGCGGCGGACATCGCCTTCACCCCAGGTGTCGTCGCGTCCGCGCGGGCGGCGCTGCGCGCGGGCGCGCCGATTTTGTGTGACGCGACCATGGTTGCCTCCGGGGTGACCCGCAAGCGACTGCCCGCTGACAACGAGGTGATCTGCACCCTCGGCGATGCCCGCGTACCGGACCTGGCTGCGACGTTGGGCACTACCCGCTCCGCCGCCGCGCTCGAGCTCTGGCGCGACCGTCTCGACGGCGCGGTCGTCGCGATCGGCAACGCCCCGACGGCCCTGTTCCATCTGCTCGACCTGCTCGACGCGGGAGCGCCCCGACCGGCCGCCGTACTCGGCATCCCGGTCGGCTTCGTCGGCGCCGTCGAGTCCAAGGATGCGCTGATCGATGTCGGCGGCGTCGAGTACCTCACGGTTCGGGGCAGGCGAGGCGGCAGCGCCATCACCGCGTCCGCGCTCAATGCGATTGCGAGCGAACAGGAATGAGCACTCGCGGCCCCGGCAAACTGTGGGGCGTCGGGCTCGGCCCTGGTGATCCCGAGCTGGTTACGGTCAAGGCGGCCAGGGTGATCGGCGCGGCCGATGTCATCGCGTTCCACAGTGCTCGCCACGGCCGCAGCATCTCCCGCCGCATCGCCGCGCCGTACCTGCGGCCCGGCCAGCTGGAGGAGCACCTCGTCTATCCGGTGACCACCGAGACGACCGACCATCCCGGCGGCTATCAGGGCGCGATCGACGAGTTCTACGAGCAAGCGGCCGAGCGGCTCGCCGGACACTTGGCGGCGGGCCGTTCGGTCGCGTTGCTAGCCGCCGGCGACCCGCTGTTCTACAGCTCGTATATGCACATGCACCGGCGCCTGGCCGACCGGTTCGAGGCCGAGATCATCCCCGGCATCACGTCGGTAAGCGCGGCGTCGGCCGCGTTGGGAACACCGCTGGTCGAGGGCGAGCAGGTGCTCACCGTCCTGCCCGGCACCATGCCCCCCGACGAGCTCACCCGGCGGCTGCGCGACACCGACGCCGCCGCGATCATGAAGCTGGGACGAACCTATCCCGGTGTGCGCCAGGCTCTTTCGGATGCCGGACGCCTCGCCGGTGCATACTACGTCGAGCGCGCGAGTACGACAGACCAGCGCGTCCTGCACGCCGACGCGGTCGACGACACCGAGGTCCCCTACTTCGCCATCACCCTCGTCCCCGGCCCGGAGCCGACCACGCCACTACCTCGCACCGACGCGAATTACGCTGCGGCTCAGCATATCTCGGTCCCACAGACGGACTCGGCCGAAAGCATCGGCGAAGTGGTCGTGGTCGGTTTGGGTCCCGGTGCACCGGAGTGGACGACCGACGAGGTGCGCGTGGCCTTGGCCGAGGCCACCGATCTGGTCGGATACACCACCTATCTGAACCGGGTACCGGAGCGTCCGGGCCAGCACAGGCACGCCAGCGACAATCGAGTGGAGTCCGAGCGCGCCACCATGGCCTTGGACCTGGCCGAGCGCGGCGCGCGCGTCGTGGTCGTCTCCTCGGGCGATCCAGGGGTGTTCGCGATGGCGGCGGCCGTGCTGGAGGAATCCGCGGACCCGCGGTGGCGCAGGGTGCCGGTGCGCGTGCTTCCCGGAGTCACCGCGGCCAACGCAGTCGCCAGCCGGGTGGGCGCACCGCTGGGACACGACTACGCGATGATCTCGCTTTCCGACCGGCTCAAGCCCTGGGAGGTTGTCGCACAACGCCTTTCCGCCGTCGCGGCCGCCGACATGGCGATCGCGGTCTACAACCCCGCGTCGTCGCAACGCACCTGGCAGGTGGGCGCGATGCGAGACCTGCTGTTGGAGCACCGCAAGCCCGACACGCCCGTGGTGCTCGGCCGTGACGTGGGCGGGCCCGCCGAGTCGGTCCGCGTGGTGGCCCTCGGTGACCTCGATCCCGCGGAGGTGGACATGCGCACGCTGGTGATCATCGGCGCGTCCACCACCACCGTGGTGGAGACCGACCAGGGCACCCGCGTCTATACCTCCCGGCGCTATGGTCACGCAGGCGACGCGGCTGTCGACGGCGCGTAAGATCTCGACCGGCTGGCCGGCGACGCCTAGTCGTTCCATTCGGGTAACATTCCACTATGGAATGTTAGAGCGAAAGGGAGCAGTCGTTGACGAACACCGCGACCACACGCAAGCCGTTGAACTCCACGGCGGCGTCGTTACTCGGATTTCTGCACGAAGGTCCCATGTCGGGATGGGATCTGGTGGCCGAGGCGCAAGACCGCATCGGTGACTTCTGGACGATCACGCAGAGCCAGGTCTATCGCGAGCTCGGCGCGATGGATGCGGCGGGGCTGGTCGAGAAGGGCGAGACCGGCGCTCGCGAACGGACGCCCTATCGCATCACCGACGCCGGACGAGAGGCCTTCCTGACATGGATCGGCCGCGACCCCGGCGGCGAGACCATCCGAGTGCCACTGCTGCTCACGCTCTCGTTCGGCGAGCACCTCGATCGTGATCGGCTGGATGGCATCGTCGCAGCCAACCGGGAGATCCACCTGGGGCGGCTCACCGAGTATCTTGCCGAGAGCCCTGAGGGGAAGTCTGCCTTCGCCCGGGCCACATTGGATTTCGGCATCCGCTACGAGAGGGCGGTGCTGGAATGGTTCGACCATCTGCCGGAGCTTCTCGGCGGTTGATCGGGCCGCCACTCGCCCGGTATTCAGCGAGACCGGATGCCACCTCGGTCCTCGCGTAGCCAATTCCATGCCTGCGCAACGGTTTCCACCGTCACGGCGCCCTCGGGCAAGGGCGGGCGTTCGATCAGGACAACCGGAATACCCGCCGCGCGTGCGGCGGCCAGTTTGGCGTCGGTCTGGTCGCCGCCGCTGTCCTTGGTGACGAGCACGTCGATCCGATACTCCGCAAGCAGCCGCGATTCGTCCTCGAACGCGAAAGGCCCTCGGGCAAGCAAGATTTCACGGTTCGGTGGCAACGGGCCCTCGGGCGGATCGATGGCACGGATCAGGAACCACTGCCCGGCCGGTCCCGCGAAGGCGCTGACACCTTGGCGGCCGATGGTCAGAAAGACGCGTTCGCCGAGCGTGGAGACGACGCACGCGGCGGCGGCGAGATTCGGCACGCGAATCCATCGGTCCCCCGCCTGCGCCGACCAGCTCGGCCGCCGTAGATGAACCAGCGGAACTCCCGAATCACGCAGGGCCACAGCGGCATTGACACTCATGGCGGCAGCGAACGGGTGTGTGGCGTCGACCACGGCCTCGATACCGTTGGCCGCGACCCAGTCGCGCAGTCCCTCGGCGCCGCCGAAGCCACCGATCCGGACCTCACCCTCCGGCAGCAGGGGTGCACGCACACGACCGGCGAGCGAGGAGACGATCTCGAAACCTCGCTCGCCGGTAGCGATATGGGCCAGCTCCCTGGCTTCCCGGGTGCCGCCCAGAATCAGAATTCTCAGGGCTGGCCGCTGAAGTAGGCGATGCCCGCGTTCAGCAACTCCGGCCCACCCGCGACGGCGAGACCGATGATCGCGCCGAGCACGGCGCCGGGCAGGATGCCGACACCGAAGAAGAGGATGCCGATGGCGGCGCCGATCAGGCCACCCACCAGAGCACCGAGGGATGCGCGCTGCAACTCGGCGAAGAACCACTCCTGCGCACCGATGAACTCGGCCGCGACCGGCGCGTTCGCGGTCGGCGCGACCTGCGGTGTCAGAGTCAGCTGTCTGCCCTCGTCGGCGATGTTCGCGGCGATCTGGACCTGCTGCCCCTTGGCCGTCGCGGCCAGCGGAACCGTGGTGACGGTCTCGCCGGCGGCATTCTTCAGGCTGACCGACTGCTTGTCGGTGTCGAGGCTGAACACGCCGCCGGTCACGCTGGTGACCACGGACTTACCCGCGTCAGCGAGCTGCAGCATGTAGCCGACACCCTGATCCGTACCTGTGACCGTCGGCGAGGTGGCCTGGTCCTGCGACGCGGGCGCTGTCGGCGGCGCGGGCGCGGGCGCAGTCGGCGGCGCGCCATAAGCGGTACCAGCGGCGACTCCGGTGGCGGCGATCGCCATCAGTGCGGTAGCGGCGAATTTTTTGTATCTCATGTATCTCCCCGTCAGGAACCGGATTTCCGATCATGATCGGAACTCGGCCCCGACCCTACCCCCACGACCGAGAACACGTTCATCCATCGGCTGGGAATTCCGGAACGATATCTTCCCTTTTCACCACAGACCACTGTGCCACGGGAAGCTGCGGCCGCCAGGCCGTGAAGGATCCCAGCGGTTCGGCACGGTATATCTGAAACTTCCGCAGCTCACCGCCTTCTGCGGCCGCCCAGCTGAGCAGCAGCGATTCCGATTCCGCGGTCACCGCGTTCGCGACAAGCCTGCCGCCGTGTCGCAGCTGCGCCCAGCATGTCTCGAGCAGGCCATCCTGAGTAAGCCCGCCGCCGACGAAAATCGCGTCGGGAGAGGTGATTTCGGCGACCCCGACCTCCGCGGACAGCTCGCCGCGCACCACGATGTACGGGACTCCGAGGGCAGCCGAATTGTCGGCGATCTGCCGCCGTCGGTGCTCCAGCCGCTCGAAGACGACGGCGCGATTGGCCGGATGCGCGCGGCACCATTCGATCGCGATGCTGCCTGAGCCGCCCCCGACGTCCCACAGCAGCTCCCCCGGGGCCGGGGCCAGCGCCGCCAACGTCAGTGCGCGGACCTCACGCTTGGTGAGCTGCCCGTCACCGCCGAACAGCTCGTCCGGCAAGCCGGGCAGCCGCGTGGCGCGCGGGCGCTCCAAGTCCTCCGCACAGGAGACCGCGACGATGTTCAGCGGGTCACCGGGCGGGCGCACCCACTGCTTCGCGACACCGATGGCGAGGCGTTCGGCCGGTCCGCCCAGTTGCTCGAGAACGGTCAGCTCGGACGCACCGAAACCGTGGCGGCCCAGCAATTCCGCCAGGCGCGCCGGTGTGTGCTCGTCGGCGCTGAGTACCAACAGACGCCTGCGGTCGACCAATTCGGACAATACCGTCTCCAGCGCACGACCCACGGCGCTCACCACCGGCGTTTCGGCCAGCGGCCACCCGAGTCGTGCACAGGCCAGCGACGCGGACGACGGCTGCGGCAGTACCCGCAGCGCCTGGGGCCCCAGAAGCCGAGCCAGAGTGACGCCGATGCCGTAGAACATCGGATCACCGCTGGCCAAGACACACAGCCGTGTCCGGGCATGCCGTTCGAGCAACCCCGGCAGTGCGGGGACCAACGGCGAAGGCCAAGCCACCCGCTCGCCCGCCACCAGGTCGGGCACGAGCGCGAGCTGACGGGCCGAACCGAACACGACCTCGGCGTCGGCGACGGCTTCCCGCGCGACGCGCCCGAGACCGTCCCAACCGTCGGCGCCGATCCCGACGACGGCGATCGGCGGCCCGGTCCACACCACAGACGAGCTGGTCACCGTGGCATCCGACGCCAGATCGGTTGAGGAAGAAAGCGCATCGCGAAGAACACCGGCCGCAGGATCCAGGGCACCCACACACCGCCCGCTCCCGTGCGCAGCCCCCTGACCACGGCGGCGGCGACCTGGTCGGGGGTGCTGGAGAACGGGGCGGGAGACATGCCTTCGGTCATCCTGCCGATGACGAAGCCGGGACGGACCAGCAGCAGATGAACGCCGCTGCCGTGCAACGAGTCGGCGAGACCACTCGCGAAACCGTCGAGACCAGCCTTGGCCGAGCCGTAAACGTAGTTGGCGCGGCGGACGCGGATGCCCGCGACCGAGCTGAACACCACGATCTGCCCAGCTCCCTGGGCGCGCAGCAGACTCGCCAGGCTGGTCAGCACGCCGGCCTGCGCGACGAAGTCGGTGTGCAGGATCGCCATCGCGTGGGCGGGGTCCTGCTCGGCGCGACTCTGATCGCCGAGCACACCGAACGCGAGCACCGCGATGCCGATCGGCCCGTGCTCGGCGGCGATCTTCGCCAGCATCGCCGGATGACTTGCGGCGTCGTCGGCGTCGAACTCCACCCTGTGCACGGCGGTCGCACCCGCGGCCGCGAGTTCCGCGCTCTGCGGACCCAATTCGCCGCTGCGCCGGGCCGCGAGGACCACCACCCGCCCCGGCGCCAGCCGCCGAGCCACCTCGATCCCGATCTCACTACGCCCCCCGAGCAGCAACACCGCGCCTTCGGCCAACCCTCGCGTTCCCATACGCCCAGTCTGTCAGTCCGACGAGTGGTACCAGCGGAGGGGCGTCGCGCGCTCCGCCGCAGCAATGTGCCACTCGCCGAGGCTGATGGCGAGTGGGTTACGGTCGGGGGATGCCGACGAGTATTGCCGAGTTGTCGCCTGGTGCTGTGGAGTTCGTGGCGGAACGGCACCTTGCCACGTTGACGACATTGCGGGCGGATGGGACGCCGCATGTAGTGGCGGTGGGGTTCACCTGGGATGAAGAGGCGGGAATCGCGCGGGTGATCACCAACGACGGATCGGTGAAGGTGCGTAACGTGCGCCGCTCCGGGTACGCGGCGGTCAGCCAGGTCGACGGAATCCGGTGGATCACCCTGGAGGGCCCGGCGACCGTGCTCGACGACCCGGACGACGTCGCCGAGGCGGTGGAGCGCTACGCCGACCGCTACCGCGCCCCCCGGGAGAACCCGACCCGCGTGGTGATCGCGATACAGGTCCGGCGCGTCCTTTCCAGCAGTACCCTCGTCGCACCGGCCGTCGACGGCAAAACCGCGGAAAACGGTGTCACAGCACCGTGAGGCCATGGGGTTGATTGTTCATGGACTCGCTGCCGTCGGCGGTGACGACCACGATGTCCTCGATACGAGCGCCCCACTCGCCGCGGAAGTAGATGCCCGGCTCGATGCTGAAGGCCATACCTGGCTGGAGGACGAGGTCGTTGCCTTCCACGATGTAGGGCTCCTCGTGCACCGACAGGCCGATGCCATGGCCGGTGCGGTGGACGAAGGCGGGGCCGAAACCAGCCTCTGTCAACGGATTTCGTGCGGCGGCATCCACCGCGGCGGCAGTGACGCCGGGGCGAACGGCGGCTACCGCGGCCGCCTGGGCGCGCTCGAGTTCGGCGAACCGCGCAGCCACCGTCGGGTTCGGGTCGCCCAGCACATAGGTGCGGGTCGAGTCCGAGTAGTAGCCCGGGTCGACCGGGCCGCCGATATCGATCACCACCACGTCCCCGGCCTCGATGCGCCGCTCGGACACCCCGTGGTGCGGGTCGGCGCCGTGTGGACCGCTGCCGACGATGACGAACGCCGCCTCGGTGTGCCCCTCCGCTATGATCGCGGCCTCGATGTCCGCGCCGACCGCGGCCTCGGTGCTACCCACTTGCAAGAACTCACCCATCCGCGCGTGCACCCTGTCGATCGCGGCGCCCGCGCGGCGCAGCGCGTCCACCTCGGCGGCGTCTTTGATCATGCGCAGTTCGCGCAACACCGGAGTGGCGGATACCGGTAGGCCGGTGAACGATTCCGCGAGCGGCAGCAGGTGCAGCGCGGGCATGGCATCGGCGACGCCCACCCGAGAGCCGACGTGCAGCGCGGACTTCACCACACCGTACGGGTCGGTGCCATCGACCCAGTCGAGCACCTGCAGACCCAGTTCGCCCGCCGCCGAATTCTCCAGCGACGCGAGCTCCAGCTTCGGGATCACCACCGACGGGGTTGCGCCATCGGCGGGGATCACCAGGCAGGTGAGCCGCTCGAAGGACTCGGCCGCCGATCCGATCAGGTAGCGCAGGTCCGACCCTGGAGTGATCAACAAAGCATCCAGATGGGCGGCCCGCATCAGCTCCACCGCCCGCTCGAGTCGAGCACCGTAGACGTCTGCCGCGAATCTGGAATCCGTATGCGAGCTCATACGACCGACGTTACCTGCCCGGTGCCGGACATTGGGCACGGGCGCCGACACGGGCAAGCCCGCCCGACGGCCTGCCCGTTCCAGCGGGTCGTGTCGGGATCGGCGAGTAGCCTCAGCCCGTGACCTCTGCTGCTGATGGGCCCCTATTGCTGCTGGATGGAGCCAGTCTGTGGTTCCGCGCCTTTCACGCGATCCCCGACAAGATCACCGCGCCGGACGGCCGTTCGGTGAACGCGCTGCGTGGTTTCACCGACATGGTGGCATCGCTGATCACCAAGCACACCCCGAGCAGGCTGGTGGTGTGCCTGGACCTGGACTGGCGACCCGCGTATCGGGTGGATCTGGTGCCGTCGTACAAGGCGCACCGGCTGGACACCTCGCCGGATGCCGCGCCCGGCGCCGAGGTGGTTCCGGACACGCTGACGCCGCAGGTGGCGATGATCCTGGAGGTGCTCGGCGCGGCCGGCATCGCGACCGGCGGAGCGGCCGGGCTGGAGGCCGACGACGTGCTCGGCACCCTCGCCACCCGGGAGCGCACCGACGCGGTGATCGTCGTCAGCGGCGACCGCGACCTGCTCCAGCTCGTGCGGGATGAACCGGCACCGCAGGTGCGGGTGCTGTACGCGGGGCGCGGCCTGGCCAAGGCGGAATTGTTCGGCCCGGCCGAGGTCTCCGCGAAATACGGTGTGCCGCAGCAGAATGCGGGCCCGGCGTACGCCGACATGGCCACACTCCGCGGTGACGCCTCCGACGGCTTGCCCGGTGTCGCGGGCATCGGCGAGAAATCCGCGTCGATACTGATCTCACGCTTCGGTTCACTCGACGCTCTGCGCGCGGCCGTCGATGATCCCGACGCCGACCTCTCCAACGGTGTGCGCGCCAAACTCCGTGCCGCGCAGGAGTACTTGAAAGCGGCGGCGCCTGTCGTGCGTGTGGTGTGTGACGCCGACGTGGAACTCTCCCGCACCGACATCCTCCCCACCGAGCCCGTCGATCCGGTCCGGCTCCGGGAACTCGCCACCGCCTACAACGCTGAGAGCCCGATCACCCGCCTGATCACGGCCATGGGCGCAGCACGCGAAACCTGACCCCCATGCAGAAAATCCCATCGCGCACATTTCGCGATGGGACGGCTCGATTTCGACGCCGGGCTCGGACCGGTGCGGCCCACCCGTGGGTGGGCCGCACCGGGATGCAAGCGGGGTGGGAACTAGTTCGGGCGACCGACCTCGTAGGTACCGTCCTCCTTGGTGATCTTGATGGTCACCTTCTTGGCCTCGCCGCTGACCTTCAGATCGCACTGGAAGGTGGCATCGACCTTGACCTCCTCGCCGGACGGGCACGAGACGTCGCTGATGTCCTGGATGCCGTAGGAATCCGACAGCACCTTCTTCACGCCGTCCTGCACCGCGGCCTGATCCAGTTTGTCCTTGGCGGTCAACACCAGCACCAGGGCGATGATCGCGCCGACCACTACGACACCGAGCACGGAAAGGCCGATGATCAGGCCCTTGCCCTTACCGCCCTGCGGCTGCGCCTGCTGCGCACCCCACTGCGGCTGCTGCTGACCCCACTGCGGCTGCTGGCCTTGCTGGCCCCAGTCCTGTGGTTGGGACTGGCCCCACTGCGGCTGGCCCTGCTGCGCGGGCTGCTGCCCCCACTGGGGCTGCTGCGGTTGTTGCTGGCCCCACTGCGGCTGCTGCGGTTGCCCCCACTGCTGCGGCTGCTGTTGCTCACCCCAGGTCGGCTGCGCCGACGCCGGGGTCTGCGGTTGACCGCCCCACTGCTGCGTGGGACCTGCCCCGCCGGGTGCCTGCTGTCCGCCCCACTGCTGGGTGGGATCGTTGCGTCCCTCCCCGGGGTCGCTCGGTCCGAAAGGGCCGCTCATCTACTTGCCTCCACTCGCATCGTTGTACTCACGGTAGCCCCCCGCGTGGGCCTCGTCGCATGACACGACTCTTCCGCCACGGTCGGTACGCGAAAGAAATCAAATCACAAACGAATCAGCTGTGTTGAGATTGGCGGCGTTCACGGTCCCCTGGTTACGCAGGCTGCCTCCTGCCGGATCCGTCGCTCACACCGCTCAGGCGGCGTCCACCGCGACGACACCCCGCCGGATCGCCCGCACCGCCTTCGCCGCCGTGGCGGCGATCTCGGAATCGTCGGCGGTGCTGTGGATCTGATCGAGCAGATCGATCACCTGCCTGCACCAGCGCACGAAATCGCCCGCCGACAGTGGCGCGCCCTGATCACCACTGGCGAGCAACGAGTCGGCCAGCCCGTCCCCGCGCGCCCACTTGTAGACGCCGGTGACGAAGCCGAGATCCGGCTCCCTGGTCGGCGGAAGCTTGTGCCGGGCCTCATCGGAACGCAGCTCGGTCCACACGCCGATGGTCGCGCCGACCGCCCGCCGGATCGGCGCCGTCGGGCCGCTCGCGGCGAGATATCCACCCTCCTGACGGGATTCGTACACCAGGATCGAGACCACGCCGGCAAGTTCGGCGGGGCCGAGGCCGCGCCACAGTCCCTGCCGCAGACATTCGGCGACCAGCAAGTCGCTCTCGGCGTAGATGCGGGCCAGTCTGCGCCCGTCGGCGGTCACCTCACTCTCGTGCACGAACCCGCGCTCCTGCAAAAGCCCGAGGATCCGATCGAAGGTGCGCGCCAACGAGTTGGTGGTCGCGGCAACCTTCTGGCGCATCGATTCGGTTTCGCGCAGCAGCCGCTGGTAGCGCTCGCCGATCCGGGCCATCTGCTCGCGGTCGGGTCGCGTGTGCGCCGGATGCGAACGCAGGCTGCGTCGCAATGTGGACAGTTCGTGGTCCTCTGCCGCCGTGGAACGCTTGCCGCGCCGCGGCCTGCCGGGCGCCGAGATTCCGGTGCTGCGCAGCGCCGAGGCCAGATCGCTGCGAATGCGCGCGGTGCGATGGTCCACCCGGCGTGGCAACCGCATGTGTCCGAGCGCTTCGGCGGGCACCGGGAAGTCGGCGACCGATACCCGGCCCGCCCACTTGTCCTCGGTGAGCACCAAGGGACGCGGATCCCCCGGCGTCGCGTCCGGCTCCAGGATCACCGCGAGCCCGGCACGCCGCCCGGACGGAATCGCGACCACGTCGCCGCGGCGCAGTGCTACCAGCGCGTCCACCGCCGCACCCCGCCGGTCGGCCCGGCCCTGCTGCGCCAGCTGCCGTTCCCGCTGCTTGATCCGTTCGCGCAGCGCGAGATAGTCCAGGAACCCTCCCTTGCTGCCACCGAGCTGGTCGCGCAGCTTGCGCAACGCGGCCTCGTTGCGCTCGATGCCGCGCACCAGCCCGACCACCGAGCGGTCCGCCTGGAACTGGGCGAACGACCGCTCCAGCAGGGCACGTGACTCATCGGCGCCCATCCGGTCGATGAGATTGATCGACATGTTGTAGCCCGGCCGGAACGAGCTGCGCAGCGGGTACGTGCGCGTGGAAGCCAGGCCCGCGACCGCACTGGTATCCACCTCCGGCTGCCACAGCACGACAGCGTGGCCTTCGACGTCGATACCGCGCCTTCCCGCGCGCCCGGTCAGCTGGGTGTATTCCCCCGGCGTGAGTTCCGCGTGCGACTCGCCGTTGAACTTCACCAAGCGCTCCAGCACGACGGTGCGCGCGGGCATATTGATGCCGAGCGCCAGTGTCTCCGTGGCGAATACGGCTCGCACGAGCCCGTTGACGAACAGTTCCTCGACGGTATGCCGGAACGCAGGCAGCATGCCCGCATGGTGCGCGGCAAGCCCCCGGTGCAGTGCCTCGCGCCACTCCCAGTAGCCGAGCACCTCCAGATCGGTCTTGGGCAGATCGCCGGTGTGCTTCTCGATGATCGCGTCGACCTCGTCGCGCTCGTCCTCGCGGCTCAGCTCCAGCCGCGACCGCAGGCACTGCGCCAGCGCCGCGTCGCATCCCGCGCGGCTGAAAATGAACGTAATCGCGGGCAGCAGGCCCTCGTCGTCCAGTTTGGCCAGCACCTCGGGTCGCGGCAGCGGACGGAAATCGCGGCGCGGACCGCCGCGGCCGTTGCGCGGACCGCCCCAGCCGTTCATCCGGTCGGCAGCCGCACGGTGCCGGATGAATCGCACCAGATCTTCGTCGACGAGCACCTTCTGATCGGTGGACTTCGTGTCGAACAGGTCGAACATGCGCCGCCCCACCATGACGTGCTGCCACAGCGGCACCGGCCTGGTCTCGTCGACCACCACGGCGGTGTCGCCGCGCACGGTTTCCATCCAGGCGCCGAATTCCTCGGCGTTGCTGACCGTGGCCGACAGGCTGACCAGCCGGACGTCCGGCGGCAGGTGCAGGATGACCTCCTCCCACACCGCCCCGCGGAACCGGTCGGCGAGGTAGTGCACCTCGTCCATCACTACGTAGGACAGCCCGCGCAGAGCGTCGGAGGAGGCGTACAGCATGTTGCGCAGCACCTCGGTGGTCATCACGACCACCGGTGCGTCCGGGTTGATCGACTGATCGCCGGTCAGCAGGCCGACGCTGTCGCGGCCGTACCGTTCGGTGAAGTCGGCGAACTTCTGGTTCGACAGCGCTTTGATCGGCGTCGTGTAGAAGCACTTTCCACCCGCCGCCAGCGCCAGGTGTACCGCGAATTCGCCCACGACGGTCTTGCCCGCGCCGGTCGGGGCGCAGACCAGCACGCTGTGGCCGTCCTCGAGCGCCGCGCAGGCATTCTGCTGAAACGGATCCAGCTCGAACTTCAGCTCGGCCGAGAATACGGCCAACTCGCCCGTCTGCGACCGGTGATATGTCACCGTCAGAGGGTATCGGAGTAGTCCGACACGGGTCGCGCGGATTTCTCCCGCGGCGTCGTGATCGACCCCGCCGGATCGATCGGTTCGGGCCCGCCCAGCTCGGAGGCTTCCTCGTCGGACAGCGCGCCCCAACCCTCGCGCTCCTGGCGGGCGCGGCGGAGGTCGTTGATCCTGGCGAACTGGATGGCGACCTCGAACAGGACCGTCAGCGCCAGCGCGAGCGCCAGCATGGAGAACGGGTCTTGCGGGGTCACGATGGCGGCGAAGACGAACAAGCCGAACGTGATGCCGCGCCGCCACGCCTTGAGCCGCTGGTAGGTGAGGACACCGATCAGGTTCAGTCCGATGATCAGCAACGGCGTTTCGAAGCTGACGCCGAAGATGATGAGCAGGTTGATGATGAAGCCGAAGTACTGCGAACCGCTCAGCGCCGTGATCTGCACGTTGTCGCCGATGGTGAGCAGGAAGCTCAACGCGTGCGCGATGACGACGTAGGCCAGCACCGCACCAGCGGTGAACAACACCGTGCCCGAAGACACGAACCCGATCGCGTACTTACGCTCCTTGGCGTACAGCCCCGGCGTGATGAACGCCCACAGCTGATACAGCCAGATCGGCGCGGCGAGCACGACACCGGCGGTCATACCGACCTTCAAGCGCAAGGTGAACTGCTCGAACGGTGCAGTGGCCAGCAGACGGCACGCGCCATCCGGGCTCAGCGACGCGCGCGCCGACGCGGGCAGCGAACAGTACGGCCCGCGCAGAATCTCGCCGAGGCTCTCGATGCCGAGGAACGAATGCCCGTACCAGAGGAATCCGAGCACCGTGGTGACCAGCACCGCGGCGATCGAGACCAGCAGGCGGTAGCGCAGCTCCTGCAGATGCTCGATCAACGACATGGTGCCGTCGGGATTGGTCCTGCGCTTGCTGCGGCGCGGATCGAACGGGATTCGCATGGTTGGTGATCGCCCCTGGTTTGACGTGCCTCGCTCAGCTCGGCAACAGCGCTATGTCCGGAGTGAGCTCTTCCTCACCCCGGCACGAACGTTTCCGCTCAGACCGACTTCTGCTCGGTACGGGGCTCGGTGACCGACGGCGCCACCGGCTGCGCGGGCGGCAGCTGCTGCTGCTGCGCGGGCTCCTGCGTCGACGCGGTGGCGTTCGACGTGTTGCTCTCGCTCTGCATCTGGCTGACCTCGCTCTTGAAGATGCGCAATGATCGGCCCAGGCTGCGGGCCGCGTCAGGCATCCGTTTCGCGCCGAAGAACATCACGAAAACCACCGCAATGATCAGCCAGTGCCAGATGCTCAGACTGCCCATAATTTACCTCCCAAGACTGTGATGTCTCGATGCTACCGGACCGTGACGTGCGCGAACGCCGCCGTCACTGCTCGTTTCCCGGGGATTCGACCGGGCCGCTCGCCGCGGCGGCGCGCAGTTGAGTGAGCAGTTCACTGCCGGTCCAGCTGCGCCGATCGCCGTGTTCGGCGGCGACGATCAGTTCGATCAGCCGCTGGTTCACCGGCGTCGGTACCCCGACCATCGCACCCAACCCGACGATTTCACCGCACAGCCAGGAGATTTCGGTTTTGCGGCCGAGTTCCAGATCGTCCGCCATGGATGATCGCGCCGTCGGATCGATGGCGAGCACCTGCCCGAACACGCGCTGGAACAGGCGGTCGGGGACGGTCAGCAGCGCGACCATCACCCGCGGCGGCAGCGGGGTCAACCGGGCAGGGCGAATTCGCGCCCCGCTCATCGCCGTGAGCGCTTCGCGCTGCGCCAGCGCGAGGCAGCGGCGGAAGTCGCGGTCGGCGAGTTCCTCGCGCAGCGGGCGCCCGGACAGCGCGTTGATCGGGTTGTTGAGATTGAGCAGCAGCTTCGCCCACTGGACCGGGCGCAGGTCCGGGTAGCGGCGCAACCCGAGTCCCGCCTGCTCGAAGACATCGAGGAACGGAGCGAGTGCCGGGTCGTCCTGCACCGCGAGCCCACCCTCGGTGCCGCGGTGGAAGTGGCCGTCGGGATGGTGCACGACGTTGAACATCACCATGCCCGCCAGGACCACGCAGTGCGGTAGCAATTCCCGGATCACCGAGTCGTTGCCGATGCCGTTCTGCAGGCTCAGCACCACGGTGCCCGGCCGGATCTCGTCGCGGAGCCCGCGCACCGCCTCCGCGGTCGCCGCCGATTTGACCGTGACCAGCACCAGATCCGCCGATCCTGCGTCCTCCGGTTCGGTGGCGACATGGAACCGGTCGGCTGCCAGGGCGTCGTCGGCACCGTCCAGATCGGTGAGCCGCAGCCCTGAAGCGGTGATCTCGTCGAGCATCCGCCTGCGGCCGACCAGCGTGACCTGCGCCCCGGCTACTCCCAGCTTGCCACCGACGAACGTACCGATACTGCCCGCGCCGATCACGAGCACGCGACCCTTCACGCCGATTCAGCCCCTCGCGTCCGACGGGACACCCGCACCCGGTGCGGCGACGAGACGCCGGACGACCTGCTCCTCATCGAGCCTCCGCGGACATTGGGCCACCCGTCGGCTCGATACGGCGCTGTCGGTTGTCCCCTCATCGGGCCTCCAGGTCTCCGGCTTCCTCGTAGGCGGCCAGGGCGGCGTTCGAGCGCTCTCGCACCGCAGCGACCAGTTCCGGCGGACCGAGGACGGTGACGCCCGCGCCGAAGCCGAGCAACAGGCGTGCCATCCAGTCCAGCGTGGCGAACCGCATGGTCGCCTCCAGGCTGCCGTCGGGATGCACCGCGAGCCGGTGCATCGGGTACTGATCGAGTACCCAAGCGTAGTGAGCGTGAATGCGCAAGCGCGCCAAGGGAACCGCCGGATCGTCCTGGAACAGGTCGAGCCCGGCCGCCGCCTCGGTGGCATGTTCGGGCGCCCGCGCGGGCTCGTCCAGCGCCGTCGCGTCCTCGATTCGGTCGAAACGGAACAGCCGCACTCCTTCGGCCTGTCTGCACCATGCCTGCAGATAGCTGTTGTTGTCCACGAGGACGATGCGAATGGGGTCGACCACCCGTTCGGACACCACATCGCGGCTGGCGGAGTAGTACACCAGGCGCAGCGCGCGCCCGCGCGCCAGCGCCGACCGCACGGTGGCCACGCCGGGCGCCTCCCGCGGCGGCGTACGAGACTCGTCGGCCTCGGCTGCGTGCGCGGACCCGCCCGCGATGGCCGATTCGATCTTGGCTATGGCAGCGTGCGCGGCGGTCGGGTCGACCATACCGGGCATGTCCACGATCGAGCGCAGCGCGACCAGCAGTGCGGTCGCCTCGGTGGAGGTCAGCCGCAACGGCCGGTCGATGCCCGCGGAGAAGGTGACCTCGACGCTCTCCTCGGAGAACGACAGGTCGATCAGGTCGCCGGGGCCGTACCCGGGCAGCCCGCACATCCACAGCTGATTCAGGTCGCTCATCAACTGTTTGGTGGTCACACCCAGGTCGGCGGCGGCCTCCGCGGCGCTGATGCCGGGGTGCGCGATGAAATACGGGATCATATTGAGCAGCCGCGAAAGGCGCACCGAGAGCCTCGAACTCACCACGCCACCTCGCACATCGTGCCGAGTTCGCACTCGGCTGCACCCAATGCTCGCTCGCTACGCTCGCTCATGCCTCCGCCACGCTGACGCTCGGCTCCAGCCCGACCGAGCGGCGCTCGGCTGTACCCAATGTTCGCTCGCTACGCTCGCTCATGCCCGAACCTCCGTGTGGTCGAAGACCGAGCGCAGCCTGGCGATGACATCGGTCCTGAGCGCCTCGGGCGCGAGTACCACCGCATCCGGCCCGAGACCGGTGATGAGCCGGGCCAGCCAGTCGCGGGAGCGGACCGGCAGCTGCACGACGGCGCCCGTGCGACTTCCGAGGCTGCGCTCGCCGATGACCTGTCCGAGCCTGCGGATCTCCTGTCCGCGCCCGTCGGCGACCCACACCGTGGCCGAGCCGCTGACCGGCGCCGTGCTGGTGACCTGGTCGACGATCGCGCGCAGATCGACACCATCCGGCTTACGGACCGCATTGCGCGGGCCACAGGCGGTCACGTCGTCGCCGATCCGGGACAGCCGGAAGCTGCGCACCGCATCCCGATCCCGGTCGTGCCCGACGAGATACCAACGGCCGTGGTGGGTGACCACGCCCCACGGTTCGACGTCGCGCATCAAGTAGGGGGCGTTGATCGCGCCGCGGTGCTCGAATCGAACGGCCTGGCCAGCATCGATCGCGGCGAGCAGCTTGCCGAGCACCGGTTCCGAGCCGCGGGTGCGAGCCGGGACGGCGGGCACCGACGCCACCGCGGCGTCGGTCTCCACGTGGATACCCGCCGCGCGCAGTTTGAGCAGCGCGCCCTCCGCGGCTGCGGCGAGCTCGGGCGATTCCCACATCTGCACGGCCACCGCGACGGCGGCGGCCTCCTCGTCGGTCAGGTCGATATCGGGCAGTTCGTAGGCGTCCCGGTTGATCCGGTAGCCCTCGATCGTCGAATACCGGCTCACCGGTCCGACCTCGAGCGGTATGCCCAGATCGCGCAGTTCGTTCTTGTCCCGCTCGAACATCCGGCTGAACGCCTCGTCGCTGGCGGAGTCCTCGTATCCCGCGACACTGTCCCGAATCCGCTCCGCGGTCAGGAACTGCCGGGTCGACAGCAGCGCGATGACCAGATTCATCAGCCGCTCGACCTTGGATATCGCCACCCGATAGAGGGTAATCGGCGCCGCGCCGACACCGCGCGGCGGCGCGCAATTCAGTCGGTCACAGCGTGCGGACGGGCATCATCAAGGCATGATCATCGCTTTCTCCGTAACTCCGCTCGGCACCGGCGTGGACGTCGGGCGAGCCGTCGCTGAAGCGGTCCGCGTGGTACGCGCCAGCGGACTGCCCAATCGCACCGATGCCATGTTCACCACGGTGGAGGGCGAATGGGACGAGGTGATGGGCGTGGTGAAGCAGGCAACCGACGCGATCCTCGCGGTCGCGCCACGGTGCAGCCTGGTGCTGAAGGCCGACATCCGGCCGGGCATCACGGATGCTATGACTGCAAAAATCGACAAGGTCGAGCGGTACCTGTCGGAGAACTAGTGTCCGCCGCCGGACCGCCGACCCGATCACGAACTCGCCGCCCGCTGGCAGAACACAGACCCCACCGTCCGCCACACGAACTCCGGCGATGTTGCGGCGGATGAATGCCGCAAGAGTGTCGGATGCCGACGACAGCCCGAACGTAGACACTGGTCAAGACCTCGCGCAACGCGGACTCGGCGCCCTCGCGATAGCCACGACGCCGATGTAGACCAAGATCACGGCAGCGCCCGCATGGACCAGGCATGGGTCCTGGACGAACACACAAACCGACCGTGATCACACTCTCAACCCCGTCGAGTGCGAGTCTTACGAGCACCGTTCGCGGCCCGGCTCGCATCCGAGCGACCGAAGCGCATGCGCCGCGGGCGCTGGTCTCGGTCGCTCGGACGCGAGCCAAGAGAGGGCCGCGAACACGCCGCGCGGAGGCGCGGCAAATCCAACACAGCTCTCACATCGACGCGATGAGGCGATCCACGCGCTCGTCGACCGAGCGGAACGGATCCTTGCACAGCACAGTGCGCTGCGCCTGGTCGTTCAGCTTCAGGTGCACCCAGTCGACAGTGAAGTCGCGGCCCGCCTCCTGAGCGGCGGTGATGAAGTCACCGCGCAGCTTGGCCCTTGTGGTCTGCGGCGGGGTGTCCACTGCGGCGTCCACGGCCTCGTCCTCGGTGACCCGCTTGGCCAAGCCCTTGCGCTGCAGCAGGTCGAAGACGCCGCGTCCGCGCTTGATGTCGTGGTAGGCCAGATCCAGCTGAGCGATCTTCGGATCGGACAGCTCCATGCCGTAGCGGTCCTGATAACGCTGAAACAGCTTGCGTTTGATCACCCAGTCGATCTCGGTGTCGACCTTGGCGAAGTCCTGTGCCTCCACCGCGTCCAGGGTTCGGCCCCACAGGTCGACCACCTGATCTATCTGGGGATCGCGGTCGCGGTTGCGCAGATGCTCCACCGCGCGGGCGTAGTACTCGCGCTGGATCTCCAGGGCGCTGGCCTGCCGGCCGCCGGCCAGGCGCACCGGGCGGCGGCCTGTCAGGTCGTGACTGACCTCGCGGATCGCGCGGATCGGGTTGTCCAGGGCGAAATCGCGGAAGGAGACGCCCGCCTCGATCATCTCCAGCACCAGCGCGGCCGTGCCGACCTTGAGCATGGTGGTGGTCTCGGACATGTTGGAGTCGCCAACGATTACGTGCAGGCGGCGGTACTTCTCCGCGTCCGCGTGCGGCTCGTCGCGAGTGTTGATGATCGGGCGCGAGCGGGTGGTCGCCGAGGAGACGCCCTCCCAAATGTGCTCGGCGCGCTGCGAGAGGCAGAAGGTGGCGGCCTTCGGCGTCTGCAGCACCTTGCCCGCTCCGCAGATCAGCTGGCGGGTTACCAGGAACGGCAGCAGCACGTCCGAGATCCGGGAGAACTCGCCCGCGCGGACCACGAGGAAGTTCTCGTGGCAGCCGTAGGAGTTGCCTGCGGAGTCGGTGTTGTTCTTGAACAGATAGATGTCGCCGCCGATACCTTCTTCGGCCAGACGCTGCTCGGCGTCGATCAGCAACTCTTCGAGGACCCGCTCGCCTGCTCGGTCGTGGGTCACCAACTGCGCCAGGTTGTCGCATTCCGCGGTCGCGTACTCCGGGTGCGACCCGACATCGAGGTAGAGCCGAGCACCGTTGCGAAGGAACACGTTCGAGCTACGGCCCCAGGACACCACCCGGCGGAACAGATACCGGGCCACCTCGTCGGGGGACAGTCGACGGTGACCGTGGAAGGTGCATGTCACACCGAACTCGGTCTCGATCCCCATGATTCGTCGCTGCACACTATCGACATTACAGCCATGTCATGGACTTGCGTGGTTCAGCGAACAACCCGGATGCATACGTCTTCGCAACGATTTGGCCCGCTTTGTCGGAATTCGCACGGTTGACCCCGTGCTTGCACCGAAGAATGCACACCCGGATCCGGAACCGGGACGCGACGGAACGGCCCGCGAACGAGGCTCCGTCGATGCATCGTTCACGGGCCGTGGAACTCGGCCGCCCGGCGCTTCACTCCGACTTCGGAGCGACCTCCGCAGGGGATTCCTCGTCCTTCGACTCCGGCTCATCTGCCGCCTTCGCCGGGCTCAGCAACCGCTCCAGCGCGGTGTTGGTGACCCGCCGGAACGCCCGGCGCGGCCGGGCCTGCTCCAGCGTGGCCACCTCGAGCGAGTTCACGCCCAGCACCCGCTTCTCCTTCTCGGTGCCCTCCGGCACGCCGGCCTGCAGCGCGCGCACCGCGACACCGACCGCGGAGGCCAGGTCGAGACCCGACTTGTAGGAGGCCTTCAGCGCTGTGACGATCGGCTCGGTCGTGCCGCCCATCACCACGAACTCGCGCTCGTCCACGATCGAACCGTCGAAGGTGATCCGGTACAGCACCGACCGCGCGGCCTGTTCCGGATAGCCTACCTCGGCCACGCAGATCTCCACCTCGTACGGCTTGAGCTGGTCGGTGAAGATCGAACCCAGAGTCTGCGCGTACGCGTTGGCCAGGGCGCGGCCGGTGACATCGCGGCGGTCGTACTGGTAACCGCGGATGTCGGCCTGCAGGATGCCGCCCCTGCGCAGGTTCTCGAACTCGTTGTACTTGCCGACCGCGGCGAACCCGACCCGGTCATAGAGCTCACTCACCTTGTGCAGCGTCGCGGACGGATTCTCCGCGACGAACAGCACACCCTTGTCGTAGGCCAGCACTACGACACTGCGACCCCGACCGATGCCCTTTCGCGCGAGCTCGGTCTTGTCGCGCATGATCTGCTCGGCCGATGCGTAGTACGGCAGTGTCATACTCAGGCGCTCCCTTCTTCGGCGGCCTCACGGTCGGCGATGATCCCGCGGGTGATCTCCGCCAGCCGCGACTCGGTCACCTCGACCGCGCCCTCGTCATCGACAACAATCGCCGTCGGGAAGATGCCGCGCAGCAGATCCGGACCACCCGTCGCGGTATCGTCGTCAGCCGCGTCGAACAGCGACTCGACAGCGATGCGCAGCGCACGATCCTGATCGATTCCCTTGGCGTACAACTTCTTCAGCGCGGACTTCGCGAACACCGAGCCGGAACCGACCGCGGCATAGCCGAACCGCTCCTCACTGCGTCCACCCACCACATCGAACGACACGATGCGGCCCGCCTTGTCCGGATCGGCGGCATCGAGTTCGTAGCCGACCAACATCGGCACCACCGCAAGACCCTGCAGGGCCGCGGGCAAATTCTCTCGCACCATCTTCGACAGCTTGTTCGCCTTGCCGTCGAAGGTCAGCGGCACGCCCTCGAGTTTCTCGTAGTGCTCCAGCTCCACCGCGAAGATCCGCACCAGTTCCACGGCCATCCCTGCGGTACCGGCGATGCCGGCCGCGGAGTAGCTGTCGGTGATGTAGACCTTCTCGATGTCCCGGCTGGCCAGCAGGTTCCCTTGCGTGGCACGCCGGTCACCGGCAATCAGCACACCGCCGCGGTAGCTGACCGCGACGATGGTCGTGCCGTGCGGAGCGATGTCCTTCGCGGAAGTGCCGCCGGAAATTCCGGCGGCACCCTGTCCGAATCTGCTGGAAGGCAACAGGTCCGGAGCATGCGCGCGCAAGTATTCGGAGAAGGAAGAGAGGGCGTACCCCAAGTGGAGACGCGAGGGGTCACCTACTGTCACTGGCCGCCTTTCTGGACGTACGCACGAACGAAGTCTTCGGCGTTCTCCTCGAGTACGTCATCAATTTCGTCGAGCAGGTCGTCGGTATCCTCCGCCAGCTTTTCGCGGCGCTCCTGACCCGCGGCGTCGACACCATCCGGGCCCTCGTCCTCGTCGCCGCCCCCGGCGCGCTTGGTCTGCTCTTGTGCCATGGCAGCCGACCTCCTCTGTCCTCATCATGACCGGAGCCCATCTGAGCACGGCTCCGATCATGAGCAATGTCCGTGCTCGTCCTTCAACACTACCCAGCGACACCAACACTGTGTCTAATTTGCGACGCGCTGTGTTTATGGCCGCGCCTGCCGCGCGGCGTGTTCGCGGCCCCCTTTTGGCTCGCGTCCGAGCGGCCGCCGCTGGCGACTTCGTCGCGAACGCGCCGGCCGCTCGGACGCGAGCCGGGCCGCGAACGGGTAATGCTCGGTCTCGCTGCGCTCGAAAACAGGAGTGGGGCCGATGTGGCTTCGTCAGGACGCAACCATCGGGCCACAGGCACGCTGGGTCGATCGGCCGGACCGGTTTCTTAGTCACCGCGACGAACGACCGACCGCACAACTCGCACCAGCGACTCGGCTGCAAACCCGACTTCGGGGAGGCGAGATCGAACATTGCCTGGGTCGCGGTGCAGCGGGCACTCTGAGAACGGCGCCCTACGTGGTGAGCTGTTCGACCAGGTCGGCGGCGGTGTCGACGCCGTCGAGCAGCTTCCCGACGTGCGCTTTGGTGCCGCGGCGCGGCTCGAGAGTGGGGATGCGGACCAGCGAGTCCCCGCCCAGATCGAAGATCACCGAATCCCAGCTCGCCGCGGCGATATCGGCGCCGAAACGGCGCAGGCATTCGCCGCGGAAGTACGCGCGCGTGTCGGTGGGCGGATTGGTCATGGCGTCCAAGACTTGCTGCTCGTTGATCAACCGCTTCATCGAGCCGCGCGCGACCAGGCGGTTGTAGAGGCCCTTGTCCAGGCGCACGTCGGAGTACTGCAGGTCCATCAGGTGCAGCTTGGGGGCCGCCCAGCCCAGGCCCTCCCGGCTGCGCATGCCCTCGAGCAGGCGCAGCTTGGCGGGCCAGTCGAGCAAGCTCGCGCACTCCATCGGGTCGCGCTCCAGCAGGTCGAGCACCATGGCCCAGTTCTCGATGATGTCCTGGACGCGCTTGTCGTCGTTGCCCGCGCGGTCCACGAACTCGACCACCCGATCCAGATAGACGCGTTGCAGCGCGAGACCGGTGAGCTCGCGGCCGTCGGCGAGCGCGACGGTGGCCCGCAGGGTCGGATCGTGGCTGATCGCGTGCACCGCGGTGACCGGGCGGGCCAGCTGCAGGTCGGACAAGTCCTCCCCCGCCTCGATCAGGTCGAGGACCAAGGCGGTGGTGCCGACCTTGAGGTAGGTCGACATCTCGGCCAGGTTGGCATCGCCGATGATGACGTGCAGCCTGCGGTACTTGTCCGCGTCGGCGTGCGGTTCGTCGCGAGTGTTGATGATGCCGCGCTTGAGCGTGGTCTCCAGGCCGACCTCGACCTCGATGTAGTCGGAGCGTTGGGACAGCTGGAAACCCGCATGGTCGCCGGACTGGCCGATGCCGACCCGGCCGGAGCCGCAAATCACCTGGCGGGACACGAAGAACGGGGTCAGCCCCACGATGATTTGGTTGAACGGGGTGTCGCGGCTCATCAGATAGTTCTCGTGGGTGCCGTAAGAGGCGCCCTTACCGTCGACATTGTTCTTGTACAGCTGCAGGCGCGGGGCTCCCGGCACGCTCGAGGCGTGCCGTGCGGCGGCCTCCATCACCCGCTCGCCCGCCTTGTCCCAGATGACCGCGTCCAAGGGGTCGGTGACCTCGGGCGCGGAGTATTCGGGGTGAGCGTGGTCGACGTAGAGACGGGCGCCATTGGTGAGAATCATGTTGGCCGCGCCGACCTCATCGGCGTCGATCACAGGCGCGGGCCCATTCATCCGGCTCAGGTCGAATCCGCGCGCGTCACGCAGCGGCGACTCCACCTCGTAGTCCCAGCGGGTGCGCTTCGCCCGCGGCACACCCTCGGCCGCGGCGTACGCGAGAACCGCCTGCGTGGAGGTGAGGATCGGGTTGGCCGACGGCTCGGTAGGGGTCGAGATGCCGTACTCGACCTCGATTCCGATGATGCGCTGCATGGTGTCGAGCCTAGGCGACGCACCCGGCCGCACCCGTCGCGACCGGCGGAGTCCAAATGTCATACCGCAGGTGGTACTTCCGGAGGACCCCTCCCGCGCAGGTCGACGCGATAGTCGGTACATGACCGAATCTATCGCCGAGCTCGGCGCGGATACCCGGGGGCCGCACCGCGTGCCGGAACCGACAACGCCGCCCGCACCCACCCGATTGGTCGCGCTGGACGTGCTGCGCGGGATCGCGATACTCGGCACACTGGGCACCAACATCTGGATCCTCACCAACCCGGAGGGCCTGGTCGGGTACCTGCACGAGCTGGGCGAGTCGGCCGGTGGATGGATGTGGACCGAACGGGTGCTCCAGCAGCTGACACAGGGCAAGTTCCTCGGGTTGCTCACCATCATGTTCGGCATCGGACTCGCCATCCAGCAACGCTCGGCGACCAGGGCCGGCCGCTCCTGGCCGGGCAGCTATCCGTGGCGCGCCGGCCTACTGTTTCTGGACGGTCTGCTGAACTTCGTGTTGGTGGCCGAATTCGACGTGCTGATGGGTTACGCGGTGACCGGCCTCGTCGTCGCCTTCGTGCTCGCCACGGGAGAACGAGCGCAACGGCGCTGGCTTGTCGTCGCGGCGGGCATTCATCTGGCCATGCTCATGCTGATCGGATTCGCTATAGCGCTTGCACCGCAACAGGATTCGACACTGCGCGAGCCGCTGGACCCGAACCCTTACGCGGACGGCTCATGCTGGGATCTCGTGCTCTTTCGACTGGCGAACGCGGAGCTGTTCCGCGCCGAGGCGGTCTTCGTGTTCGCCATGTCGGTCGCACTGTTCCTGGTCGGCGTCCGGCTGTTCCACGCGGGCGTGTTCCGACCGGAGGGCACGACAATTCGGAGGCGGCTCATGATCGTCGGGTTCGGGATCGCCGCGCCGATCGATCTGGCTGTCGGCATCGCGGGCGGCGGCGACCTGATCTTGTTCACCCGCTACGGCACCGCTCCGTTCGTCGCCCTCGGCATTCTGTCGGCGGTCGCCGAGTTCTACGTGCGCCGTCCTCGGGTCGGGTTTGTCGGCCGTCGTTTCGCCGAGGTCGGCCGCACCGCGCTCAGCTGCTATATCCTGCAGAACCTGGTGGCGTCGATCCTGTGCTACGGCTGGGGTTTCGGACTCGCCGCCCACGTGTCCTCCTGCTACCGTGTTCCGTTCACCGTCGGGGTCTACCTTGCTGTGTCGCTGATCATCGTCATCGGTGCGCACCTGTGGTTACGCCGCTTCGAGCGCGGCCCGATCGAATGGCTGTGGAACGCCGCTACCGGGCGCTCGCCCGCTCGTGACACCGATCGGCTCGCACGCATCCTCGACAACGGCGGTCGAGAGCGCGACCAGGAGCGGATTGAAGCCCGGTACGACGACCGAAGACCGCCGAATCCGAGCTCGAATCCTCGCTGAACACGCCGGGCCATCGGACTGCCGACGTGGCGGCTTGCGCTCCGGAGATACCGGCGTTACGGCGGCGCCTCGCAGTGTGTGCCGACCAGACGTCCCACAGGGCGGCGTTGTGGGGGTAGACGCGGTCGACGACCTCCCGCGCGGGCAGCACGCGGAGGCGACTGCGGCTGTGAACGGACCAAGCACCCGGCGGACACCTGGCGATCTGTGCGAGCACTATGCGTCTCGCTCGGCCTCGGCACCCGAATCTGCCGCTAGGCCCGCCCACCATTCCCGCTGCTGGGGCAGAATCGGGGTATGGCAACGGCAACCTGGCACGGCCGCGTCCTCGCGACCAGCGACGACACCCTCGTCGTCGAAGGCAACCACTACTTCCCCCCGGACTCGGTGCACTCCGAGTTCTTCCAGCCCTCCGACACCAACACGGTCTGCCCCTGGAAGGGCACCGCGAGCTACTACACGGTGGTGGTCGACGGTGAATCCAACCCGGACTCCGCCTGGTACTACCCCGACCCGAAACCCGAAGCAGCCCAGATCAAAAACTACGTCGCCTTCTGGCGCGGTGTCGACGTCACCGACAACTGACGCCCTCCCGACCGGAGTCGAATGACGGTCCCGAGGTGCGTGTGGGCCGCCTTTCGACACAGGCGCGCGTCCGAGCGCTCGGAGCGCCGGGGCCCGGCGCGAAACCGCATCGGCATCGACCTGGCGGATCCTGGCCGCGGTGATCGTCCCGGTATCAGCGGCGATCGGCAAAGTGCGACGGTCGCGGCATCGAAAAGGCTACGCTCGTCGGAGGATCCAGCGAGAGTGCGTCAGCCGGGGGCATCCGATGAAGGCTCTGGTCATCAACGACTTCTCGACGTCGACAGACGCCCGGGCCGCCGCGCCACGGGCGGGTACCGCGCTACTACGACCCGGAATCCTGGCCCTCGAAGGCGCGATCGGCTCGACAGAGTTACACGCCCATCACGCGGTGCAGATCGTCGCGGCCTGTAGCCCGATAGTGGTGGTGGATGGAAGCGGTACCCGCCTGCACGGCACCCACGTGATCGTTCCCACCGACGCGCCGCATCGGATCGATGTCGGCGCCGCACACGGCACTGCCGTCTACCTCGACCCGGAGACCGCCGCCGGTGCCGCCGCCGACCGCAGAGCGCACCTGCACGGCTGGGCCGACATAGTCGGAATCGACCCTGATCACGGCGATTTGACCGAGCATGTCACCGCCGTCGTCGATGATCTGCTGCGTCAGGGCGGCGAGACCGGCACGGTCGAGCGGAACGCCGTCGTGACCGCGGCGCTGCACCTGCTGCCCGCACTGGTCCGAGAGGGCTCGGTGCGTGGCTCGGACATCGCACGCCAGCTGGGTGTTTCGACGACACGACTGACGCAACTGTTCGTCGAGCAGGTCGGAATCCCGTTGCGCCGCTATATTCTCTGGCTGCGTCTGCACATCGCGACAACCCGGGTGATGGCTGGCGACGACCTCGCCGCGGCCGCGCACGCCGCGGGCTTCTCCGATACCGCGTACCTGACCCGGACCTGCAGGCGCACCTTCGGGCTACCACCTTCCGCCCTGATCGGTACAGCCGACCGTGATATCGGCGAGTAGCCGAATCTTGCCGGATCAGCCCCCTTCGCCCCGACGACCAGGGCTGCGCCGGCGGGCGCTGCATGCCGGGCACTCAGGTGGTGCTCGATTCGCGCGACCGGACCTGAGCTGTGTGCGGCCCGTGTGCCGCACGATGCCGAAGCCGCGCGCCCGGCTAGCGACGAGGCACGCGGTCGGGTTGGTGACATGCCAGTTGAAATTCGCCGATTCGGAAGCATCGTCGGAGCGATCCTCTCTCGAGGTGGCGTGCGGTGTTGACGTTACCCTCGACCCGTGCCGATTCCGCCTCGCCGTGAGTCACCGGACGCCGACGCACCGGGCTCCGAGCTGATCGCGGTCTACGACCCGGCGGGCGAACCGGTCGGCGCCGCGACCCGGGCCACGGTCTACCGCGACGGACTGTGGCATGCCAGCGCCGGTGTGCTGTTGCGGTCGCGGGACGGCGACCGGATCTACGTGCACCGCCGCACCGACACCAAGATGGTCTTCGCGGGCATGCACGACTGCCTCGCGGGCGGCGTGGTCGAGCCGGGCGAGACTCCGCGCGACACCGCCATCCGCGAACTCGCCGAGGAATTGGGCATCGTGCTCGGCCTGCACGATGCCGCCCCGCAGCCGCTGGCGAGCGTCTCCTGGGACGGCGACTGGCAGGGCAGGCCCATGCGTTGCCACCTGTTCGCGTACGAAGTGCGCTACGCGGGACCGATCCGGCACCAGCCCGAGGAGATCGCCGACGGCTGGTGGTGCACCGATGCCGAACTGCGCGCGCACCTTGCCGACCCGGACTGGCCGTTCGTCCCGGACACCCGCTTGCTGATCCCGGACATACTGACCGGAACGGCCCACCGGCCGAAGGACGCCGGCGGGCCGCCGCGATGATCAGCTCGACGAGGTCACCGAACCGGCCCACGCTGCGAACGCGCCGGGGTTTCGGGTTTGCAGCAGTACCCGGCCGGGACCGGTGAAGTCGAATACGAATCCCTCGCCCGACTTCAGCGACTGGATCGACCGGCCCGAAACTGCGCGGCGGATAGTGAAATTCATCGCCAGGTCATAGGCCACCACGTGGCCGGTGTCGATGGTGATCGGCTCGCCCGGTTGCAGATCGATGACATCGATCGCGCCGAACACGCCGACGACGATCTCCCCCTCGCCGTGCGCGCGAAGGCCGAACCCGCCCTCGCCACCGAACAGGTTCGCGAAACCGCCCCACTTGCTCTCCACCTGCACGCCGTGTGAGTTGGCGATCCAGCCGCCGCGGCTGATGAAGAACGGGCGATCCGGACTGATCTGAAGATTCAGCATGTCGCCCGGCAGCGCGGGCGCGACATCGACCCAGCCGCCCTGCGACGGCGCGGTGAACGTCGAGACGAAGAACGACTCGCCGGCCAGCACCGACCGCTTCAATCCGGCCAAGATGCCGCCTTCGGCCTTGGCCTGCAACGTGACTCCCGCCGAATGGGCGACCATGGCACCGCTCTCGACGCGCATCGGCTCGCCACCCGCTAGGAAGCACCGCGCGATGGTCGAGGCGGGGTTGTGGCGCAGTTGTACCTTCATGCCCGCCGACCCTACCGCCTGATTCCCACGGGACCGTCGGCCGGATCAGGGCCGAGGGATCACCCCGAGCGCGGCGTCGTCCCGCGCGACGACGGCGCCACCGTCCGCGGTCAGCACGATGGGCCGTTGGATCAGCTTCGGGTGTTCGGCCAGCGCCTCGATCCACCGGTCCCGGTCCGCGGCGCTGCGCCCCCAGCTCGCCATACCCAGATCCTCGGCGATCTGCTCGCCGATCCGGGTGATGTCCCACGGTTCGGCGCCGAGCCGCCGCAGCACGTCACGCAGTTCGGCAGCGGTCGGCGGCTCGTCGAGGTATTTGCGCACCGAGTACTCGATGCCCTCCTCGTCGAGGAACGCGGTCGCGTTGCGGCTCTTGGTGCACCGCGGGTTGTGCCAGATCTGTGTCTGCCGGGAGGTCATGCACGCAGCGTACCGAGGGCGGCCACCGGCACGACGGCAGTCGGTCACCGCGCTGGCGAGTCTCGGCCAGCGCGCCGCGTACCCGACAGCGCCGTTCGATAATGGAGTCATGAGCGAGCGAACAACGAACACACCCGAGTTCTCGGTCATGGCGGAGCCGAGCGCTGGCGAGGCGCAGTCATGAGCGAGGAACCCCTGTCCGAATACCCTTACGGCACACCGACCACGTCCGGCCCCGAACCCGTTCCGTCGTATCAGAGGGTGGTGAACGGGGTCGTGCGGACGCTGCTCCGTGTCCCGGGAATCTCCGGCGTCGTCGGCAAAAGGCTGATGATCTTGCACGTTGTCGGGCGCAAGTCGGGCATCGTCTATGACGTGCCACTGGCCTACACGAAGCAGGGGGAGACACTGCTCATCGGCACGGCCCAGCACCCCTGGGTCAAGAACTTGCTCGCAGGCGCCCCGGTGCAGGCATCGTTCGGCGGGAGGCCACGCACATTCGACCCGGTGGTCCACACCGCCGAGGCCGACGTGCTGCGGCTCTTCGAGATCATCGCGCGGGACAACCGGCAGAACGCGAAGTTCAACGGCATCGGCCGTGCCGCTGACGGTTCGCCGTCGAAAGCCGACATCTATCAGACCTGGCAGCTGGGCGGCGTCGTGGTCGAGCTGACGCCGCACTGAAACCGGGTCAGTCCGCCTGGACGTAGCCGTCGGCCACGTCCAGCACCTCGTCGACGATTTCCAGGCCGGCCCGCAGCTCGTCCGCCGTCGTGGTGAGCGGCGGTGCGATCTGGAAACGGTTGCCCGCGTTGAACGGCCACAGCCCGCGTTCCTTGGCCGCCGCGGTGACCGCGGCCATCGGTTCGGCTGCCGCGCCCGCCGCGGCGAACGGGACCAGCGGCTGCCGGGTGTATGGGTCGCGCACCAGTTCCAGCGCCCAGAAGAAGCCGAGACCGCGCACCTCGCCGACGCTCGGATGCCGGGCCGCCAACTCCCGCAAACCTTTTCCGAGCACGTCGGCGCCTACCGAGCGCACATGGTCCAGGATGCCGTCCCGCTCGAACACCCCGATCGAGGCGACGCCCGCGGCGCAGGCCAGTGGATGTCCGGCGTAGGTGAGACCACCCGGGTACACCGTGTGGTCATACCGCTGGGCGATCCTTTCCGCCATGAGCACCCCGCCGAGCGGGACGTAACCGGAGTTCACGCCCTTGGCGAACGTGATCAGATCCGGCGCGACGCCGAACGCCTGCACCGCGAACCACTCGCCCACCCGACCGAACCCGACCATCACCTCGTCGGCGATGTAGACGATGCCGAATTCGTCGCATAAGGCGCGCACCCCCGCGAGATACCCTGGGGGCGGCACTAGCACACCGTTGGTGCCGACCACCGTCTCCAAGATCAGACCCGCGATGTGTTGCGGGCCCTCCAGTTCGATCACCTGCCGCAGATGGGCCAGCGCGGCGGCGGTCTCCTCCTCGGGAGTCGCGGTGCCCCAAGGCGAACGGTAGGGATACGGTCCGAAGAACCGCACCACGTCGACGTTGGTCGGCTCCGCGCCCCAACGGCGCGGTTCACCGGTCAGGCCGATCGCGACACCGGTGCCGCCGTGGTAAGAGCGGTACGCTGCAAGCATTTTCGTGCGCCCGGTGTAGCTGCGAGCCAGGCGCACAGCATGCTCGACGGCTTCCGCGCCGCCGGTGGTGAACAGGATCCGGTTCAGCTCGCCGGGCGCCCGTTCGACGATCAGGCGTGCCAGCTCGCTGCGCGCCTCGTTCCCGACAGTCGGCGAGATGGTGGTGAGTAGCTGTGCCTGCGCCACGATCGCGGCGACGAGGTCGGGATGCTGATGGCCGATGTTGACATTGACGAGCTGGGAGGAGAAGTCGAGGTAGCGTTTGCCGGCGGCGTCCCAGAAGTACGAGCCGGACGCCCCGGTGATCGGCACCGGGTTCAGCTCGGCTTGGGCGCTCCACGGATAGAAGACGTGATCTGACCCGATCATGGGGCGAATTCCCCCTTCGAAGCTGGATAGAACAGCACATCGGCACAATAGCCCGATTGCGACTCCTGCGCGGCCGGAGGCGCGGTCTCTGACAAGAACTGTCCCGCCGGTGATTCCACACAGGTTCGAAGGCCTCGGCCAGGCCGTCACGCATCCCGGAGCCACGGCACGAGACATGATCGAACTGCCGCTCGCCTCGATGCGTCGCCATCGCCCGGACGCGGCCAGGTACTCGTTGCGTCCGGGCGATACGCATGGACAGATCATGGACCGTGAGCTGACCGCCTCACGGGGCTGGGACATCAATTCGATACCGCTTGCCGTGGTATCGAAATCAGCGCATGGGTGCGGTCACGGCGATAAATCGGACCATTCCGATTGCTGAGCGTACGCAACGACTTCCAGATCACGGGTTCGCGCCACCTACATCAAGCCCACTGTCTCAGATCAGACGCAGCATACGCCGTCAACCGGCGCAAATGTGATATACATCACATTCGCCAGCAAACTCCCTGGACGGAGCGGCCAGACGAGGGCGGACCTGCTGCTTTTCGCCGCAACTCCCATCCTCGCCCTATGCATAGTTAACCGTTTGTGCGTAAACTGTGACCAAGTTGATATCAAAAGCTCAGGCTGGGAAGGTAGAGAGCACCTGTGGACACCCGGTTGCGACGACCGCACGTCTGACAAGGTGCCCGCGAGTCGGTGAGCCGAATACGGCAACCGACTCGCGATCTGAAAGCTTTCCCTCGGCATCATCGCATTCGAGGATATTGAGGCCCCCGGGGTCGGCTACATGATAGCGAGACGGAACCCGGCGGTGGACGAGCAGCGACTCATGGTGGTCGATCTCGCATTCGAGGCTATCGGCGAACCCGTACCAGCCACCGCGCCAATTCTCCGGGATCCGAACCAATGCTCGCGATAGGCGAGTCCAACCTCCGGCGTGCCGAGCGCGCCATCCAGAAGTGAAGATTCAGAGAGAAGATCACCAAGGAGCCGGCAATGCACAAGAAGGTCGAGAACGCACTACGTCAGGATTTCGAGCGGTGGGCCGAACTCGTCGACCGGGCCGCACACGGGGAGAACGAAGTCGAGCGGGAGAAACCCGCCTTGGCAGCGGCAGCGCTCAAAATGCAGTGGATCCGCGCGGCTGCCGAAGACTGGAGAGCGTTGCACGAGCAATGGTGCGAAAGAATTTACCCGACGCAATCAGGTGTGAAGTCCGAAATACCCAGTCAGATCGCCGAATCGAACTGCGTATGTGAACAATCGGGGCCACGACAAGCTCGCGCCGTCGTCTACAAGTGATGACATCTCGGGTGGGGCACGGCTCGTCAACAAGTCGCCGTGCCACATGCAACGCAAGAATCGGCGAGTATCGTACGGCCGATATACAACAGCTTCTGCAGATGCCGAGCGCGCCGATCTGGGCGGCCCCGCTCGGCTGATCCGCCAACACGGACGGGGGGCGACGAGGTCGAGATGCGGCCAGCAAGCACCGAGCCGCCGAAGCCGGACCTGAGCTGCTGAAATTGCCGAGTGAGCGTCAGGTCGGAGCCAGTTGCAGTCAGCTGAAGCACCACTCGGTCGGCCCGACATGTGATGCTGGAAATCCGCCCCACAAAACAAC
The DNA here is from genome assembly GCF_052114905.1 of Nocardia sp. 2TAF39. Classification (NCBI taxonomy): domain Bacteria; kingdom Bacillati; phylum Actinomycetota; class Actinomycetes; order Mycobacteriales; family Nocardiaceae; genus Nocardia; species Nocardia sp. 2TAF39. The sequence goes on from NZ_JBFRFQ010000004.1 coordinate 68,922, forward strand.
TCCCCGAACCCGGTCGGGCCAGTCCTTACGGATGCCTGGCAGCGGATACCGCCATCCGACGCTCGTTCAAAAATTCGGTCGAGGCGTCCGGTCGCCATGATTGCGCCCAAGGCAACACCAACGTCTTACACGGCTGCCTGAACCTCGCCGGGTAACGCCGGATCGCCGCCATGCCTGCGGGCCCCGAGCGCGTTGTCGGCCCGAGGTCGAGCCGTGCCGGGATCGAAGGTTCGCTACGAGATCGGGTGCGCCGCACGCCGATACGCGACACCGTCGAAGAAATCAACCGAATTTGATCATCGAATTCGCATGCGGGATGAAGATCAAATTGCGTAACCTCGGCAAAATTTACTGTTTGCCAATTGTTAACGGTGATTATTGACACAGTAAAAGAAGTGGATTTGCAGATTTCTTATTCATAACATTTGTGATGTATGCGCCGTAATGGCGTCGCTATCCATCTGTGAAAGGAAGCTCCGTACATGTTCTCTCGCAAGGTCTGTGCAGCCGCCGCCACCGGCTCCGCCGCCGCCCTGTTCTTCGGCCCGGTCGCGGTGGCCTCCGCCGCCAACTCCGCCGCCACCGGCTCCGCAGGTCTGGGCTCGGGTTCGGCCGACGGCGGCTCATCCTCGGGTTCGGCCGGATCTTCCTCCGGCTCCGCCATGCTCGACTCCGGCAGCTCGGCCCTCGACGGCGGCACCTCCGCCATCGTCAACATCCTCGATGCGATCACCGGCGTCAGGGACCTGTCCCAGTCCAAGCCCGCCTCCTGATTCGGTCTCGGTAGATCACCACTTCGTCCGTGTCGCCCCTCGGGGCCGGATTTCTTTTGTGCCGCTGCGCTGCGCATCGGCAAGTACGTGCTATTGCAGTAAATTTGCCAGAATCAAATCGGTCATTCGCCGCGTCGAGTTGCTACGGCAGGTGAACTCTGACGATCTCGTTTGTCCGCCAACGAGATAGCTCTCCGCGCTGTGCGTCCGACGCTTCCTTGAAAACCGAGTTTCGTGCCGTTCGAAGAACCGCCGGACGGCACGAAATTTCCGGGGAGTTCGATACGCAACCCGTCGTGGCGGGAGTACCGCGGGACGCGCGACCCGCTCAGCGGAGCCTGCCGCGCCGACCGCCTGCACGGTTGACTAGGTACGGACCCGGGTGCCATCAGGACTTGTCGGGCAGCGCGAGCGCTGCCCGGAGCCCCCTGGGCGTACCTGCCGACACCGCATTTGGCGAGCCCCAGCGCTGATCAGACCCCGGACAGGTCGGTAGCCGGACTACGCATCTGCCGATCCGGTAGACGAGTTCGCCACGTCGGGCCATGATCATCGTCGAGCGTGGCGAAGTCGGGGTTGGGCGAGGACACTGAAGGCGTAATGCCGAATTCGTCTCCAGGAGCAATGTGATGGCACCCGACAGGCCTTTCGGGATCGATCCGGAAGATTTCGAACGCGCGTTACGGGAGGTGGAGATCGAATTCCGCGACCTCCTCGGAAAGGCCGGCGAGTACATCGATCGCGCAAGCGTGAGTACACTGGTGTCGCTGCTCGGTCAGTTTGTTCAGCCGGAGCGTACGCGGCCGCCGAAGCCGGAGGGCGAGACCACCGGCGAGACCGGCAGTGGGGTGTGGGTCATCTACAGCATCGACGACGTCGGCGAGGCCCGGGTCGAGCAGGTTTTTCCGAGCGAGCTCGAGGCGTTGCGTGCGCATCGCGACAATACCGACGAACGCCGTCGCGTGCGGTTCCTGCCCTACGGCGTCCCCGCAACTGCGCTGGGCACGCCCTGACACAAGCTGCGGCCGAGGTCACTGAGCGAAGCTCCACGGCGCAGACCGAGCTCACGACCACGCTGGGCGAACTCGACGGCCACCGCCGACAGCTGGCAGAGCTGGACTACGCACTCGAAGATCGCAACCGTGACCTACGTGAGCTGATCGGCAAACGGTCGAGCATCGAATGTTACTTGGGGCGCTACGACCAGGTCACTTCGCTGGAGAAGCTGAAACAGGTGGTCGCCGACGAGTCTGCCTCGGCAACTGCTGCCGTCGGCACCGGAATCAGTCTTCGAGCCCAGCGACAGTTCTCCGCTGTCCTGGCCTGGCGATTGAAGGCTTGGCGGTTCCCCGACCCCGAGAGCATTCGCTACGACACCTCCGAACAAGACGTCGTCGCCAACGATCAACTGCGGCCGGCGCATGGTAAAGGCGCTCGCGCCATCCCCCACGCAGCGTTCACGCTCGCTCTTGCCCAGTACTGCTTCGATCGCGACCTTCCGCACCCCGGATTCGGCGCGAAGCCCGCTCCGGTGACGTCGGTCCCGTCGGACTTCAACGAGTCGAGCGCCTCGGTGACGTATTCGTCGGTGTAGGCCCCGGCATCCGGCTCGTGTTTCAGGACGATGGCACCCTGGTGATTCCTGGCTTCCTCGGCGATTCGCGCCGTCCGGTCCCAGGCGTCTTTGTCGAGCAGGCCGACACCTCCCGGCGAAAGTCAGATGAGCTCGTTCACCTCGTTGAGCTGCCACTGCTGGTGGCTGGCGCCGAGCGTATCGAACTGCTGCTGCACCAGCTTCACATCCTGCACCACCGCGGCTGACCACCTGCTCATCCGACCATCTCGGTAGCGTTCACCGGATGGGCCAGGCGCGGCAGCACCGATTCGCCGTACGCATCCAGCGTCGCGGTCTTCGCGTCGTGCTGGAGGTAGACCGCGAACTGGTGGACGCCGAGCTTCTCCAGCTCGCGCAGCCGGGCCAGCTGGTCGTCAGGTGTGCCGAGCAGGCAGAAGCGGTCCACAATGGCGTCGGGCACGAACTCCGCGTGCGTATTGCCCGCACGCCCGTGCTGGTTGTAGTCGTACCCCTGCCTGCCCGCGATGTATTCGGTGAGCGCGGCCGGGATGTCGCTGCCCGACCCGTACTTCGCGACGATGTCGGCGACGTGGTTGCCGACCATTCCGCCGAACCATCGGCACTGCTCCCGGGCGTGCGACAGCGCCGAATCCGATCCGTCGGTGATGTACGCGGGCGCCGCGACGCAGATCCGGATCGACGCCGGGTCGCGGCCCACCCGTTCAGCCGCCGCCCGCACCCGGGCTATGGTCCACGCCGTGATGTCCGGGTCGGCCAGTTGGAGGATGAACCCGTCGGCCACCTCGCCGGTCAGATCGAGGGCGCGGGGACCGTACCCGGCCACCCACACCTCCAGCCGTGAGTCGGCCGCCCAGGGGAAGCGGACGACGGTGTCGCCCACCCGCGCGCTGCGGCCGTTGCCGAGTTCCCGAATCACCTCGACCGATTCCCGCAGTGTGGCCAGCGTGGTCGGCTTGCCGCCCAGCGTCCGTACGGCCGAGTCACCGCGGCCGATACCGCACACGGTGCGGTTGCCGAACATGTCGTTCAGCGTGGCGAAGATCGACGCGGTCACCGTCCAGTCCCGAGTGGCCGGGTTGGTCACCATCGGACCGACGACGACCTTGCGGGTGGCGGCCAGGATCTGGCTGTGGATGACATAGGGCTCTTGCCAGAGCAGATGCGAGTCGAAGGTCCAGACGTGCGAGAACCCGTGCGTCTCCGCCAGTCTGGCCAGTTCGATCACCCGCGCGGCAGGGGGAGTGCATTGCAGCACCACGCCGATGTCCATGCGGCACTCTCCGTTTCGAGGATCAGAGAAGATTCTGCGACAGTTGACGTTTGACGAACCGGCCTTGCCCCGCGCTGCCGAGGTACCTGCCGTCGTCGACGATCACCCGGCCGCGGGACAGCACCGTGTCGACATGACCGTCGATCTCGAAGCCCTCGTAGGCCGAGTAGTCCATGTTCATGTGGTGGGTCTTGCCGAGTCCGATGCTGGTGTGACCGTTGGGGTCGTAGAGCACGATGTCGGCATCCGCGCCAGGGCTGATCACGCCCTTGTGCGGGTACATCCCGAACATCCGAGCCGGCGTGGTGCAGCAGACGTCGACCCAGCGTTCCAGCGAGATCCGGCCGGCCTTGACGCCCTGGAACATCAGGTCCATCCGGTGCTCGACGCCGCCGATCCCGTTGGGGATCTTGCTGAAATCGCCGAGGCCCATCTCTTTCTGGTCTTTCATACAGAACGGGCAGTGGTCGGTGCTGACGGTGGTGACGTCGCCGGTGCGCAGGTAGCGCCACAACTCGTCCTGATGTCCTTCGGCCCTGGACCGCAGCGGCGTCGAGCACACCCACTTGGCGCCCTCGAAACCCGGTGCGCCCAACTGCTCTTCGAGCGACAGGTACAGATACTGCGGGCAGGTCTCGCCGAACACGTTCTGGCCGTTGCCGCGCGCGGCGGCGATCTGCGCGAGCGCCTGCTCGGCCGAGACGTGCACGACGTACAGTGGCGCACCGGTCAGGTGGGCCAGCATGATCGCGCGGTGGGTGGCCTCCTCCTCCATCTGCCACGGCCTCGTCGTGCCGTGGAAGTACGGAGCGGTGTCCCCGCGCGCGACCGCCTGTTCGACCAGTACGTCGATAGCGATCCCGTTCTCAGCGTGCATCATGAGCAGCGCCCCGAGGTCACCGGCGGACTGCATGGCCCGGAGGATCTGGCCGTCGGTGGAGTAGAAGACACCGGGGTAGGCCATGAAGAGTTTGAAGCTGGTGACCCCTTCGGCCACCAATTCGCTCATCCCCTTCAAGGATTCGTCGTTGACCTCACCGATGATCTGATGGAAGCCGTAGTCGACCGCGCACTGTCCCGCCGCCTTCTGATGCCAGGCGCCGAGCGTGTCCTGCAGCCGCTCCCCCGGTTTCTGGACGACGAAATCGATGATCGTGGTCGTCCCGCCCCAGGCGGCGGCACGGGTACCGGTTTCGAAGGTGTCGGATGCCTCGGTGCCGCCGAAGGGCATCTGCATGTGGGTGTGGCCGTCCACGCCACCGGGGATCACGTATTTGCCGGTCGCGTCGATCACGATCTCGGCCGATTCCGTGAGGTCCGCGCCGAGCGCGGTGGCGCCGGGTTGCAGGACGGCGACGATGGTCTCGCCGTCGACCAGTACGTCGAGCGGTTGCGATCCGGTGGCCGAGACCACCGTGCCGCCGTGGATGAAGGTGCGCGTCATGTCGGTCTCCCCTGTCTCAGGGGGCCACTAGCGGCCCATAGGCGTCGGGGCGGCGGTCGCGGTAGAAGGCCCAGCGATCGCGCACCACCTTGATCAGGTCCATGTTCAGGTCCCGGATCACCAACTCGGGGTCGGTGTCGGAGGCGACGTCGCCGACGAACTTGCCCTCCGGGTCGACGAAGTAGCTGGTGCCGTAGAAGTCGTCGTCGCCGTACTCCTCGACACCGACGCGGTTGATGGCGCCGATGAAGTACTCGTTGGCGACCGCGGACGCGGGCTGTTCCAGCTTCCAGAGGTAGCCGGACAAGCCACGCGAGGTGGCGGAGGGGTTGAACACGATCTCGGCGCCCGCCAGGCCCAGCGCGCGCCACCCCTCCGGGAAATGCCGGTCGTAGCAGATATAGACGCCGACCTTGCCGACCGCCGTGTCGAACACCGGCCAGCCCAGGTTGCCCGGCCGGAAGTAGAACTTCTCCCAGAATCCGTTGACGTGCGGGATATGGTGCTTGCGGTACTTGCCGAGGTAGCTGCCATCGGCGTCGATCACCGCCGCCGTGTTGTACAGCAGACCGGGCTGCTCTTGCTCGTACACCGGTAGGACCATCACCAGGCCCAATTCCCGTGCCAGCGCGGCGAAGCGCTCCGTCGTCGGCCCCGGCACCGATTCGGCGTAGTAGTAGAACTTCGCGTCCTGCAGCTGACAGAAGTACGGGCCGTAGAACAGCTCCTGGAAGCAGACCACCTGTGCACCCTGCGCGGCGGCCTGACGTGCGTAGTCCTCGTGCGCTTTGATCATGGACTCTTTGTCGCCGGTCCAGTTCGTCTGGACAAGCGCCGCTCGAACGATTCCCATGCTTTGTTATACTCCACCGAAAACTGATTCGGTTGTGTTACAACGCTGCGGAAACAGTTTCGTAGCCGTAAACGCGGCCATGATCTCCCTCGCCGCCGCGGGCATCAAAGCGGCACCCGGTGGTCCCTTCGCGGTCGGCGATCATCCGAGCGCCGACCACCTGCGCCTCACCATCGCCGCCGTCACCGATGCCGATATCGACCGGCTCGCGACCGAACTCGCGGCCGCCGCGACCTACCGCCGCATGCGCCGGGCCTGAAAACACGTCCGTACCGTACCGCGCGGCAGGGAAATCGGGCCGTACGGCCACGCCAGGCGAAGCGAGATGGAATGATTCGCGTCGCATCGTCCGGTGCGCAACCCAAATGAAGGAGATTTCCAGCGTGAGCAGCGAAGTGCAGGCGCGGCAACTCGGCGGCGGTCGGCGCGGAGGACGATTCGACGTACCGTGGCGGACGCTGCGAATTCTCGGTGTCCTTGCCGTCGGCGCAACGCTGGCGGTATCGGTTGCGGGCGGTGTCTCAGCAAATCCGGGAACCGCGCGGGAGAAGGCGCCCGCCGGCTGCAATGCGCCGGCCGCCGGTCAACCGAATGGCAAGCAGTGGACCGTCGAGCCCGCCGTGACGATCGACGCCAACGCCGGATACACGGCGACATTGGCGACCACCTGCGGCACCGTGACGATCGCGCTGGACGCTGCCCGCGCGCCGCACACGGTCAACTCGTTCGTGTTCCTCGCCAATGAGCAGTACTACGACCACACGAAGTGCCACCGGATCACCACCGAGGGCATCTACGTGCTCCAGTGCGGGGATCCGACAGCGACAGGCACCGGCGGCCCCGGCTACAGCTTCCCCGACGAGAACCTGTCCGGCGCCACCTATCCGGCGGGAACGGTCGCGATGGCGAACGCGGGACCGAACACCAACGGCAGCCAGTTCTTCCTCGTCTACCAGGACAACCAGCTCCCGCCGAACTACACCCCGTTCGGTCGGGTCACCGCAGGCTTGGACGTGCTCGCGTCCATCGCCGCGGCGGGCGTCAAAGACGGCTCGGGCGACGGCGCGCCAGCCGTGGACGTCGTGCTCGATTCAGTGACCGCCGTACGCAATTGAGTCCACAACACACCGGGTGGCGGCGCCGATTCGGCGCCGCCACCGCTAGTTGTCGACGGCCCGTGAGTCAGGACACCCCGGCCCTGCGCCGCGACACCAGCGCGAGGACCGGCTCGACGACGCGGCTGGCGACCGGGCCGAGGATCGCCATCAGCAGCACGTAGGTGGTGGCCAGTGCGGCGAACTCGGCGGGGACCGCGCCCGCGGAAACCGCCAGTCCCGCGATGACGATCGAGAACTCGCCGTGGGCGACCAGTGCGGTGCCTGCTCGCGCCCGGCCGTAGCGGCCCGCACCGGCCCGCGTGGCCGCCCACCATCCGGTCGCGACCTTGCTCGCCGTCGTGACGACCGCGAGCAGGCAAGCCCAGCCGAGCACCGGCGGGATGCTCGCCGGATCGGTGCTCAGACCGAACAGGACGAAGAACAGCGCGGCGAACAGGTCGCGCAGCGGCTCCAGGATCTTGGTGGCGTTGTGCGCGGTCGAGTCCGAGATGGCGATGCCGAGCAGGAAGGCGCCCACCGCAGCGGACACCTGCACCGCGGAGGCGACCCCTGCGACCAGCAGTGCGGAGCCGAGCAACTTCAGCAGGAAGATCTCCCGGTCCTCGCTGTCGACGATCGCGGAGACGTAGCGGCCGTAGCGCAGCGCGACGATGAGCACGACCGTGACCGCCACCAGCGCGATGGCCAGCGTCTTCAGTCCGGCGAGGAAGCCGACGCCGGCCAGCACGGCCGTGAGCACGGGCAGATAGCCGGCCATCACCAGGTCTTCGAAAACCAGGATGGACAGGACCACCGGTGTTTCACGGTTGCCGAGCCTGCCCAGGTCGTTGAGCACTTTCGCCACGATGCCCGAGGACGAGATATAGGTGACTCCGGCCATCGCGATGGCACCGGTGAGGCCCCAGCCGAGCGCGAAGGCGACCAGCACGCCGGGGGTGGCATTGAGCACGATGTCGACGACGCCCGCGGCCCACGATCGGCGCAGCCCGGTCACCAGTTCCGGCGCGCTGTATTCCAGGCCGAGCAGCAACAGCAGAAGGACGACGCCGATTTCGCTGGCCAGGTGGATGAAGTCGTCCACCTGCCGCAACTCGACCAGGCCGCCTGTGCCGAACACCAGTCCGCCGACCAGGTACAGCGGGATCGGCGACATGCCGATGCGTGCGGCGATCCGGCCGAGCAGGCCGAGGCCGAAAAATACCGCGCCCAGCTGGATCAGCGCGAGCGCGGTCTCCTGAGCAACCATCCCCGCTCAGCCGTCCAGCAGGATCTTGGCGGCGGCCTCCAGGCCCTCCGCGGTGCCGACAACGACAAGGACGTCACCGGCGGTGAACGTGAAATCCGGGCCTGGCGAAGGGATCGGCTGCCCGCCGCGCACCACCGCGACGATGGATGCCTTTGTCCGCGTTCGTATCTGGGTCTCCCCCAGCATCCGCCCGTCGTAGCGGGACCGGTCGGGGATGGAGAGCTGGCGGGTGGTCAGCCCGGTGAATCGGCGGTGTTCTTCGCGCAGCTGCTCGACCAGCTGCGGGGCGCCGAGCAGGTTGGCCAGCACGGCCGCCTCATTGCCCGACAGCGGTATCTGCTCGGTTTCGTCGGGGTGGTCGGCCCTGCTCACGATCAGATCCATGGTGCCATCGCGATGATCGATCACCCCAATCCGGCGCCGGGTATTGGTCAGCGGAAAGTCCTTGCGTACACCGATACCGGGCAGGGGTGTCACCTCAACGTTCACGACTTCAGCCTAGCCACCGAGCGGTACACCCCCACAGACGGGTGCCCGAATTGTCCGTATCACTTCGATATTTCCGCACGACACTCCGGCCGTGCAGGTTGGACCATAGCTTCTCGCGCCCGTGGTAAGAGAATGACGTGTCCCGTACATCAGCCCGTCGCTTCGCCGGCACCTTCGACCGTCGATTCGGCGACGCCATGCGAGTCCGGTGACGGTCGCCCGAGTGGTGAGCCGGTTGCGACGGTCGGGCACGATAATTGCCGCCGCGGCGGCGCCGCGCGCCGCCGCCGACAGTTACCGGCATGATCTGGACGGACTGCGTGGTGTGGCGATCGCGCTGGTCGTGGTGTTCCACATCTGGTTCGGCCGCGTCTCGGGCGGGGTGGACGTCTTCCTGGTCCTGTCCGGCTTCTTCTTCACCAGCTCGCTGCTGCGGGACGCGGAGTCCACCGGCGCGATTCGCATCGGTCACACCGCGCGCAGGCTCGCCCGTCGGCTGCTTCCTGCCCTGGTGACTGTGCTGACCGCGGTGCTCGCGGCGACGGTGCTGCTGCACCCCTTCACGCAGTGGACCGAGATGGCCGCGCAGACGCTGGCGTCGCTGCTGTACTACCAGAACTGGCATCTGGCGCTGTCCTGGTCGGACTACCTGGCCGCCGACCCTTCGGTGAGCCCGCTGCAACATCTCTGGTCGATGGCGGTGCAGGGACAGTTCTACCTGGTAGCCCTGCTCGGTGTGGCGTCGGCGGTGCGACTGTGCAGGCGTCTCGCGGGCCCTGCCACGCTGCGGCCCGGCCTGGCGATCCTCCTCGCGGCGATCGCGATGACCTCGTTCCGCTACGCCGCGCACGGCACCTCTGTGCATCAGGGCTGGAACTACTACGACAGCTTCGCGCGCGCCTGGGAGCTGCTGGCCGGTGCACTGCTCGCGGTCGTGGTGCCATGGCTGTCCGCGCCGCGTCTCGCGCGGGTGGCGCTGGCGGTGCTGGGCGCCGCCGCGGTGGTCACGTGCGGGTGGCTGATCGATGGCGCGGACGGGTTCCCCGGGCCGGCGGCGTTGGTGCCGGTGGGCGGTGCCCTGGCACTGATCGCGGCGGGCAGCAATCTGCCCGCCGCCGCGCATCCGCTGCCCAACCGGCTGCTGAGCACATCCGCCGCGGTGCGCCTGGGTGGACTGGCTTACGCGCTATACCTGTGGCACTGGCCGATCCTCATCTTCGTCCTCGCGGAGACCAGGTCCGCCACGGCGGGATTCGTCCGCGGGCTCGGCGTGCTCGCGGGGTCGCTGATGCTGGCCTACCTGACCAACAGGTTCATCGAGGAGCCGCTGCGGATCCGGCGGTCCGCAGCGTCCGCCCAGGAGACGCCCGCCCGCCGTCGCCGCACCGGCCAGGTGGTCTCGGTGCTCGGGATCGCCGTACTCGCGGTATCGGTGGGCGAGCAGGTGGTCACGCGGGCGAACCCGCCGCAGCCGGTGGCCTTCCTCGACCCGGTGCACTATCCGGGAGCGGAGGCGCTGGTCGGTGGCGCAAGCACGCCCCGGGCACGGCTGCGTCCGACTGTGTACGAGGCGCCCGCCGATCACGCGTATCCATCGCAGGACGGCTGCATCGCGGACTGGGACACCCGCGACGTCATCACCTGCGCCTACGGGAACACGGATGCGCAGCGCACTGTGGCGGTGGTGGGCAGCTCGCATGCCGAACACTGGGTTCCCGCCCTCGACGTGCTGGCGCGCGAGCACAACTTTCGCGTCGATGTCTATCTGAAGATGGGCTGCCCGCTGACCGTGGCGGCGGAGCCGATGTACAAGGGCGAGGCCATTCCGGACTGCCGAGACTGGTCCGCCGAGGTGATCGACCGCCTCGGTGCCCACCGTCCGGAGTGGGTGTTCACCACCGCGACCCGCCCCCGTGACAAGCTCGGCGATGAGACACCCGCCGACTACGTGGACGTGTGGTCGCACCTGGCTGAGCGGGGGCTCAATGTGTTGGCCATCCGCGACACCCCGTGGCTGCGCCGCGACGGGGTCCGCTATCGGGCGATCGACTGCCTCGCCCAGAGCGGCGACCGGATCAGCTGCGGCATGCCGCGCACGGCCGCGCTGGACGAGGTCAATCCGGCGCTGGAGTTCGCCGCCTCGTTCGCCAACGTGTTCCCCTTGGACCTGAGCGACGCGGTGTGTGAGCGGGACGTGTGCGCGGTCACCGAGGGCAACATCCTGATCTACCACGACGAGCACCACCTCACCGCCAGCTACTCGCGGTCGCTGGCACCGGAACTGGGCAGGCAGCTGTCGCCGATTCTGGGCTGGTGGTGAGCCGGCGCCCGGTCAGTTCAGGCGCAGCAGGTCCGGCCACACGCGAGACCACGGTGCGCGCGGTTGAGCGCAGCGCCAAAGGGTGACGTGGCGGGTGACGCCGGGGAACCCGAGCCGTGCGTCGACGCGTCCGACCGGCGTCACCTCGGCGCATGATTCGCGCACTTCCGGCTCGGCGCCGCCGACCCACAGGACCGTGCTCGCCGTGTCCGGCGGGGAGCCGAAGTAGCCGAAGCCACGGTTCGGGCTGTAGACGGCGGGCAAACCGTATTCGGCGCGGTACACATCCAGAGCGGCTGCCTGCCAATAGGAGTCGGCGATCACCACGGCCGACGCCCGTTCCGGCTCCGGTAGCGCCTGGTAGGCGGCCGCCACCTGGGTCGCGAGCTCCGTCCAACCGAAACGTCCGTAGACCGCGATCTCCAACCCCGCCTTGGCCTGGGTGTCGACCGGCTCGATATCTGTCTCCGTGCGTAAGGGCAGCGAGTACACCAGCAGCGCGGCCGACACCGCGACCAGCGGGGCGGTGACGATCATGCGCGAGCGGCCCCAGCCGTTCGTCCAGCGCACCGCACCCACTGCGATCAGCGCGCCGTAGCAGCCCGCCGCGTAGTACGGGCGTCCGTTGGTCGCGATGAAGATCACGGCCAGCACCAGCGGCAGCAGGCCGAGAAACCGATAGGGCCGCCAGGAGTCGGCCCGCCACAGTGTCCACACCCCGTAGACCAGCAGCAGCCCGCCGAGCAGCCCGGCCGAGGCGAGCGCAAGGGGCAGCCAGCTATAGCGGCCGCCGATCGTGGCCTGTTCCTCGGCGACCACACTTCCGAGGCCCAGCTGCGGCCACCCGTGCGTGGCCTGCCACAGCAGACTGGGCACCGCGGTCACGACGACGAGCGTCGCACCCCACCACAGGGCGGGGCGGCGCAGCAGCTCCCGCGGCCCGTACATCGCCACACCGAGCGCAAGCGCGATCCAGAAGAACGGAATCAGCCATTTGACTTGTATGTCCACCGCGGTGACCACCGCGGCTGCCAGCAGCAGGCCGTCGTGCCGCATGCGGACCCATCGGATCACCAGCCAGCTCACCGCTACCCACAGTGCTGTGTCGATCGTATTGGTGGCCAGCTGATCGCCCTGTACCAGTAGGAACGGTGAGGTGGCGTACGCCGCCGCGGCCAGTACCTGCGCTGCCCTGGTTCCGCCGAACTCTCTGGCGATCTGCGCGGTGATCACCACTGCGCCCACGGTGATGAGCACCGCCGGAATCCGTTGCGCCACCAGCGAACCCGGGGCGAGCAGATCCATCAGACGGGCAATCGCCGGCACCAGCGGCCCCTGGTCGGCGTAACTGACCGCAAGCCTGCGCCCGGCGGAAACGAAATACAGTTCGTCACCGAAGAATCCGTACCGGCCGATCGAGACCAGCAGCGCGAGCGCCGCGAGCGCCGCCACCGCGCCCACGCCGCCGAGGGCGAAGGGCGGCAAGGGTTCTCGGGTATCGGTCTCCCGCGTCTCGGTGTCCCGCACCTCAGTCATTGCTCCCCGCCTTTCGTGTCGCAAGATCGAACAACCTGGCTATGTGCGCCGAGTACGCGTCCATCTCGAAACCCGGTTCCCGGACCGCCCGTGCGGCCGCACCGTCGATGGCGTCCCGAATAGACTTCGCCATCAGCAGCGGATCGAACTCCCCGAACTCCCCGATGCGCTGCCCCTCGCTCATGATGTCGACGAGGGGAACGATGATGTCGCGCTCGCCATCGGCGGAGGCGAACCTCGGATGACCTTCCGCGTCACGAAGATTCGTCACCACGTCGATGAGCGCGGCCACGTACTTCGTGTTCGTGTCGATGAAGGCCAGGTTCGACTCGATGTAGGCGAGCAGACGATCGCGTGGGCCGACCGCCGCGGCGACCCTGGGTGCGATGTACTGCGCGGCAGAGACGTACAGCTGGATCACCAGCTGCGTCATCAGGTCGTCCTTGCCCTCGAAGTGGTAGGAGATCACGCCTTTCGAGATCCCCGCGTGCTCGGCGATTCGCGCCAACGACGCGTTCCCGTACCCGACCTCGGAGATCACCTCCACCGCCGAGGCGATGATCTGCCGCCTGCGCGCCTCCTCGATGAACGACAGCTTCTGGCCGGTCGGTCGATTTTCTGGCCGCACGGCCAAATTTTAGCACGTGCGGGCAGCCCCGGGCTTCCTGAGCTCATGGCGGCGTGAGCCACCGTCGAACGGCGCTGGTTGCAGCCGTCCCCGATCATCCGACTCGACACACTCACCACCGACCCCAGCCCGGAGGCCAGGTACCAGGCCGCCGAGGCGATCGAGTCGGCCTTCGTCGCATTGCTGCAACGGTTGCCTCCGCGGGCCGCCTGCCCTGCCTCGACCGCTCCCCTACCTGAGCCGCGCAGTCGGCGACCCGCACGGTCCCCCGAATGACGAAGGGCCGCGTCTCCGGCTTGCGAGACACGGCCCTTCGGGTCGACAGAATCTTACAGGTACTGACCCGTATTCGACTCCGTATCGATGGCGCGGCTGGCACTGGCGTTCTTGCCGGTGACCAGCGTGCGGATGTAGACGATCCGCTCGCCCTTCTTACCCGAGATGCGTGCCCAGTCGTCCGGATTCGTGGTGTTGGGCAGGTCCTCGTTCTCGGAGAACTCGTCCACGATCGAATCGTAGAGATGCTGGATGCGTAGACCCGGGTTGCCGGTGTCGAGCACGGCCTTGATGGCGTACTTCTTGGAGCGGTCCACGATGTTCTGGATCATGGCGCCGGAGTTGAAGTCCTTGAAGTACAGGACCTCCTTGTCACCGTTGGCGTAGGTGACCTCCAAGAAGCGGTTGTCCTCGCTCTCGGCGTACATCCGATCGACGACCCGTTCGATCATCGCGCGGATGCACAGCCCCTTGTCGCCGCCGAACTCGGCCAGGTCGTCCTCGTGCAGCGGTAGGTGCTCGGTGAGGTACTTCGAGAAGATGTCCTGGGCCGATTCCGCGTCCGGACGCTCGATCTTGATCTTCACGTCGAGGCGGCCGGGCCGGAGAATGGCCGGGTCGATCATGTCCTCGCGGTTGGAGGCACCGATCACGATCACGTTCTCCAAGCCCTCGACGCCGTCGATCTCCGACAGCAGCTGGGGCACCACCGTGGTCTCCACGTCCGACGAGACGCCCGAACCACGGGTGCGGAAGATCGAGTCCATCTCGTCGAAGAACACGATCACCGGAGTGCCCTCGGATGCCTTCTCGCGAGCCCGCTGGAAGATGATCCGGATGTGGCGCTCGGTTTCGCCCACGAACTTGTTCAACAGTTCGGGACCCTTGATGTTGAGGAAGTACGACTTGGCTTCCTTGGCATCCTCACCACGCGCCTCGGCGATCTTCTTGGCCAGTGAGTTGGCCACCGCCTTCGCGATGAGCGTCTTGCCGCACCCGGGTGGACCGTAGAGCAGCACGCCCTTCGGCGGACGCAGCGCGTATTCGCGGAAGAGATCCTTGTGCAGGAACGGAAGCTCCACCGCGTCTCGGATCTGCTCGATCTGCCGACCGAGACCACCGATATCGCTGTAGCCGACGTCGGGCACCTCCTCCAGCACAAGGTCCTCGACCTCGGCCTTGGGGATACGCTCGAACGCGAAACCGGCTTTGGTGTCCACCAGGAGCGAATCGCCCGGCCGTAGCTTGCGGATGGGGGAATCGGGGTCGTCCAGGTCATCGACCTCGGCGACCTTGGCCAGCGGACCCGACAGCCACACCACACGCTCCTCGTCGGCATGGCCGACGACCAAGGCGCGACGACCGTCGTCGAGGATCTCCCGCAGGGTACCGATCTCGCCGACCGCGTCGTAATGCCCGGCCTCGACGACCGTGAGCGCCTCGTTGAGGCGGACGGTCTGACCGTACTCGAGCGTCGAGGCCTCGATATTCGGTGAACACGTCAACCGCATCTTGCGCCCCGAAGTGAACACGTCGACCGTCTGATCGTCGTACACGCCGATCAGAACGCCGTATCCGCTCGGTGGCTGACCCAGCCGATCGACCTCCTCGCGCAGCGCGACAAGCTGCTGGCGCGCCTCCTTGAGAGTGTCCATCAGCTTCGTGTTGCGAATGGTCAGCGAATCGATGCGGGCTTCCAATTCCCGTGTGCGATCCGGCGAATCGGCGAGTTGCCTTCGGAGTGCAGCCGCCTCGGCGCGTACTGCCTCGAGCTCTCTCCAGGCCGCCGAATCCGAATTCTCGATGGGGCTCATGTGCTGCTCCTCCCAGTCCCGGTCTATCAACGCTACCGGTCGCGGCCCATTCTCGCTTTCCGACATGATTTCGTGGTGATCACATCTGGGCGGCGATCAACGGCCGAACGACCATGTTAGCCTGCCCTAACCCGTACCAGGCGAGCGCGCTCGCCAACCGAGCCGAAAGGTTGCTGACGATGCTCCTTCCCGCCAGAACTTTGCGCGTTTCCGTGGTCACCGCCGCAGCGGCACTGGCCCTTACCGCCGGCCTGGCGGCCTGTGGCTCCGACGACGACTCCAGCACCGCGACGACCAGCAGCACCGCCACGGCGAGTACCCACAGCCACGGCGACCAAGCGGCGGGCGCGCCGACGGCCGAGACGCTGCAGGCGATTCTGGTGAAGCTGGCCGATCCGAACGTCCCCACGGCCGACAAGACGAAGCTGATCGTCGACGGAGAGAAGCGCGCCGCCAACATCGACCAGATGAACGCGGGCCTGCACGGCTACACGCTGACCTTCGCGGTCGCCGACATCACCACCCAGGGCACCATCGCGAACGCGCAGGTGACCATCAACTCCCCGCACGGCGCCGCACCCGCCGTCCCGATGACCTGGGAGAACGTCGGCGGCACCTGGAAGCTGTCGGACGCGAGCGGCTGCCTGATGCTCGGCTTCGCACAGGCGCCCTGCGTCCCGGCCTGAGCCGCACCCGATCGGAGGCGAGTGTCGGTGTCGGCCGGACCGGCGGTCGCCCTGCACCGCTCAGCCCTTCGAGGGCCTGCGCTGCGGCTTCGGGGTCACCGTGCCCTCGGCGAGCCTGCGGGCGCTGACCAGGAAGGCGGTGTGGCCTTGCATGCGATGATCGGGGCGCACGGCGAGGCCGACCACATGCCACGGCCGGACCAGCGACTCCCAGGAGCGCGGTTCGGTCCAGCACTCCTGCTCACGCAGCGCCTCCACCACCTTGGACAATTGCGTAACGGTCGCCACGTAGACGATCAGGACACCGCCGGGGACGAGTGCCTTCGACACGGTGGGCAGCGCATCCCAAGGCGCGAGCATGTCCAGCACGGCACGGTCCACCGGCTCTCCGCTGTAATCGGCGACGTCACCGATGGTCAGCGACCAGTTGGCCGGACGTTCGCCGAAGAACGTCTCCACATTGCGGACGGCGTGCTCGGCGTGGTCGGCACGGATTTCGTAGGACACGACCTGCCCCTGTGGCCCGACCGCGCGCAGCAGTGAGCAGGTGAGCGCGCCGGACCCCGCGCCCGCCTCGAGCACCCGCGCGCCGGGGAACATGTCGCCCTCGTGCACGATCTGCGCGGCGTCCTTCGGGTAGATCACCGCCGCACCGCGCGGCATGGACAGCACGTAGTCGATCAGCAGCGGACGTAACGCAAGGTACGGTGTGCCATTGGTCGACTGCACCACGCTGCCCTCGTCGGCACCGATCAGGCTGTCGTGCTTGATGCCGCCGCGATGGGTGTGGAACTCCTTGCCCGGCTCCAAGACCACCGTGTACAGGCGCCCTTTGGCATCGGTCAGCTGCACCCGGTCACCGATGGTGAATGGCCCGGTCCGTCTGGCCGTCATGAATCTCCGTTCCGCTGGTTCGAATCGTGCTGCCGTGCACCGGCGTGTCGGTGCCGCCGGATAGCCTGCCAGGTATGTCCTCGCCCGTGTCCACGCCCCCTGCCGACGACGCACAGGCATCCGAGCCCGACGCGCGGGCAGGCCGCGCGCGGCCCGCGCTTTCTCCTTCGCGGGCAATGGATTTCAAGCAGTGCCCGTTGAAATACCGGTTCCGGGCGGTCGACCGGATTCCGGAGCCGCCGTCGCGGGACGCGGTGCGTGGCACAGTGGTACACGCGGTGTTGGAGGATCTGTACGGGCTGCCGGCGGTCGAGCGCCTGCCCGAGCGCGCCGACACGCTGGTGCCGACGGCTTGGGCCCGGGTACGCGCCGAGCGACCGGAGGTGGCCGAGCTGCTCACCGACGACCAGCTCGAGGCATTCCTCGGCGAGGTGCGCGCGCTGATCCGGCGTTACTACCGACTGGAAGATCCGACCGGCTTCGACCCGGAATCGCGGGAGGCTCGGGTGGAGGTCGAACTCGCCGACGGCGCGCTGTTACGCGGCTTCGTCGACCGAATCGATATCGCGCCGACCGGTGCGCTGCGGGTGGTGGACTACAAGACCGGCCGCGCGCCGGGACCCACGCAGGAGACCAGGGTACTGTTCCAGCTGAAGTTCTACGCGCTGGTCCTGCTGCGCACCCGCGGTATCGTGCCCGCCCAGCTGCGGCTGATCTACCTGGCCGACGAGCAGATCCTCACCTACGCCCCCGATGAGGAGGAGTTGCTGCGCTTCGAGCGCACATTGTCGGCGCTGTGGACGGCCATCCTGGATGCCGGCCGCACCGGCGAATTCCCGCCCAACCCGAGCTGGCTGTGCTCCTACTGCGACTACAAGCCGCTGTGCCCGGAATTCGGCGGCACACCGCCGCCCTACCCGGGCTGGCCGATCGGTGGCACGGGCGAGCCGCCGGAGCAGACCCTGGCGGACGCGGTATCCGAATGAGCGGTTAGCGGCCGGTCGCGACGACCATGAAATCCAGTGCGGAGCCGTGGGATCCGATGATGGCGAGCGCGGCGATCAGAACCGCGACACCGACCCCGTCTCCCACGATGATCAAGAGGTTTCGCATCCGCGGCCATGCGGGGTGCGGCTCGGCGCCGTCCACCCCGATCCGGCCACACACCTTCGATCGCGTTGCGGCCTTCTCGTCGTTGATCTCGTCCGACACGACCGACAGTCTCCCCTACGAACCGGGAAGTTTCGACCGGACACGCCACATCGGCCTCGGCAGAGAGGCCTTTCCCGAACGCTGCGAACCAGAGCCCCGCAAGAGACCGGACGACCCCGTGTGCGGACACCGAACCGAAGACAGCATCGCGCTCAGACGGTGCAGTGGTGGAACACCAGGATCGAGAGCCCGAGGCCCACAAGCAGCTTCACGACCGCTGTCGAGGCGGACATCACGACCGGCTGCCTGCCCGCCTCGCGCAGAGAACTCCAGACCGCGCGGTAGCAACACCCGATCAGCGGGCACGCCGATTGCGTTCAGCGCGAGCCGATCACGCGAACAAGGCGGGTCGGACGGTCAGAATGCGCGGCAGGAACGGATGTCGGTGGCCAGGATGGCTTTCGCGCCCAGGTCGGCCAGCTGGTCCATCAGCTCGTTACCCTGGTTACGTGGCACGAGGGCGCGTACCGCGACCCATCCGGTATCGGCCAGCGGCGCCACAGTCGGCGACTCCAGCCCCGGGGTGATCGCGAATGCTCGGTCGAGGAGGTCCTTGGGGCAGTCATAGTCCAGCATCAGGTACTGCTGGGCGAAGACGACGCCCTGGACGCGGGCGACGAGCTGATTGCGGGCCCGGTCGCGCTGGTCGGCGTCCTTGGCCTCGATGAGCACGCCCTCGGAGTCGCACAGCGATTCGCCGAACGCGACCAGGTTGTGCTGGCGCAGGGTGCGCCCGGAGCCCACGACATCGGCGATGGCGTCGGCGACACCGAGCTGGATAGAGATCTCCACCGCACCGTCCAGGCGGATCACCTCGGCCTCGATGCCCCGTCGCCGCAGATCGCTCAGCACCAGGTTCGGATAGGAGGTCGCGATGCGCTTGTCGTAGAGATCCTCGACCTTCCACTCTGGTCCGGCGGGCGCGGCGTAACGGAAGGTGGAGCGTCCGAAGCCGAGCGCGAGCCGTTCCTGCACGGATGCGCCGGAATCCAGGGCCAGATCGCGGCCGGTGATGCCGAGGTCGAGTTCGCCGGAGCCGACGTAGATGGCGATGTCCTTGGGCCGCAGGAAGAAGAACTCGACCTGGTTGGCCGGGTCCAGGACAGTCAGGTCACGCGAATCGGTGCGCTTGCGGTACCCCGCCTCCGCGAGGATCGAGACGGCGGATTCGGACAGGGCGCCTTTGTTGGGGACTGCGACACGCAGCATGGGGGAGTCCTTTCGGAGGAGAAACCGGGATCGAAACGGCCGTCACAGATGTCGGTACACGTCTTCGAGGTTCAGCCCGCGGCCCACCATCAGCACCTGCACCCAGTACAGCAGCTGGGAGATCTCCTCGGCGAGCGACTCGTCGCTCTCGTGTTCGGCGGCCAGCCACACCTCACCGGCCTCCTCGAGCACCTTCTTACCCTGGCTATGCACGCCGGCGTCCAGCGCGGCAACGGTTCCGGACCCAGTGGGGCGGTTGACCGCACGATCCTGCAGCTCGGCGAACAGGGTTTCGAAGTTCTTCACGATGAGCCATTGTTTCAGACCCGTATGCGGGCCTGTTGCTCCGGCCCACGATGGACGCTACGCCACCGCCCGGCTTTCCGCGCTGATACTCGAAGTGCGAAAACCGGGCGGTGTGCCGTCAGCTTCCGGCCAGCAGCGCCTCCAGGTCGGCGACCGCGGTGCGGAGGTGATCGGCGAACGCGTACATCTGGTCGGCGACCGGCGTCGGGGTGGCCAGGTAGAGGTTCCAGCGGTCGGGGAGCAAGACGTAGGCGACACCGATGCACCGGGAACTGGTGGAGCCGAAACCGAAGTAGCGGATGTTGACCGACGGCGCCGAACTGGTGCTCAGGTAGTCGTCGCGCAGGATGGTCCAACCCGGGCTGTCGTAGAGCGGGAGAGGGTCGATGACGCCCAGTTCCGCACCGCGGCGGCGCTGGATCCACTGCAGCTCCCACAGGTGCTGTTCCGGCGCGTCGCCCACCTGACATTGTTTGGCCCGCTCCACGTGCGCGCTTGCCGCCGTCCGCGCGGCCGCGCGCTTCGACTCGGGGTCCGAGTCCGGGTCCTGCATCGTGTCCACGAAGGCGACCATCTCCGGGGTCACCACCCGCATTGCCTCGGTGCGGCCGTTGCGGTACTGCCTGGTCGCGATGGACTCGTAAGTGGCGCCGGTGAGTCCCTTGCTGCGCCGGTGGGCGAGCTGGTAGCTCAGCTGCGCGAACGCGTCCGGGGAGATGCCGAGTTGCTTGGCGCGGGCGGTGCCGAAGTCGGGGAACGTCACCGTCTGCGTGGCGTTCTCCGCAGCGTAACGGGCGAAAGCGGCACCCGCCGCGGCGATGTCGGCGCGCTGCGCCGCATTCAGCACGAACTCGATCGGCTCGACTGCGGGCAGGCCCTGCGCCTGCGCTGCGGACCGGGCGGCGTGCTCCGGTACCGAGGTTTCCAGCAGCGTGTCGACGAAGGACAGAATGGTGGTGCCGTCCAGCCCGCAGTGTTCGACGTTGATGCCCGCCTGCCCGTCGCCGAAGACGATGAACGACACCGACTTGTCGAACCACCGGTTCGCGCTGTCGCCGTGCAACAGCTGATCGCAGGCGTGCAGCTCGTCGCGCGGGGTGAAGTCCTCGAGACAGATCGCGAACAGCGCGGTCTCGACAGCGTCCAGCGCCGCGACGTTCACCGGTTCGGTCGAGAGCGTCTGCCTGCTGGCCGCCCATTCGGCGCGGGCCTTGGTGGTGAGGTGCCCGACGGCGGTGTCGGTGCGGGCCGGCCGCGCGCCTGCCTTCAGCACCGCACGCAGCCCGTCGGCGAGATCCTCCGGCGAGTACGGCGCACCGTCCGGGCCGATCACGTCCATCCGGAACATGCTGCCGCGGAAGAACACTACGATGTGCCTGGCCTCGGAGTGGCCCGGCCACTCGTCGCTGTAGGGCACCCGCACGGTGTCCTGCTCCACACCGGGGATCCGGGTCTCGGAGAACAGATACTTGTTCTGCCACATCGACAGTTTCTGCCCGCGGTGGGTCACCGGCGGGATGGCCTCCTGGTCGAGGGCCAGTTTGTAGTCGACGGCGGCGGAGATTATTCCGGACGCGCGGTCCACCTGTGTCGCGGCGGTGGACGTGGCCAGCGGCGTGTCGTCGCGGAACAGGAAGAAGAAGTTCGCGTTCAGCGCGATCCGGTCCCTCCTGCCCAGATACCGCGACGGCCAGAACAGATCCAGCCAGCTGCCCACACCGGGGGTCGCATCGTACTCCGCGAGTGCTGCCTGCAGCGTGCGACCCGGTCCGTCGGCCCGCAGCAGGTCATCGACCGCGGCTCGGGTAGTGGCGAGTTCGTCGGCGGTCAGCAGCGGCGCGCACCACTGCAGGAACCGGCCGCAGCTGTCCTCCAGCGTCGGCAGGGGCACCCTGGGTAGGTGGTCGTCGGCGGCGAAGGTGCGTTCGGTCAATGCGGATCCTCGATGTCGGCGTGGTGTTTCGGCAACGGCCTGGAGAGATACAGATTGGCGTAGAGCCAACCTCCATCCTCCCAGCCGGTGATGTCGATCCCGTTGACGGACAGGGTGTTCAGCACCTGGGCCTGTTCGGCTTCGGAGGCGAACCTGCGCTGCTGATACAGCCCGGGCGCTTGTTCGGTGCGGTAACCGAGTGCGGCGAGTTCCGCCGCGATCGGCGCGAAGTCGAACATGCGCAATACGAAGTGTGCCATCCAGGGTCGCCTGCGCGGATGCGCGGTGGCGACGCGGACGAGAGTCTTCTCGGTGACGTAGCCGACGCAGCCGGTGGAGACGACCAGGTCGGCGGTGGCCAACAGCGCGCGTTGCTCCTCGGTCGGCTCACCGGACTCCAAGTCGGCGTGCACGACGTCATCCAACAGCCCGGCCTCGTGCGCATAGTCCAGGGCGGGGCGGGCAACGTCCATGCCGAGGAAACGGACGTCGGTAAGGCCGGTGCCCGCGTTCACCCGGGCGCGGTCGCGCCGGATGAGCCCGGCCCGGTCGGCGTCGGCGTCGGCGTAGTGGTCGGCCAGCTCGGGCACTGTGGTGTCGAAGCGCAGCAGCGCGGCGTTGACGCCGTAGGAGCAGCCGATGTCCAGGACGGTCGGTGCGGTGACCCGGGCGGAGGCGCGGTATTCCCGAATCTGCTGCTGAAAGAACGGTTTCGCCAGTTCCGGAATGCGGTAGTCCAGCTCGGACATGCGCGTGTAGTACGCGCGCGGATCGGGGTGGACGTAGATGTCGTCGAAAGACGCTTTCCCGGTTGTGTGTAACGGAACTGGCACTGTCGGTCCTTTCGGGTCGAGCTCGGTCAGTCGAACCGCTCGGCTCAGTCGAGCAGTCGATCGCCCCGGACCGGGTCGGCGGCGGCCAGATGGTGGGGCAGCACGCGGCCGAACAACTGCCGAGTACGTTCCACCGTGCCGACCATCCCGGGGCGCTCGGTATAGGCAAAGATCGCCGAATGCCGCTGGCGCGCACCGTCGACGGGTGATACACGGTGCAGCGAGAAACGCCCGCGGAACAGCTGCAGGTCACCGGGACGCAGCTGGAGCCGCTGGACGAAACGCTTACCCGAGCCGGTGAGGACGGCGCGCACATAGTCGAGATTTTCCGTCTCCGGTGTGCGAATGTTGGGGCAGTACTCGAAAATTCCACCGGTCTCCGCAGTCTGGGTCACCATGGAGACGGTGAATTCGTTGGTATCGAAATGCCAAGGATGCGACATTCCCGGCGCGACGACGTTGAGGCACAGTCCGGCGAGGGGATCAGCGAACTCGTGCAGTTCGGAAAGGCCGAAGCAGTCCGCGATGAATCGTTGGAACGGCTCGGCAGTATAGAGCCGATGGATCAGCGCATCGGCCGGGATGCGGTCGCGCGGCACGAAGGCGTTGCCGCGCTCCAGCACAATCCGGCCCGGATGATCCTGTGGCAGTTCGGTATCCAACGGAATGTTGTAGGCGTTGACTCGCTCGACCTGATAGTACGCGTGTGGCGCAATCCGCTCCCCCTGCGCGCGCAGCAGGTCGATCAGCTCCGACCGAATGAAACCGGGCAGTACGGTGCAGCCGCTGTCATCCAGGTCCGCGCGGGCGCGGCGCACCGCCGCGCGCAGGGTGGCGCCCTCCGGATTTCCGAGGGAATATCGTGCGGTATCTACGATCTCGTCGAGCACACCCAACGCTGCCATGGCGCCATTTTCGTGTAGCGTGCGTCGACACGCCCGAGATTCGGCGAGATTGCCGGTGATCACCGTCACACCTATCAGCTGCGCTCACCCCGGTTGCGGCACAGTAACTCTCGGCAGACCGAGGTCGGGAGTGTCGTACCCGGCGGCTCGGTCGCGTACCAGCAGCACGCGCTCTAGGTCGTCGGCGCTCAACCCGACCAGCGAATCCCGGAAGACGCGTCCGGGCGCGTCCGGTACCGGAATCTCGCACGGGACGACCAGCACCGCGCAGCCCGCGGCCTCGGCGGCGCGGGTTCCGGTCGGCGAATCCTCCACGGCCACACAGTGTCGCGGGTCCAGACCGAGTAACTCGGCGGCGCGCAAGTAGACGTCCGGCTCCGGTTTGCCCTGCTGCACCTCGTCGCCGCAGACCGAGACGCCGAAGAAGTCGCGCCCGAGAGTGTCGAGCCCGAACTCCGTCAGCGACCGCTTGGTGTTGGTGACCAGCGCGCTGCGCAGACCGGCCGCGCGCACCATGGCCAGCGCGTCTTTCGCACCGGGCCGCCACGGGATCGGTCCCGTCATCAGCTCGGTCACGCGCCGATCGAGGAACTCCCCCGCCGCCCGCAGCGCGCCGAGTGTCGGCTCGATACCGAGACCGGTGAACATGATCCGCAGCGCGTTCGGACCGGACGCGCCGATCAGCGCGTGCCGGATCGCATCGGTCATCTCGTGTCCGTGCTCGCGCGCAAGTTCGCGCACCGCGATATCCCAGAGCTTCTCCGAATCGAGCAACGTGCCGTCCATATCCCAGAGCACTCCGGCCAGTCGCGCTGTCACGTTCGGTGCGTCTCCTCTGTCTCGTCTGCTGATGGGGCGGCCGGAAGAAGTCCGTCCGCAGCCCCGCGCCGGGCCGAGCCAGGCGAGGCAGCCGCACAACTGGCGCAGCCGGAAGAAGTCCGTCCGCAGCCCCGCGCCGGGCCGAGCGAAGGCGAGGCAGCCGCTCAGGTGCCCGATGCGGCGATCTGTAGCCTGCTACTGTCCCCGACGACCTCGATCCACCGATTCTCCGAGGTGGTCGTGCCGTTCTTCAGGGTATAGGTCAGCGCGACAACCGCCCGGTTCGCCCCGCTCGGCGTGACCGCACCCACGCTTACCGAGCGAATCGTGCCCCAGAAGCTCACATAGGAGTCGTAGCCGGTCTGCGCCTGGTACCCGGGAGATAGCTGAGACCAGGCGCCGGACACGTTGCCTGGCAGCATGCCGTAGTAGCCCTGGATGAAGGAGCCGAGCCGGTCGGGCGACGCCGGGCCGGACGGGGTGGTGGTGATGGTGGCCGATGTTCGACTCGACGTAGTGGGTTGGCCCGAGTTGCTCGGCGTGGCCGATGCGGAACCAGGTCCGGAAGTGGCGGTCGAGGCCACGGTAGTTGGCGCCGGGGTCCCCTCGGGGACGGGCCCGACCGCGTTCGCCGCGGGCGGCGAGCTCTCGGCATGCGAGGCCGGGGG
Source organism: Nocardia sp. 2TAF39 (assembly GCF_052114905.1). Classification (NCBI taxonomy): domain Bacteria; kingdom Bacillati; phylum Actinomycetota; class Actinomycetes; order Mycobacteriales; family Nocardiaceae; genus Nocardia; species Nocardia sp. 2TAF39. The sequence goes on from NZ_JBFRFQ010000004.1 coordinate 93,751, forward strand.
CACGACCGACGATGCCGCCGCGGTGCCCCCCTCGTCACGGTTTCCGGCGGTCATCGTCGCAATGATTCCGGCCACGATCAGCACAACGACCACCGCACCGGCGGCGGCCAGCGCTGCTATCCGGCCGCGTTCGGGTCGGCTCGTTCCGCCGGACAGGGTCGCGCTGCCCTGCGGCTGGATGGGCGGCTGAGCGGGAACCGGTTGGGGTGCAATCGGACCCGCGACGACTGCAGGCACGACCGCGGTGGCGGCAGTATCACTCGGGCTTCCGGTCGACCCGGCGGCGCCCGACTGCGGAAGAATCGCCGTCGTGCCTGGCGCGCCGGGCGCGGGCATCACCTTGGTCGGTGCCGGCGGCGCCAGTCCCGGGTCCCGGCCCGCAGCAACGGCTTCCAACGCCTCCTTCGCCTCCCGCATGGTCGGGCGGGCATCGGTGGCCGGGGCCAGCAGACGCATCAGCACCGGTCCGAGCGCGCCCGCGTTCTCGGGCTCCTCGACCTGTGCCCTGGCCACCGCGTGCAGTACGGCGAGCGGGTTGTCGCCCGCACCGAACGGCGGTCTGCCTTGCACGGCCGTGTACAGGGTCGAGCCGAGCGCGAAGACGTCGGAGGCCGGTTCCGGATCCTCGCCGCGCGCCACCTCCGGCGCCAGATAGGCGGGCGTCCCCGCGAGAAAGCCGGTGGCGGTGACTGTCACATCGCCGACGGCGCGGGAGATGCCGAAATCGGTGATCTTCACCGTGCCGTCGTCACCGACCAGCAGGTTGGCCGGCTTCACATCCCGATGCATGATGCCCGCGTCGTGGGCGGCGGCCAGCGCGGACGCGGCCTGAGCGCCGATCTTCGCGACCTCGGCGGGGGCCAGCGTGCGCTTGCCGGACAGCTTGGCCGCCAGGCTGGGCGCGTCCATGTACTCCATGACCAACCAGGGCTGGCCGTCCTCCTCCGCCACGTCGAAGACGGTGATGGCGTTCGGATGGTGCAGCCGCGCCGCGATTCTGCCCTCGCGCATGGCACGCGACTTCGCCTCCAGCGCCGACGAACGCGACAGGCCAGGACCGAGCAGCAACTGCTTGACCGCGACAGTGCGCCGCAGCCGGACGTCGGTGGCTCGCCAGACGACTCCCATGGCACCGGCGCCGATCGGATCCGTGAGCCGGTATCGTCCCGCGATCAATCGATCCGCAGTCATGGTGGTGTGCCTCTCCTACTTACGCGCCTAGCCGTCCAGCATTCAGCGCGCAAGCCAGGAAATCTCCAAAAATCCCACGCGCCGAGGTGCTTAGCACCCCCAAAGCAGCGACACGAACGCATCCGCCGACTGCTCCGGATGCAGTTGCAACGCTTCGACAATGGCACACCGACCCGACAGACATCCACCTTGCGGCGCGGGCACCGGCGATCCCCCAGGTCAATGCCGCGCGCCCGCGCGCCGTGTCGCGGCCTCCGGGAGCCGGATTTCCGCAAATCACACTATATGTCCAGGTAGCCGAGGCCCTTTTAGCGACCGAATTCCGCTACGCCGCATGGTGAACACCGTCACAATGACACGACCCGAGCGGGTGGTCTTCCGGCCCGGCAACGCGACGGTTCGGAGCGCCTTCCCTCGATTACCAACCGCTCGCTCTGTGACGCGCGAGATCGCATCTGCGCCCAACTCCACCGCCAGCACGGTGATCGTGACGATGTAGCTCAGACTTCACGCGTCAGAGAGATCGACGCTTGTCCGGACTGCAGCGATATTCGCGGAGTTCGGCCAGCAGCGCCAGGTGGTCAACACTCCAGGGCCGCTACCCGTAGGGCTCGATCTTGACGACGTACTCGAGGTCTTTGATTCGTTCGGCCACTTCGTACGAAGAGAAGACGACCAGTCGATTGGCGCCGCCGTCCTCGACGACCTCGCCGTCGGTGGTGTCGAGCCAGTCGAAGAACTTCACCCGAGCCGCCGCCGGAGCGGCACCGCCGCCGAAGTGCCTTGGATCCAGAAGGATCAGGTATCTGCGATGTTGCGCTGACATGGAGCCCTCCTTCGCTCGCCCTGGAGAAACCGTGCAATCGGATTGCTCGCCGCCCTGCCGGCAAGGTGATCCCGCCGTGGGGTCGGCTCGGCGGGCATCGGCGAGGTGGGCCTGGTGCCGCGCCGGAGGTACCGATGACGCGGGTCTGTGAAGACGAACAGACCCGACAGAGACAGGTCGACGCGCGTACAGCCGACCGGGTCGATATCTACGGTGCTACAGCAGGAGGATAGGGGTAGGGGTGCCGGGCGCAGGGGTCGCAGCAGGTGGAGGCAGCGGTCGCCAAGATCCCGAGCTCAGGCGTTGAAGTACTTCGCTTCCGGGTGCAGCAGGACGAACGCGTCGGTGGACTGCTCCGGATGCAGCTGAAGCTCCTCGGACAGCACCACGCCGATGCGATCGGCCTCGAGCAGATCGACCAGCTTCACGCGGTCCTCCAGATCGGGGCATGCCCCATAACCGAAGGAGTACCGGGCGCCCCGGTAGCCGAGCTTGAAGTACTCCAGCACGTCCGCCGGATCGGAGTCGGCGACCGCGCTGCCGTCGAGAACCAGCTCTTCCCGGATGCGGCGGTGCCAGTACTCGGCCAGCGCCTCGGTGAGCTGGACGCCGATGCCGTGCACCTCGAGATAGTCGCGGTAGCTGTCGCCCGCGAACAGCTCGTTGGCGAAGTCGGCAATCGGCTGCCCCATGGTGACCAGTTGGAACGGCAGCACGTCCACCTGACCGGTTTCCTGTGCGTAGGCCCGCGACCGGATGAAGTCGGCGATGCACAGGAACCGATCGCGCTGCTGGCGCGGAAACGCGAATCGATAGCGTTCCGGCGCAGCGGGATCCGGCTCGGTGAGCACGACGACCTCGTCGCCCTCGGACACCGCCGGGAAATACCCGTACACCACTGCGGCGTGCTGCAGCACGCCCTCGGTGCTCAGCCGGTCCAGCCAGGCGCGCAGCCGCGGCCTGCCCTCGGACTCCACCAGCTCCTCGTAGCCGGGCCCGTCGCCGCCGCGCTGTCCGCGCAGTCCCCACTGCCCGAGGAACAGCGCCCGCTCGTCGAGCAAGCCCGAATACTCATGCAGTGCAAGACCTTTCACCACGCGAGTACCCCAGAACGGCGGCACCGGCACCGGCAGGTCCACCGCGACATCGGAGCGCTCGGGCACCATAACGGGCACCTCGGCCGCCTTGCGCTCCGCAGCGATCCGCTTGGACCGCTCATGGCGCGCCTTACGCTCCGCGGCCCGCTCTCGCTCGGCGATGGCCTCCGCGCTGGCCGGATCGGGGCCGCCGCCGCGCTTGCGAGTCATGATGTCGTCCATCAGCCGTAGGCCCTCGAACGCGTCTCGCGCGTAGTGCACGTCGCCCTCGTACACCTCGGTGAGGTCGTTCTCCACGTACGAGCGGGTGAGCGCCGCCCCGCCCAGCAGCACGGGGAACTGCTCGGCCACACCCTTGGCGTTGAGCTCTGCCAGGTTCTCCTTCATGACGACGGTCGACTTCACCAGCAGGCCGGACATGCCGATGACGTCGGCCTTCTTGTCCACCGCTGCGTCGAGGATGGTCGCGATCGGCTGCTTGATACCGAGATTGACCACTTCGTAGCCGTTGTTCGACAGGATGATGTCGACCAGATTCTTGCCGATGTCGTGCACGTCGCCCTTCACGGTGGCCAAAACGATGCGCCCCTTGCCGCTGTCGTCGGTGGCCTCCATGTGCGGCTCCAGGTACGCCACGGCGGCCTTCATCACCTCGGCGGACTGCAACACGAACGGCAGCTGCATCTGGCCGGATCCGAACAGCTCACCCACCGTCTTCATCCCGGACAGCAAGGTCTCGTTGATGATCCGCAGCGGCGGCACCTCGGTCATGGCCGCGTCCAGATCGGCCTCCATGCCGTTGCGCTCGCCGTCGACTATCCGCCGCTCCAGCCGATCGAACAGCGGAAGCGCGGCCAGCTCCTCGGCGCGCGAGGCCTTCGACGACGCGGTCGATACACCCTCGAACAACGCCATCAACTTCTGCAGCGGGTCGTAGTCCTCGCTGCGACGGTCGTACACCAGATCCAGAGCGGCTTCGCGCTGTTCGTCGGGGATCCGGCTCATCGGCAGGATTTTCGAGGCGTGCACGATCGCGGAATCCAAACCGGCCTCCACACATTCGTGCATGAATACCGAGTTGAGCACCTGACGTGCCGCCGGATTGAGGCCGAAGGAGATGTTCGACAAGCCCAGTGTGGTCTGCACGTCCGGGCGGCGGCGCTTCAGTTCGCGGATGGCCTCGATTGTCTCGATGCCGTCGCGGCGGGACTCCTCCTGGCCGGTGCCGAGCGTGAAGGTGAGTGTGTCGATGATGATGTCGCTCTCCCGCAGGCCCCAGTTGCCGGTGATGTCGGCGATCAGGCGCTCGGCGATCGAAACCTTCTTCTCCGCGGTGCGGGCCTGGCCCTCCTCGTCGATGGTCAAGGCGACCACCGCGGCGCCGTGCTCGGCGACCAGCCGCATCGTCTGCTGGAAGCGAGATTCGGGACCGTCGCCATCCTCGTAGTTCACCGAGTTCACCGCGCAGCGGCCGCCGAGGTGTTGCAGACCGGCCCGCAGCACCGGCGTCTCGGTGGAGTCGAGCATGATCGGCAGCGTCGACGCGGTGGCAAGCCTGCCGGCCAGCGCCTCCATGTCCTTGGTGCCGTCGCGTCCGACGTAGTCGACACACAGGTCGAGCATGTGCGCGCCGTCACGGGTCTGGTCCTTCGCGATGTCCAGGCACTTCTGCCAATCCTCGGCCAGCATGGCGTCGCGGAAAGCCTTGGAGCCGTTGGCATTCGTGCGCTCTCCGATCATCAGGACCGAGGCGTCCTGCTCGAAGGGCACCGCCGTGTACATGCTGGACACGCTCGGCTCGTGCGCCGGCTCGCGCCGCTCGGCGATCGGCGGCAGACTCGGCTCCACCTCGCGCACCGCGGCGGTGACCTGGCGGATGTGTTCCGGGGTGGTGCCACAGCAGCCGCCGACCAGGGCGAGCCCGAACTCGGAGACGAACCCGCTCAGCGCGACCGCCAGCTCTTCGGGCGTGAGCGGATACACCGCGCCGTCGGCGCCGAGCACCGGAAGACCGGCGTTCGGCATCACCGACACCGGCACCTGCGCGTGCCGCGACAGATGGCGCAGGTGTTCGCTCATCTCGTCCGGGCCCGTCGCGCAATTCAGACCGATCATATCGATGCCGAGCGGCTCCAGCGCGGTCAGCGCCGCGCCGATCTCGCTGCCGACCAACATGGTCCCGGTGGTCTCCACCGTGACGTGCGTGATGATCGGGATCCGGCGTCCGAGCTTCGCCATCGCCCGGCGGCTGCCGGTCACCGCGGCCTTCACCTGCAGCAGGTCCTGGCAGGTCTCGATGAGGATGGCGTCGGCGCCGCCGTCGAGCATGCCGAGCGCGGCCTCGGTGTAGGCGTCGCGCAGCGCGGTGTATGGAGCGTGGCCCAGCGTGGGCAGCTTGGTGCCCGGCCCCATCGAACCGAGTACATACCGTGGCGTACCGTCCGCGGACGGGCCCATGTCGTCGGCGACCTCACGGGCCAGCCGCGTGCCGCGCTCGGACAGATCGCGAATCCGGTCCGCGATGTCGTAGTCGGCAAGGTTGGGCAGGTTGCAGCCGAAGGTGTTGGTCTCGACCGCCTCGGCGCCCGCCTCGAAATAGGCGCGGTGGATTCCGCGCAGCACGTCGGGGCGGGTCTGGTTGAGGATTTCGTTACAGCCCTCCAGCCCGCGAAAATCGTCCAGCGTCAGATCTGCGGCTTGCAGCATCGTGCCCATCGCACCGTCACCGATGACAACGCGGCGGCGTAGCGTGTCGAGTAGCGTGGTGTCGAACTCGGCGGGGATGGGCGCAGACATGTGATCAGCGTAGTGGGCAGGGCGGACGATCCAGCCCACGGCGTCGTGGCTCGGTGTCCTACGCCACACCACCGCTCCGCGGCAGGTGGGGAACACGCCGCCCCATCCGGCCGCCATACGACACGCCACCTCCGCTCACGCCGTAGGCTGACCGAGTGAACGCCAGTGAAACTCCCGATCCGGAACTGCCGACGTTGCGGGATCCGGTGCTGGTCGCCGCCTTCGAAGGCTGGAACGACGCCGGTGACGCGGCCAGCGGCGCCGTCGAGCATCTGGAACTGATCTGGGATGCCGAACCGCTAGCCGAACTCGACTCCGAGGACTACTACGACTACCAGGTGAACCGGCCGACGGTGCGCCAGGTCGACGGTGTGACCAGGGAAATCCAGTGGCCCTCCACGATGCTGTCGGTCTGCTCGCCGCCGGGTAGCGACCGCGATGTGGTGTTGCTGCGCGGCATCGAACCGAACATGCGCTGGCGCAGCTTCTGCGGCGACCTGCTGGAGTTCATCGAACAGCTCGGGGTGCAGACCGTCGTCATCCTCGGCGCGCTGCTGGCCGACACCCCGCACACGAGGCCGGTCCCGGTGACTGGCTCCGCCTATAGCAAGGAGGCGGCCGAGCGGTTCAATCTGGAGCAGACCCGCTACGAGGGACCGACCGGCATCACCGGCGTGCTGCAGGACCAGTGCGTGAAGGCGGGCGTGCCCGCGGTGTCGTTCTGGGCCGCGGTGCCCCATTACGTCTCGCAGCCGCCGAACCCCAAGGCAACGATCGCGCTGCTGCACCGGGTCGAGGACGTACTCGATATCGAGGTGCCGCTGGGCGAGCTGCCCAAGCAGGCCGAGGACTGGGAGACAGCCGTCAACGAGATGACCGTCGGCGACGACGAGATCAGCGAGTACGTGCGCTCGCTGGAGGAGCGCGGCGACGCCGCGGCCGACGTGAACGAGGCGATGGCCAAGATCGACGGCGACGCCATCGCAGCCGAGTTCGAGAAGTACCTGCGCAGGCGGGGTCCGGGCAGCTTCGGACTCTGAGCTTGTCGCGCGGCGTCGACTTCGGTTCCGGCGACCGCGCATCGCCGGTTCACCGGAAGTTCGCCGGGGGGCCACCTTCGGGCCGGGAAACGTCCGCCACCTACACTTCCGCCGGTGACCGTTCTCCCGATCGTCGCGCATCTCCGCGGCTTCGACGACCGGATCGCCGTCCAGTGCTCTCGACCGAGCCCGGCGAGCGTCACCGCGGCGAAGTCGGTGTGGGATGGTCCGCAACAGGTTACTTACGCGCAACTGGCGGCGCTCGTCGAGGGCTACGCGACCGAGCTCGGACCGACGCCGCGCCTCGTCGCGCTCGCGGCGCGCAACGACCTCGCCTCTCTCGTCGCGTATCTGGGTGCGCTCAGCGCCGGTTGCGCCGTGCTGCTGGCCTCCGAGATCACCGGAGAGTTGCGGGCGACCTACGATCCGGACGTCGTCGTCGAGGCGGGCCGCACCGACGTGGTTCGCGAGATCTCGGCGCATCGCCTGCACCCGGATCTCGCGCTGCTACTGAGCACTTCGGGTTCCACCGGCTCGCCGAAACTGGTCCGGCTCTCGGCAGCGAACCTGCACGCCAACGCCACCGCCATCGCCGAGTACCTGTCCATCGGCCCGAACGACCGCGCCGCGACAACGTTGCCGATGTTCTACTGCTACGGGCTTTCGGTGGTGCACAGCCACCTGCTGCGCGGCGCGAGCCTGCTGCTCACCGAACGGTCGGTACTCGACCACGAGTTCTGGCGCGAGTTCCTCGACTACCGCGCAACATCGTTCGCCGCGGTGCCGTACACCATCGATCTGCTCGACCGCATCGGTTTCGCCCGCATGACTCTGCCCGACCTGCGCTGCATCACCCAAGCGGGCGGCAGGCTCCCGCCCGGACGGGTTCGCGAATACGCCGCGCTCGGCAAGCAATCCGGCTGGGATTTCGTAGTCATGTACGGCCAGACCGAGGCGACCGCGCGCATGGCCTATCTGCCCGCGCATCTGGCGACCGAGCATCCGGATTGCATCGGAATCCCGATTCCCGGAGGCGAATTCACCCTCGAGCCGCTAGAGGATGCCGACGACGGGTCCGACGCGCCGTGCGAGCTGGTCTATCGCGGCCCCAACGTGATGATGGGTTACGCGCAGTCCGCGCGTGAGCTCGCGTTGGGTCGCACCGTCGAGGCACTGCGCACCGGCGATCTTGCCCGGCGCACTCCCGAGGGGCTGTATCAGGTGCTGGGCAGGCGCAGCCGGTTCGCCAAGATCTTCGGCCTGCGGGTCGACCTGCAACGCCTCGAATCCGGCCTCGCCGCCGCCGGATTCACGGCCTGCTGCGCCGACGACGACGAACATCTGGTCGTGGCGGTCGAGGCTCCGGCGTCCGATCCGACCGAGACCGCGGCGCGGCTGGCCGGGCTTCCCGCCGCGGCCGTCCGGATCTGTCCGGTCGAGCGGATGCCGCGGCTGGCCAACGGCAAGCCCGACTATCTTGCCATCCGGCGGCTGGCCGAGCCCGCCGCACAGGTCCGTGACCTCCGCACCCTGTACGCCGACACACTCGGGATCGATCCCGTACTGATCCGCCAGGACAGCACGTTCGTCGACCTCGGTGGCAACTCGCTCACCTACGTGAACACCGCGGCGCGGTTGGAGCGCGCACTCGGCCGCCTGCCCGGCGACTGGCCGACCACAACGGTCGCGGAACTGGAGCGGATCCCCGAGGGCCGCACGCGGTTCGGGCGCTCGCTCGACACCGGGACGCTGCTGCGCGCCATCGGCATCGTGCTGATCGTCGGCTCGCACGTCGGCCTGTTCGTGCTGTGGGGCGCGGCACACGTGCTGCTCGGCGTGGCGGGATTCAACTTCGCGCGGTTCGCGGTGACAGCGGCGCCGCGCGCCGAACGACTTCGCCACACACTGCGCACCGTAGCGCTGATCGCGGTGCCGACCGCGGCATGGGTGGCGCTCACCCTGGTGGCCGGCGATTATTACGGCTGGCAGAATGTGCTGCTGCTCAACAAGCTTCTCGGCCCACACGACAGCGCCACCGCCGGGCACCTGTGGTTCCTCGAGGTACTCGTCTACTTCATGATCGTGGCCGCGCTGGTGATCCGTATCCCGTTGGTGGACCGGCTGGAGCGGCGCGCGCCCTTCTGGTTCGCGATGGCGCTGGTCGCCGTGAGCATCGTGTTCCGCTACCAGGCATTCGGTTTGTACCCGTCGAAGGATGTGCCGTTCTCGCGCCTGGCCTTATGGCTATTCGCGCTCGGCTGGGCGGCGGCGAAGGCGACGACGGCGTGGCAGCGGTTGATGGTCGGTGCGGCCGTGCTGGCCACGGTGCCCGGGTATTTCGGCGTTCCCGATCGGGAACGACTGATCATGGCCGGCCTGCTCGTGCTGGTGTGGCTGCCCGCGATCCGGGTCCCCGCGCTCGTCGCCGTCGGCGCCGCGGTACTGGCCGATAGCTCGCTATTCGCCTATCTGCTGCACTGGCAGGTGTATCCACTGTTCGGGCAGCGCCGAGTCGCGGCGTTGCTCGCGTCCCTCGTGGCCGGTGTGGTCGCGACGAGGATGGTAACCGGTCTACGGCGCTGGGTTCCCCGCGGTGCAGGGCAATCCTGTCGCTGCGATCAGGTCTCGATGGTCCAGACCCTGGCCGCCGCCTCGTGGGCCAGCTTCGCGATCAAGATGTCGCGCGGAATCGTCTGGCCGGCAAAGTGATCAAGTGATGGAACCACCACGTGGTGTGCGTCGGCACGCTTGAGCTCGGCCGTCAGCTCGGCGAACGCCGTACCGTCACCCGCTGTCGATTCATGGAATGTTGCGGCGAAACATAGCCCTTCTTCGCGGGCGAGGCTGCTCATCGCATCCTCGAGCTGTTTGCTGTTGCCATCGGCCAGATCGTCACGCAAGTATCCATAGATCAACGCTTCCACCCGAACCTCCGTTGGATTGGGATCGCTGTTCTCTTATGTGGATCCACCCGACTTACGGTGTTATTGCGCCTCCTACCAGAGTAGATGTACGGGCACCTGCTCTTACATGTGGGGCGGGCAAACTCTCCGCTTCCATCTTCAGCATGCACAACGCCACAGTGCGAATGTAGATGTCAACCCGGTGACATCGCTCTGCCCTAATGCGGCCATCGAGCGTTAACTGGTGCGATACTACAGACGTGGCCGCTGCTGACGATCGACCCGTCTGGGCTGTTCGAATGCGTTCCGAGCGCGACGCGAGGGGGTGGTCACAAGCCGACGCCGTCCGCGTGATGCGCGCGAAGTCATCGAGCAATCTGCCGACCGACAGTACGCTCCTACGGAACTGGCGCCGCTGGGAATCGGGTGAGTCACGCCCGGATGATTTCTACGCTCCGATCATCGCCGCCGCGTTCGACACGGTTACCGCGGCATTCTTCCCCAAGGCCAGGCCGAACCGGGACGACGAACTGCTTTCCGCCACCGGCATGGACACCGTGGAGTTCCTCGGCAGACTACGCATTTCGGACGTTTCTTCCGTGACGCTGGAGGCCATCCGGATCACCGCCGAGCGCCTGTGCTGCGAATACTCCAGCGCCGACCCGCATGAACTGCACGCCGAGGGCACCGCCTGGCTGCGCAGGATCACTTCGTTGCTGGACGGACGCCTGACGCTGTCCCAGCACCGCGAAATCCTCGTCCTCGCAGGCTGGGTCGCGCTGCTTGTCGGATGCGTCGACTTCGACCTGGGCCGGCGGACTGCCTCCGAGGCGACGCGCCGTGCCGCGTACTCACTGGGGCAGGAGGCCGAACACGCCGAGATCACCTGCTGGGCCGCGGAACTGGCGGCCTGGTCCGCGCTCACCCAGGGCAACTATCGGGGTGTCATCGACACGGTCGACCCGATGCTGGAAGTAAGCCGGAGTCTGCGGGTCGGTGTCCAACTCACCGCCCAGCGTGCCAAAGCCTGGGCCAGGCTCGGCCAACGACGGGAGGCGGAAGCCGCACTGGCGGACGGCCGGGCGATCCTGGAGCGACTCGATCATCCGGCGAATCTGGACAACCATTTCGTGATCGACGCGCAGAAGTTCGACTTCTACGCGATGGACTGCTGCCGAGTGGCAGGCGAGGATCGATTGGCCGAATCCTACGCGCGCGAGGTGATCCGGAACGCGACCCGCGCCGACGGTTCCGTACGCAACCCGATGCGGGTCTCGGAAGCGCACTTGACCCTGGCCGTGGTCGCGGTCCGTAACCGCGATCTGGAACTGGCGCTGGACGAGGGCATGCGTGCCTTCGCGGGAAAGCGGCGCTCGTTGCCCTCGCTGGTCTGGATCGCGGGCGAGACCGCGCGCGAGATGATCGAGCGCTACCCCGGCGACCCACGTACTCAGGTGTATATGGACCAGCTGCGTTCGCTGTCTATTGAGTGAGCTGCCACCGAAGCGTCGGCGAATGGCGACGAACTGGACGCAGCCACGCCGAACACCGGAGCATCGCGTGGGCGGCGATCGGCCCGCTACTACCCTGTTCCCGGTGACCGACTCCGTCGACGGCTCCGCCGTCCCCTGGGACGACCGGCTGCGGCTGTTCTCCTTCGCCACCGCCGAGCGGCGCGCCGACTACCTGTGGGTACTTCGCGCATTCGACAGCGCGCGAGCGACATACGTGGTGTTGCTGCACGCGAACGACGTGGCGGACTGGATCGAGCGAGACGGAAGCAGCCCGCGCACGTCCGATTTCGGTGATCCTTACCAGTCGGATGCCGGTGCACCCACCCGAACCGCCGTTGCCGGAGGCCGGCCGAATGCTCCGCGTCTGACCGCCGCCGAGATCGGCACGCTGCTCGACCAGCTGCACCGATGGGGCGTGCTGGAGCGCAGTTACGACGGAACCCGTGCCGCCACCCTGGCCGAATACCGCAACCGGCACTACGTGTACCAGTTCTCGCAGGCCGGTTTCCGGGCCTACCGCGCAGTGTCCGGTGTGCTCGATGCCCGCCTCGACGAGGCCGCGCTGTCGCGGCTCGTGCTTCCTGAGCTGCTGGCCGACCTACATACCCTGGCCGAAGCCAATCAGGCGGGCGACGCCGAACGTGTGTATCGCACGCTGCGCCGCCTCGACGCCGCGCTGTCGGACATGGCCGCTCGCGCCGCGCACTTCTATCTCGGGCTCGGCGATCTGGTCCGTACGACCGAGATCACCCCGGAATCGTTTCTCGCGCACAAAGACGCGCTGCTGGCGCACATGCGGGAGTTCAGCCTCGACCTTGCGCGGTTCACACCGCGCCTGGCAGGCGCGATCGCAGAGATCGAGGAGACCGGCGTCGAGGAGCTGATCACACGCGCGGCCAACTGTGACGAGCGGGTGCTGTTGAGTCTCGCCGAGCGCCAGTCGGATTGGCAGTCCCGATGGGATGGACTGCGGACCTGGTTCGTCGCCTCGGGCGGCGGCGAATCCGCGGGTACGACCGAGGCCGAGCGGCTACGCGAGGCCACGATGAGCGCTATCGCCGCGGTGCTGTCCCTGCTGCGCCGGGTCACCGAGACTCGGCGCGGCGGGGTGAGCAGGGAGTCGGCGCTGCGGCATCTGGCGGGCTGGTTCACCGCGGCGCCGACAGCCGAGAGCGCGCATGCGCTGTTCGACGCGGTCTTCGGGCTGGGCAGGCCGCGACATCTGGCGATGGAGCATCCGGACGCCGACGTGATTCCGGCGATCCGATCCTGGTGGGACGCACCGCCGTTGGAGATCTCGCGGACGCTCGCCGAAACCGGGCGTCCGCCGTCGGCGGCCGCGCCGGCACGTATCCACCGCAACGACGTGGGTATCCGGCGGCTGCGCGAGGCGCAGCTCGACGCGCAGCGGGCTCGCGCGGAGGCTGCCACGTCGCTGGCCTCCGGCGACGTGCATGAGCGAGTTCTCGACGAACGCGAAACCGAGGTGCTGCTCCGGTTGCTGGATGCCGCGTCCACCGCGTGGGTTCCGGTGCGCGGACGGATCGCGGGGGCGACCGGTTCTGACAGCGGCGTCACCCTCACCGTCTTCGAGCACGAGGGGTCGACCGTCGTGCGTACTGCGCGTGGGCTGCTGCACCTGAACAATCGCGCGCTGAAGGTCGAGCAGACGACCAGGGCGCGGTCGCGTGCCACCGGGGAGCGCCCCTGATGCGCGGACACAAGATCGACGTTCTCGCGCTGGACAACTACCAACGCGCCGCACGGGTCGTCCTGGCCAATCACCTGGTCACCCGGACCTATCCGGACCGGATCGCGCTGCCGCTGATCCGCCGATGGGCCACCGAGCTGCGCGAGGATCTGGCCGAGCTGTTCGGTTACCGGCTGGAGGTCACCGAGACCACCGCGCGGGTGTTCCCGGTGCTCGACCGCCTCGACGCGGGCAGGCCCGCGCGCACCCCGGGCGAGCGCGTCTTCGACCGCCGCCGCTATGCCTACCTCGCGCTGGCACTCGCCGCGCTGGGCCGCGCAGGCGACCAGGTCACATTGTCGGAGTTGGCCGATCACGTCGCCGCCTACACCGGCCAGGTGGACGGGCTCGAGCTGTCCCCCGACCGGACCGCCGACCGCGACGCGTTCGTCGACGCGGTGGGCTGGCTGACCCGGCGCGGCGCGATCACCCTCGCCGACGGCGACGCCGGCAGCTGGGCCAGCGATCCGGAGGCCGGTGAGGCGCTCTACGACATCGACCGGCCGGTGGTCTTCGCGCTGTTCCGGCCGCCGCGCGCACTGCAGCATCTGCACAGCGTGCGCGGGCTGCTCACCGAAGAGGCCGCGACCCCCGGCGTTTCCCCGCACCCGACGACCGCCGCCGCGATCGCGCGGCGGGTCCGCAGGGCGCTGGTCGAACGGCCGGTGGTGTACGCCGACGATCTCGCGCCCGAGGAACGCCCGGTGCTCGCGCAGGAACGGATCGTCGCCGACGTCGAACTGTTCACCGGCCTGCGCGCCGAGCGCCGCGCCGAGGGCGTCGCGCTGATCGACACCTCCGGACGGCTCTCCGACATCCGGTTTCCCGGCACCGGAACCCTCGCCCAGGTGGCGCTGCTGCTGGCCGGTGAGATCGCCGACCGCGTACTCGACATCGACAACCCACTGCCCCGGCGGTCCGGCGCGCCGGACGCGGGCGAGGCGCTCGCGGAGCAGCTCGATGACGCCATCCCCGAATCCACCGTGTTCGCACCGCTCGCCGAGCTGCGCTCACTGGATTCGCCGGCGAACGAACCCTGTTCACCGGAACCGGACAGCCTTTCGGGGCACGCGATGGACGGAGTCGAGACGTATCCACTCGTCGACACCACGTGGGTGCGCGAGACAGTGCAGGCGCTCGCCGACCGCTATGGCGCCACCTTCGCCGCACAGTGGCAGGCCGATATTCCCGGCCTCGCCTCGGAGGTGGTGGCGCTGCTGCAGCGGCTGCGGCTGGTTCGGGTGGTTCACGACGGGCTGCTCGCGCTGCCCGCCCTGGCCCGTTACCGCGGCGCGGTCGTGACAGTCCGCACCAAGCGGGCGGCGGAATTGTTCGTCACCGCGGCCGACACCTATGGTCCCGACAGCACCGGAACGGAAGGGAACTGACTGATGTCGCTCATTCACGGCGGAGTGCGGTTCACCCCGACCCGCGCCGGGATCGTCAACCTGTGGGACTACCGCGACCAGGAATTCTGTTTCGCAGACGGCAGATTGGTGCTGCGCGGGCCGAACGGGTCGGGCAAGACCAAGGCGCTGGAGGTGCTGTACCCATTCGTGCTGGACGGGCGGATCGAGCCGCGCAGGCTCAACCCCTTCGCCGGCGAGGAACGCACGATGAAGTCGAACCTGCTCTACCGCAAGCAGGAGTCGGCCTACTCCTACGTCTGGATGGAGTTCGCGCGCGGTCACCGGGACGACCCGGAGGTGGTCACCGTCGGGATCGGCATGCGCGCCACCCGTTACTCGGACAAGGTGACCCGCTGGTACTTCGTCGCCGACGGCCGGGTCGGCGTCGACTTCTCGCTGATCGGCCCGGACGACCGTCCGTTCACTCGCAAGCAGCTCGCCGAGCAGATCGGCACCGACTCGATCGTCGACCGGCCGGTGGACTACCGCAACGCCATCGACGCGCGCATGTTCGGTCTCGGCACGCAGCGCTACGACCAGCTGATCAACCTGATCCTCACGTTGCGCCGCCCGCAACTGGCGAAGAATCTCGACCCGCGCGGGCTGTCCCAGGCGCTCACCGACGGCCTACGTCCGCTCGACGAGCAGCTGATTCTCGACGCCGCCCGCTCCTTCAGCGACATGGAGGAGGTCGGCCGCACCCTGGAGTGCTTGGTGCATGCCGACACCGCGACCAGGGCTTTCGTGGCGGTGTACCGAAAATACCTTGCGGTCCAGGCGAAGACGGACGTCGACCTGGTGCGCGCCCGGCTGGACGCGGTCACCCATGCGAGCACGGCGCTGTTCGCCGCCACGGCGCTACGCGAGCGCAGGGAGGCCGAGCGCGCGACCGCCGAGACCCGTGCCGAAGACGCCGACCGCACCTACGAGCAGGCTCTCGCCGACCGGGAGAACTTGCAACGCTCCAGCGCGTACGAGGGCAAGCAGCAGCTCGACGACCTGGCCGACGCCGTGCGCCGCCTGGAGAGCTCGGCGGCCGTCCACGGCGACAAGGCGCTCAAGGCACGTCAGACCATGGACCAGCGGGCCCAGGAAGCCGAGCGCACGCGCACGACGGTTCGTACCGCCGCCGCCGCGCTCGCCCGCGGTGAGGACGAATTGCGCACGGCCGCGGAAGAAGCCGGGATCGTGTGGACGCCGCAGCCCGAGACGGTACGCGCCGAGCAGCTCACCGCCGCCGTCCGCGCTCACGCCGAGGAACGCGACGCCGACGTGCGCGCGGCACGGAAGGCGTTGGGCTTCCTCGACAGCGCGACCGCCGAGCGCACCAGGGCCGAGCGGCTCGCCGAGCGCGCCCGCGAGCTGCGCGAGGCGGCCGCCGCGGAGGTCGCCCACGCCGAGGCGGCCGTGGCGCTGGCCCGCACCGAGGCCGCGTGCACCCTGCGGTCTTGGTGGGACGAGCACCGCGAGGTCTACTCCCCGCTCCGCGACGGCCTTTTCCAGGCGCTGGACACCGCTGTGGCCCAAGCCGGTTCGGACCAGGCCACCGTCGCCGAGGTGCTGGCCGAGCGGGCCGAGCCCTTGCTCGACGAGATCCGCACCCGCCGCCGAGACGCCCGCGCTCGCGCGGCCACGGCGGCCGCGCGTATTACCGAGCTGAACACCGAACGCGACCGGGTCTGCGCCCAGCGTGACGACGCGCCACCGGCTGTCGCGGCGCGCTCCGGTCGGACGGGCGACCGGCCCGGCGCTCCGCTGTGGCGCCTGGTCCGTTTCGCCGACGACGTGTCCCCCGCGGCCGCGGCGGGCATCGAGGCCGCGTTGCACGCCGCCGATCTGCTCGACGGTTGGGTCTGCGCGGACGACGAGCCGCCGTCGGACTACGAGTCGGATCAGTTCCTCGTCCCGCTGCCCGCGCAACAGCGACCTTCCGGACGCACACTCGCGGATGTCCTTGTCGTCGAGGATGATTCGGACACCTGCACGGTGCCGCGGCAGACGGTCGCCGACGTGCTCGCCTCGATCGCCCTGCACGACGACGCGGACGAACCGACCGGCATGGTCGCAATCGGGACCAGTGGTAGCTTCCGCCAGGGGGTGCAGGTCGGCGAGCACCGGAAGGCCGACGCGGAGTTCATCGGTGCCACCGCGCGGGCCAGGCGGCGCGAGGCCCGCGCGGCCTCGCTCGCGGCCGCCATCGAGGTGGCGAGCGAATCCCGGCGTGCCGCCGAACAAGACGAGGCGGACGCCGCCGCCGAACTCGCTCGGATCTCCGCCGCTGCCAAGGCGCTTTCGCGTCCGACCGCGGTCACCGCCGCATTGCGCGCGGTAGCGGAGACCGCGGGCATGATGCGGTCCCGCTCCGAGGCCGCCGCTCAAGCCGAGCGCGACCTCGACCAGGCGGTGGCGGAGGTGTCCGCCGTCGAGAAGAAGCTGCGTGCCGCCGCGACGGCGCACCGGACACCACGCTCGGCCCGCGAGCTCGACGCCCTCGCCGCCGCTATCCGGCACTTCGAGAACACCGGCACCGGACTGCTGCGCCTGCGCACCGAATACGAACGCGAACGCGAACGCGAGCGGGAAGGCGAGGACCGCCTGACCGAGGCGGCGGACTTGGCCGAGGCGTTCGCGGAGGAGGCGGAGGCGGCGCAGTCCGGTTACCAGGAGCAATTGCGCAAGCTCGAGACGCTGCGCGATGCACTGGGTGCGGGCGCGGCCGATATCGACCGCGAGCTGGACCTGGCCAGGCAGCGAATCGAAGCGACCAAGGCCGAGCAGAAGGCCGCGCGCAAGGCCGCCAACGAGGCCATCGCGGCGGTCGGCGACGCGGAGGCCGCCTACCGCACCGCGCACGAGTCTCTCGGCACCGCGCTCACCGAAGTGCTCGCGGAGGTGAAAGCCCTTGCGCCATATGCCGAGCCTGATCTGCTCACCCTACTCGGCGCGCCACCTGACGGACGCTGGCCGAGCAGTGACGCGGCATGGTCGACACCGGAACAGCTGCTGTACCGGATCGCGTCGGCAGGGCCGCACGCCGAACCCCGGGTGCTGCCCGACGAGGTCGCCGAGCTGTTCGACAGTCTCGCCACCGCCACCGCGTCCGTGCGCGCGAACGAGGCCACCCGCAAGTCCACTCGCAGCGCGGTGACCGCCGCGCTACAGGAGTTCGACGCCGCGCTCTCCGGTTCCGGTCGCGACTATCGGCTGCAGTGGGACGCGGCCGACGGCCTCACCGTGGTGCAGGTGCAGGACGAGTACGGCGTTTCGGCGGTCGCCGATTTCGCCGCACGCATCGATGCCGCGCGCAAGGACCAAGAGCTGCTGCTCACTGACGCCGAGCGGCGCATCCTGGAGGACGCGCTGCTGACCGGCCTCGCCCAGCAAATCCACGAACGCACCAGCGACGCCCGCCATCTCATCGCCAGAATGGGCGCGGAGATGAAGCAGCGCCGCATGTCATCGGGCAACACCATCGGCGTGCACTGGGTGCTCGCAGACAGCCTGTCCGACGCGGCGCGGGCCATGTGCAAGCTACTCGACCGCGATGCTTCGGCGCTGTCCGCGCAGGACCTGGCAGCGATCCGGGCGCA
The DNA here is from genome assembly GCF_052114905.1 of Nocardia sp. 2TAF39. Classification (NCBI taxonomy): domain Bacteria; kingdom Bacillati; phylum Actinomycetota; class Actinomycetes; order Mycobacteriales; family Nocardiaceae; genus Nocardia; species Nocardia sp. 2TAF39. Next base: position 111,867 of record NZ_JBFRFQ010000004.1, read on the forward strand.
TTTCGCCGTCGAGATCCGCGCCGCGCGGGCCGCGCACCCGGAACGCTCCTACCCCGAGATCCTCGCCGCGACCCTGGATTACCGCACTTGGCGGGTGTTCTCGTTCACGCTGATCTCCGCCGACGGCAGCGAGGACAAGCTGACCGTGGCCCGCCACAGCGCGCTGTCGGGTGGCGAGCAGTCGGTGTCGCTGCACCTGCCGCTTTTCGCCGCCGCGCACGTCATGCTCGATTCCGCCGACCCGCAGGCCCCCCGCCTGCTCGCGCTGGACGAGGCGTTCGCGGGCGTGGACGACAACGGACGCAGCGAATTGCTCGGACTGAGCGTGCAATTCGACCTCGACCTGTTCATGACCGGCTACGACCTGTGGATCACCTACCCGCACGTCCCCGGCTGTGCGCACTACGACCTGGCGCACGCCGCGGCCGAGAACACCGTCAGCGCGACGCTGCTGGTGTGGGACAGCGGTGATCTGCTCGCCGAACACGACGGCACCGATCTGACCGCCGCGCTCGGCTCACCCAATCGCCGCCGTGTCCCGAACACGATCGAGGGCGGACTCGAACTGGCGCCGGCGACCTGACTTCGGAGGCCGCCGCACAGGCGCGATGTAGTCATCGGTCCCGGCGGACGATGCTGCGACTACGGTCATCGACGCCCGTTCGCCGAAATGGTTACCGCTCGCTCGCGGCCGGCCGCATCGGCGGGCAGTCCACGCCCGGGAGGGTGGCCAGCTCGAAATGCCACCACTCGTCGGGTCGAACTGGTCGCGTCCTACAAACCCGACGGGTCACCGCATGCTGGCGTCGGGCAGCATGGGCGGGCAGGGCGTCCCAGGCAGGGTTTGCAACTCGAAGTGCCAAAATTCGTTGTCGAACGTGCGACAGAGGCCCCATCGGTTGCCGTTGGCCTCCAGCCATGCCGCGCCCTGCGGCGGGCCGACGTCGATGGCCTTGCCCTGGACATGGGTGGACTCATCCGGCGGGAGCACCCACCGACGCGCGGAGTCCGGGCTGCCGTAGGTCGCCAGTCCGTCGTCCCACAGCGCCTGCTGCTCGGCGGGCGTCCGAAATCCGGAGGTGATCGACAGCGGCACGCCTTGCGCATGCGCTTCGTCGGCCGCAAGCGTGTACGCGATCGCCAGCAGCGGATCGAGGCCCTCGGTCTCGGCCTTCGATTCCGTGGCGACCGGAGCCGCCCCCGCCGCAGGTACCGACCATCCGGCAAACCCGATTCCCGCAAGCACTACCGACCCGATGGTTCGTCGCAGCATGCAGGTGATCCTAACCAGCACCGCAGATCCGTCCGCCTCTATACACGTGCGTTGTACAAGCTAGGTAGTCGAGTCGATGACCCACTGCCAGTAGCCCGGATGCGCGTCGGCAACCGGCACCGCGAGAACCTGGGGCGTGGTGTCTGGATGATCTGTGTCAGCCCGCTCGATAATCGCGGGCACCAGCGCGGCTCGGGTATGGAGGATTACGAGGGTCTGCTGGTCGTCGTGGATCGCGCCTTCCCACCGATAGACGGATCGAACACCGGGGATCAGGTTGCCGCACGCCGCCAGTTTGTCCTCCACGAGGCGGCGCGTGAACTCCGCCAGCCAGTCGGCATCGTCGGCGGTCACTGTTACGTCTACGAGATGATCGTCGGCCATGTGAGCCAGTCTCGTACACCCTGGTTGCCAATGTCATCCATGAGGGTCTCCAGCAGGTCGCGGTCACGCGCTATGCCTGCCCAACCTCGAACCGCCGGACCCTGGTAACTGAGGCCAACCCAGCCGCCCATCATGTGCGTTCCGTGCGGGTGCAGCGCCATGTACATGACGCCCTTCGAGCGGACTGCACCGTCGGTAGCGCGATACCAGCCCATCAGCACCTCGGAGTCCCACAGCCGCATTTCCCCGCGCCAGGCGTAGGAGCCCTCCTCGACCGAGCGCGCACGATCGCCGAAGAACTGGAAGAACACGCCTTCCTGCGTGACCTCGAGCTCGTGGATGTCAACACGCGGAATGCCGTCCTTGACCGTTTGCCATGCGGCCCACCAATCACCGGACAGGTTCAACTCTGCGGACTGCCGACCCGCCAGTTCAGTGAGCGAGATTTCGCATGCATCGGATATCTGGACGGCTTCTTCCAAGGTCAACTTCGCCGAACCGTCCTCCAACCGGGAAATGGTGCGCTGGGTCAACCCCACCCGCGCACCGAATTCCGTTTGTGACAACTCCCCGCGTAGCCGCCTCAACACCTCCGGCGTCCCGCTCACTGGCCTGTCCTTTCGCTCAAACTTGCCCAAATTGTAGGCACCCGTCGTATGCTCAGACAATTCCGTCTAGTTCAGACGGATTAGTCTAAACCTCGGGGGCTCGATGCACGAGACGGCAGTACACACGAACGAACTACCACACCGGACACCCTTCGTCGGGCCGCTTGTTCCCTGGAGCGGGCTGCGTGTCGACGTATTGACGGACTACCTCGAAGCCCTCCGCGAATGGGTGGAGACCCCAGAAACGTCCCGGAGCCGGGGTGAGCACCCCTCCGGCTCCGGCGACTCCCAACCCAGAGATCACACGAGGATTGATGCAGCGATGGGGTTCAACTGGTGGCAAGACGACGCCGACCCTGCGGAACGGGGAACCAACGTCCAAGACATTGTCGACCGCGTCCAGGCCGAATGGCGGGCCGAGAACCAGCGCGCACAGGCACAGCGCGCACGCCCGACCGATGCGGGGATGTGGCCTTCCGGATGGCCGCACGAAGCGCCAGATCGGCCGCTGAGCGTGGAAGAAGCCCACCGAACCATGCAGCGACATCGCGGATGCAGGGCAACCGAGTGCCCCCGCAAAGAAGCGGCACGCCAAACACTGATCAGCGCCGGACGGATCAAGCCGGACGCATCACGGGAGTACTGAGCAGTGAAGACGCTCAGGCAAAAGAATAGGGGAAACCTGGTGCACTACAACACTTCTCGACTGTCCATCATCGTCGCCGCGCTCGCAATGGCACTGACCTCCGGCACAATTGGCGTCGTCGCCAACGCCAGCCCCGGCGGACCATTGGCCACAGAGGCGAAGAAGACCCTCTGCGACAACGGGTTCAGCCCCTGGTCCACCCCAACGGTTTTACCGCCCAAGATCGAGGGCTACGGCTGGGCGAAGTGTGACCAAGCTCCCGGTGGCGGTACCCCTGAGCTCACGCATGACTACTACCTGACCTTGCAGCGACGGAACGCTTCGGGTGGCTGGGATTCTGTTGGCGAGCACATCCGAACCAGCCTCGTCCCGTGGACACGCCAGACCTTCACGGCCAGCGCGCCCTGCGCGGCTGGATACTGGCGGATCTTCTCCTCGGTGAGAGGTACGATCCAGGGCAGGGCATACGGCCCCATTGAGACCCCATCTGAAACACGGGTCGTCACAGCCGCCGAATGCGGATAGAGGGATGACATGGGATTGCCGAATGGACGACGTTACGCCGAGTATATTGGACCAGTCAGCAAGCGCGACCAGGTGATCGGCGTGGTTCGAGCGCTGACGCTGGCGCTGCCACGTCGGAGGAGACTGCACCCACAGGACGCAGGTGGCGGGTATCAGGGCGTTCGCCGCGAGTTCGGCCGTTGGGTTGTACGGCCGATGACCGGGCCAGGATCGCGCCGTTGGATCAGTAAGCCGGCCTATGCGACCCGAGCCATCCCCGCGAATGACCTCAAAGCAGCCGAGGATTGGATGTTGGCGGCTCTGGGAATCTGACAACGTCCTGAAACGCAAAAGACCCCGCCCTGGGCGGGTTCACGCGATCGTCGCAACACTCTCGAATTTCAGAGGTTGCGGCGATCGTATCGTTTGCGGAGGAGTTGCGGGGTGCCGAACGGGTCGACTGATCCGGATACGTTCAGGTCTGTCGCCCACGCCGACTGCCCATACAGAAGCGGACGGCGGCTACGCGACGACCGCGCCGAGCTGCTTCAGTGTGCCCGCAAGCACGGCGACCGGCCGCACTGATTTGAAGCAGCGACCCTGTGGACAACATCTGGCGAATCACACTGCAAACAGCACGATTCGGATACACAGGGCACATGACGTGATGCCATAGCTATGAGACATGTCCGATTTCGAGTCAGCTATCCCCAGCTGGCTAACATTACGCTCACAGGGAAATCTCGTTGTTCACAATCTATTCCAGTGCTGTGGATCACATGAAGAAAGGATTGCTATTAATCCGGATTGTCGGAATCCGCCGACCTGCACGCGAATCGCGACCGCATTATCACCCACAGTCGACGCTGAAGCACGAAACTCGTTGCTTTCCAACCCCTCCAAATCAAGCCGGACGTACCGCGGACGGCTCCCGGCCAACGCCGGGTAGCCGTCCGCAGGTCGAGCGGTCTATCCAGAAACACGAGTTTCCACATTCGCTCCCCAACATGTGAAGAGCCACTACACCGGACAATCCGGCCGAATCACACGCACGCCGGACCGTCCAGCGCGCTCGGCCGCGCCCGCGCTGCCATCACCCGCGCGCGTGCGCGGCGAATCGCTTCCACCGCTTGGCGATTGCGCCCGATCCGCTCGAGGATCTCGCCGCCGTGCGCGCGGGCGTAGGCGACGGCGACCCTGATCCGGCCGATGGTCAGGTCCGATTTCGCACCGAGGATTTCGATGCGGCGTTCCACCGGACCATCCAATTCCCGTAGACGCGCAACGACTTCCCAGACCGCGGGGCCTGCCGCCAGCGCGGCGCGGCGGTCGTTCATCGGACCACGGAAGACGATCCCGGGATGGTCCAGCTGATCGACACCTTCCCGGATCAGGCGATCGAGTAGTGCGGTGCAGCTCGTTCCCTCCCGGGCGGCGCGCTCGGCCAATCGCCGAGCCGCCGACTCGGAGATACACAACGACATCGGTACAGCCCTGGATGTACTCATTGCCCTCCTCGACATGCGTCGGCAGCCGGAATCAACGACGTACTTCGCTAAGGGTGCCCGGTGAAATGGCGACGCTACCCCGGTGATCGGGGGGACATCGCCGTGTCCGCGCGCTGCCACCGCGCGGGTTCGTACGACGGATTCAGATGCGCTCTCGGGAGCGGGTGCGCACGCGCAGCGCGATCGGCTTCTGGGTTTCGGCGAAAAAGTCGTTGCCCTTGTCATCGACGACGATGAACGCGGGAAAATCTTCGACCTCGATCTTCCACACGGCTTCCATGCCCAGTTCGGGGTACTCCAGCACCTCGACCGACTTGATGCAGTCCAGCGCCAGCCGTGCGGCGGGGCCGCCGATAGAGCCGAGGTAGAAGCCACCGTGCTCCTTGCATGCCTTGGTCACCTGCGCGGACCGATTGCCCTTGGCGAGCATGACGAACGAGCCGCCGGCGGCCTGGAACTGGTCGACGTAGGAGTCCATCCGGCCCGCCGTTGTCGGGCCGAAGGAGCCGGAGGCGTAGCCCTCGGGTGTCTTGGCCGGGCCCGCGTAGTAGACGGCCATGTCGCGCAGGTAGTCCGGCATCGACTCGCCCGCGTCGAGGCGCTCCTTGATCTTGGCATGCGCTATGTCGCGCGCGACCACGAGCGGCCCGGTCAGCGAAAGCCGGGTCTTCACCGGGTATTTCGAGAGCTCGGCGCGAATCTCGTCCATCGGCCGGTTCAGGTCGACCCGCACGACGTCACCGCCGAGGATGGCGTCGGTCTGCTCCGGCAGGTACTGAGCGGGCTCGCGCTCGAGCTGTTCCAGGAACACGCCCTCCGCGGTGATCTTGGCCAGCGCTTGCCGATCCGCCGAGCAGGACACCGCGATGGCCACCGGGCAGCTGGCGCCATGCCTCGGCAGACGCACCACGCGCACATCGTGGCAGAAGTACTTGCCGCCGAACTGCGCGCCGATGCCGAAGGACTGCGTCAGCTTGAAGACCTCCTCCTCCAGCTCCAGGTCGCGGAAGGCGTGCGCGGACAGTGATCCCTCGGTGGGCAGATTGTCCAGGTAGTGCGCGGAGGCGTACTTCGCCGTCTTCAAAGCGAACTCGGCACTGGTACCGCCGATGACGACCGCGAGGTGATACGGCGGGCAGGCCGCGGTGCCGAGCGAGCGGATCTTCTCGTCCAGGAACTCCAGCATCCGCGCGGGGTTCAGGATGGCCTTGGTCTCCTGGTACAGGAACGACTTGTTCGCCGAGCCCCCGCCCTTGGCCATGAACAGGAACTTGTAGGCCGGATGCGCCGAGTCGCCTGCCGTGGAGTACAGCTCGATCTGCGCCGGCAGGTTGGAGCCGGTGTTCTTCTCCTCCCACATCGTGATGGGCGCCAGCTGTGAGTAGCGCAGGTTCAGTTTGGTGTAGGCGTCGAAGACGCCGCGGCTGATCCATTCGGCGTCGTCGGCGCCGGTGAGCACTCCCTCGGACTTCTTGCCCATGACGATCGCGGTGCCGGTGTCCTGGCACATCGGCAGGATGCCGCCCGCGGAGATGTTGACGTTCTTCAGCAGGTCCAGCGCGACGAAGCGGTCATTGCCGCTGGACTCCGGGTCGTCGATGATCTTGCGCAGCTGGCCCAGGTGCGCGGGGCGCAGGTAGTGGCTGATGTCGTGCATGGCCGTTTCGGTGAGCTGTCGCAGCGCTTCCGGCTCGACCTGCAGGAACGTGCGGCCGTTGTGCACGAAGGTGCTGACGCCCTCGGTGGTGAGCAACCGGTAGGGGGTGTCATCCCCGCCGATCGGCAGCAGGTCTGAATAGCGGAAGTCCGGCGCGGTCACCAGTCGCACTCCTTTGGGTGGGCCCGAGCGCTGACGCACAGCCGGGCTGGTCGCGAGAACAGCGAGCCTAGCCACCGAGCCGCACCCCACCGATGGTTAGGCAACCCTATGTCGGACAATCGACTCAAAAGGTTGCACGTTCAACCCGGGTGGTGCTACCTCTCATCTCTGAGAAAGCGCTCGGGCGTCCCCTCGTCCGGCCGCGCGCAGACTGTTCGCGCGCCGCGCCAAGCGACGCGGAATGTTTGATGCCATATGTCAGAGTTTGGAGCGCTATCGTGACCGATCCCCATTGGCTCGATGACGTCGAGATGAGCGCCTGGGTAGGTTTCGTGCGCACCCGCGACCTCATCGCCGCGGCGGTCGGGCGGGACTCCACCAGGGAGTCCAACCTCACCTATGTCGAATACTCGGTCCTCGCCTACCTGGCGGAGAGCACCGATCACCGGCTCACCTTCGCCGCGCTGGCGGCCAAACTCGAGTGGTCGCAGAGCAGGCTCTCGCACCAGATAACCCGGATGGAGAAACGCGGCTTGGTGGTGCGCGAGCCGATCCCCGACGATGCCCGCCGCACCGCCGCGCGGCTCACCCCGCGCGGTGCCGAGGTGCTGACCGGCGCCGCGCCCGCACACGTGCAGAGCGTGCGCAGGCACATGATCGACATCCTCGATCGCCAGCAGCTGGCCGCGCTCGCCGACATCTACGACACGCTGCTCACGCACCATCGAAGAGCGGCGGCCGAGAGTTGAACCGTCAGGCGGACGTGGACGACGCCGGTTGCACCGCGCGCTCCGCAGGAGCGTCCGTCGCACCGGCCGATTCGGGTGTCCCGAGCGCCCGCTCGAACCCGGCGGGCACCACCAGATCCGAGCGGTCCAGCTCGGCGACGCTGGTCTTGCGCAAGCCGAGCAGCGCCGAATCGATGCCGCCGCGCAGGATGTCCAACACGTTCTCCACACCGGCCTGCCCGTTCGCGGCCAAACCCCACAGGTAGGCACGGCCGATCAGCACCGCCCGAGCGCCCAGCGCCACCGCCTTCACCACGTCGCTGCCGCGGCGGATGCCGCCGTCGAGTACCACCTCGATCTGCGAGCCCACCGCTTCCGCGATCACCGGCAGCGCCCGGATCGCGGCAGGAGTGCCGTCGAGATTGTTGCCGCCGTGGTTGGAGACCGAGATCGCCGCGACACCGGCGTCGACTGCGGCGTGGGCGTCGTCAACCCGCATGACGCCCTTGAGCAGCACCGGCCCGTCCCACTGCTCGCAAATCCACCGGACATCCGCCCAGTCCGGCGCGGGCGTACCCATCCATTCCCCGTAGGCGCCGAAGAAACCGGGGGCGGGACCGTCGCCGACAGCCATGTTCGGCGCGGTCAGATCGGGAATGTGGCCCGAGCGCACGTAGCCGGCCAGCCAACGCGGCCGCGCCAGCGTCTGCGGCGCGAACTTCAGCATGGTACGCAGGTCGAGCTTTTCCGGGATCGCCGGGCTGCCCCAGTCCCGGCCGTGCGAGAACGACCAGTCCAGGGTCAGGATCAAGCCGACCGCGCCCGCCGACTTCGCTCGGTGCATCCGCTGCAGGATCTCGTCCTTGCCGCCGCACCAGTACAGCTGGAAGAAGGTGACCGGGTTGGCCGCGATCACCTCTTCGATCGGTTTGCTGGCGAACGAGCTCAGGCCCATCGCGATGCCGCGCGCGGCCGCGGCGCGGGCGACGGCGACCTCACCGTCCGGATGCACCGCCTGCACGCCGGTCGGCGAGATCAGCACCGGCATCGAAAGCTTTTGTCCCAGTACGGTTGTAGCCTGATCCCGGAGCCCGATCGGCCCGGCGACGTGCGGCGCGAAGCCCAGTTCGGTGAACGCCTTCTGGTTCTCCTCGATGGTCTGGCCGCGCTCGGATCCGGCGATCAGCGCCCCGTACACCGACTTCGGGAGCCGCTTCTTCGCACGTCGCTGCGCCTCGGCGACAGTCTCGAACCACGGGTTCATGTTCCGGTCCTTTCCGGGGAGGCTACCGGCCACCAGAGCCGGGTTCGGTCGATCAAGTCGCTGGTGAGGTGTTCGAGCAGAGCGGCGCCCTCGCCAGCGGTCGCGCCCGCCGGGTCGCCGAGCACGCCGTTGGCGCTCACCGCGCGCACTCCCCCCGCGCGCAACAGCGGCAGCAACTCGGCCAGCGGACGGGTGTCGCCCGCGGCGGCAACATCGTCGCGGACCCGGTCGGGCGCGAGCGCCAGCTGGATTGCGGTCTCCGACCGCCCGGCATGCGCGTCGCCGTCGAAGCGCGGCAGATAGACGCGCACGTCGCGCGACTCGGTGCGCAGCAGATCCTTCGCCCTGCGCAGCGGTTCGATATTGCCGCCGTGCCAGTTGACCAGCAGGATCCGGTCGAAGGTCTCGGTCGCCGAGCGGCACAGCTCGACGATCAGCAGCTCCAGCGCCGCCTGTCCGATCGACAGTGTGCCGGGAAAGCCCGCGTGCTCACCGCTGGCGCCGTACGGAATCGCCGGTCCGACAAGCACATCGGGCCGCGCGGCGGCGAGCCGGGCGCACAATACCGCGGCGACGTCGGTGTCGGTGGACAGCGGCAGGTGCGGACCGTGCTGCTCGGTAGCCCCCACCGCCACGGCGAGGATCGCACCCGCGGCGGCCCGCGCGCCCGCTTCGGGCCAGGTGAGATCCGCCAACATGCCGCGAGATTATCGTCAGTCACTGACATAATCAAGGGCCGTGACCGCCGAGCAGAATCAGACGATGCGGGAGAACCGGACCACGCGCGGCCGCCCACGCGGCACCACCAAGCGCGAACTCGAACTGATCGCCATGCGGCTTTTCACCGAGCGGGGCTTCGACGACACCACCGTCGAGCAGATCGCTGCCGCGGCGGGCATCAGCGGACGCACCTTCTTCCGTTACTTTCCCACCAAGGCGGAGGTGCTCTGGTACCAGTTCGACGACGAAGTCGCCGCGCTGCGCGGAGCCTTCGCCACGGTGCCCGACGACGTTCCGATGATGACCGCTGTGCGCCGAGTCGTGGTGAACGCCAATCGATATCGCGCCGAAGACGTCCCCGAACTGCGCACCCGCATGCAGCTCGTCGCCACCATCCCCGCGCTGGCCGCCACCGCGGGCGCGCACTACGACGCCTGGGAGCGCGCGGTGAGCGCGTTCGCCGCGGGGCGGCTCGGCGAGCCGGAGGACGGCCTGATCCCCCTCGCCGTCGGGCGGACCACCCTCGCGGCGGCCCGCGCGGCGTTCGACGCCTGGCTCGCCCGTGCCGACAGCGACCTCACCGTGTACTTGGACGAGGCACTCGCGGCGTTGGAACGCGGATTCGCTACGGTGCCATGAGGTCCATGCCATCCGGATCGAGGGCGAACAAGCGGCAGGTTTCGGCGGCGACCCGGGTGGGGTATGACTAGGCTCGGTATCGGCTCGCAGCCGAAGCGTCCGAAGATCCCGACTCAACCGTCGAAAGGGGCAGGAGTTTCCATGTCCGAGGTGTCCATGAGCCTTTCGGCGGATTCGCTGACCGCGGGCCCGGTCGACAACCTGCTCCCGCAGCTGGTCGAGCATCTGCGCCAGAACCGCACCGCACTACGCGAGGAATGGGCCCGGCGAATCACCGACGCCCAACTGCTCACCGCGATGACCCCCGAGGAGATCTTCTCCGAAGCGACCTCGGTTTACGACAACTACGTCGAGGTGCTCGAGACCGGTAGCGTCGAGGCCCTGCAGGCCTACGCGCGGGACCTGTCCGAACGCATCATCCCGAGAGGAGTCGAGACCGACGAGGTGCTCGGCATCGTGCTGCTGCTGCGCGACGTGCTGGCCCGGTCCCTCTTCGAGAAGTACCAGGCCGACTTCGAGCTGCTCAACGCCGTGCTCGACGCGTACGAACCGGCCGCCAACCGCATCGCCAACACCGTAGGCGTCTCCTTCGTCCAAGAGCGCGAGCGCGTCATCCGCCAGCAGCAGGAGGCCATCCGCGAGCTGTCGACGCCGGTGCTCCAGGTGCGCGAGCAGCTGCTGATCCTGCCGATCATCGGCGTGCTGGACAGCCAGCGCGCCCGCCAGCTCACCGAGCAACTGCTACGGGCCATCCGGGCCAACCGCGCGAAGGTTGTCGTCATCGACATCACCGGTGTGCCCGCGATCGACTCCACGGTGGCCAATCACCTGGTGCAGACCGTCGACGCGTCCGGCCTGATGGGCGCGAACGTGATCATCACCGGCCTGTCCTCGGAGATCGCACTGACGCTGGTGACCATCGGCCTGGATCTGTCGAAGATGAACGCGGTCGGCGACCTTCAGGGTGGTATCGAAGAGGCGGAACGTCTCCTAGGCTACGAGGTTTCCCGGGTCTCCGAACGCGACGGCCGCTGATCAGGCGGACCTGATGCCGGTTCCGATTCTCAAACAGGGTACGTATCTCATCGCGTCGGTCCAGTCCGCCCTGACCGACGCTGATACCGAGCGCCTGCAGGACGATCTGATGAAACAGGTCAGCAAATATCGGGCACACGGCATCATCGTGGATGTCACCGCGATCGACGTGATGGATTCGTTCGCGGCGAGATCGTTGCGTACCATCGCGCACATGACGCAGCTGCGCGGCGCCGAAACGGTGATCGTCGGGCTGCAACCGGAAGTCGCGTTCGCCATGGTGCAGCTCGGGCTCACGTTCGAAGACATGCACACCGCCCTCGATCTGGAAGAGGGCCTCGCCTGGTTGGACCGAAAGACCCCAGCCCGTCGCCAGCGAGACGGTCGTGACAGTGGCCGCTGAGAACGTGGTGATCGCGGTCAGGGTGTCGGGTGACATCGTGATCGCACGTCAAGCCGGACGTGAACTGGCAGCAAAGCTCGGATTCACACTGACCGACCGGACCATGATCTCCACGGCGATCTCCGAAATCGCCCGCAACATCACCAGTTACGCGGGAAGCGGCGAAATACGTTTGCTGGTCGATGACCGCGAGGGTCGCCAGGCGCTGGTGGTGCAGGCCGAGGACCAGGGACCGGGCATCCTCGATATAACTCGCGCGCTGGAGGACGGCTACTCCACCGGGCGCGGTCTGGGGCTCGGCCTCCCCGGCGCCCGACGATTGATGGACCGGCTCACCGTCGACTCGGCGCCGGGACGCGGCACGCTGGTGGAGATGTGGAAGTGGGTACCCAACGGTGCATGAGGACGGGTTCATCGGCCGGATCGAGTGGGCGGTGGCCGGTCGCGCACTGCCGGGTCAAGATGTCTCCGGTGATCGCGGGGTTGTCCTCGACACCGGCGGCGGCACAGTCCTTTTCGCCGTCCTGGACGGACTCGGGCACGGCGCCGCCGCTGCCGACGCCGCGGGCCGTGCGGCGCAGGTGCTCGCGGAGAACCGCGCCGAGCCCTTGGATGTGCTGATGGTGCTCTGTCACCGCGCGCTGGCCGACACCCGGGGGGCAGCGATCTCGCTCGCCCACTTCGAGGAGGGCGACAGGGTGCGCTGGCTCGGTGTCGGCAACGTCGAATCCCGGGTGCTCACCGCGGGTCCCATCGGTCTGAGCGTGCACGCCACCGTGCTGCTCACCGCGGGCATCGTCGGTTATCGGCTACCGGCGCACCTTCAACCGCAGTCCGTTTCGGTCCGCCCCGGCGATCTGCTCTTGATGTCCACCGACGGCATCGTCACCGAATCCGCCGAGCGGGTCGACCTTTCCAAGTCCACCGCCGACATCACCAGCGAGATCCTGGCCAGGGACGCGAAGGACACCGACGACGCACTCGTGCTGGCCGCCCGGCATCGCGGCACAGCAGGCCGGACGACATGAGTGAGCTGCTGGCCGATTTCCTCAACGCCTACGCCGACGCGCTACGGCGGCACCTGGGTTCGCCTACCCAGGCCGGCCTCGCCGAGGGCTATGAGCTCGGTCGGCGCGCGCTGGTGGAGGGCATCAGCCTGCTCGACCTCACCGAGAACCACTTCCGGGTGGTCCAGGACGAACAGCAACGGCACGAGATCCCGTCCGAGAGCGGCGAATCCGACAGCCGCCTGCCCGAGACGGCGCTGGAATTCCTGTTGCAGACTCTCGTCCCGCTGGACATCGCCACCCGCGGTTATCTCGACGGCACCCGCCGCTATGAGCAACAGCGTTCACGCGCCGACGATCTCGCCGGACGCGACGCGTTCCGCACCGCGCTGGTCGAATCGCTGCAGGACGGGTTCTTCGTCGCCGACGCGCAGGGCACCATCATCGAGGTCAACACCGCCTTCGGCGCGCTGACCGGCTACGGCGCCGCCGAAATCCCCTACCCGCTTCCGCATCCGTGGTCTTCCCCGGACGGTCCGCGCTATCCCCATCTCGGGACCGAGGCACAGCGTTTCGTCATCTCGATCCGGCACCGGGACGGGCGCAACGTGTGGCTCGCGGTGAGTACCAGCGCGCTGATCAAGCCGGAGGGCAACGAGCGGATCTTCGTCGGCACCATTCGTGACGTCACCGCCGAGCACGACGCCCAAGCCCGCGACCAAGCGGCGTCCCGGCTCGCCACCGCGGTCGGCGCGGCGACCAGCGTGGTCGAGGTGCTCGCCGTCGGGCTCGACGAGTTGCGGCGCACGGTGGGCGCGGAGACCGCGGTGGTGGCGGTGTGGCCGAGCCGCAACGCCGCACCCGAGGTGTACGTCTCCGGCGTGGGGGCCGACAGCACCTCGCGCGACGGGGATGGCACGCTCGACGAGCGCTCGCGGGCGCTGCTCGGCCGGGCCCGGCGCAGGCCCGCCCGCAGTCTGTTGGCCATTCCCGAGGGCGCCGAGAGCTCCGAGGGTATCGTCGCCCCGCTCGGTGAGACCGGCGATGCGGCGATGTGGTTGCGCTTCGCCGCGCCACGGGCGATCAGCGCCGCTGACTGGACGCTGTTCTCCCTCCTGATCGGCCATCTCAGCCTCGCGGTGCAGCGGGCGCGGAACTTCGACCAGGCGCGCGCCACCTCACTCACCCTGCAGCGCGCCATGCTCGGCCCGATCGAGCTGCCGCCGCGGTTCTCGGTGCACTACGAGCCCGCGCTGCCGCCGCTGGAGATCGGTGGCGACTGGTACGACGTGGTGCCGTTGCGCGACGGCACCATCGGCGTCGTGGTCGGCGACTGCGTCGGACGTGGCCTGTCCGCCGCCGTCGTCATGGGCCAGCTGCGGACGGCCGCGCGGGCGTTGCTGCTGCGCGGCGCCGGACCGGCGCAGCTGCTGGCCGAACTCGACACCGTCGCCGCACGCATCCCCGGCGCCATGTGCACCACGGTGTGCGCCGCCGTGCTCGACCCCGTACGCGGGCTCGTCCGCTACAGCAGCGCCGGGCACATGCCGCCGATCCTCGCCGATGTCGCCGCGACCGGCAGGCTGCTCGAGGGCGGCCGTGCGGTGCCGCTGGCGACGTTCGACACGCCGAGGCGGCCAGAGGCCACCACGGCGCTGACACCCGGCTCGACGCTGGTGCTGTTCACCGACGGGCTGGTCGAACAGCGCGGCGTCGACATCGATGACGGATTCGCCAAGATCGCGGCAGTGCTCGCCGACACCTCGGGACGGCTGCCACGCGAGGTGGCGGACGCCGTGCTCTCCCGGCTGCGGCCCGCGGCAGGATACGACGACGACGTCGCGATGGTGGTCTACCGCCAGCCGCCCGCACCGCTGCGACTGGACGTGCCCGCGCACGCGGACGAACTCGCGGTGCTGCGGCGCACCCTGAAGGGCTGGCTTGCCACCGCGGCGGTGCCATACGACCTGGCTTCCGATCTGGTCGCGGCGGCCAACGAGGCGTGCAGTAACAGCATCGAGCACGCCTACCGCAACGGCGACGGCGGACGGGTCCAGCTGTCGGCCACCTGCGACATCGATACCGTGGTCATCATGGTCACCGACTCGGGCAACTGGAAGCCGCGCGCCTCCGATCCCGGCTATCGCGGCCGCGGAATCGAGATGATGCGCGCGCTGACCGAGGAACTCGACATCGACCACTCCGGACCAGGCACGACGGTCCGTATGTCGGTGACGCTGCCAGCGATTACATTCCCGGTGGCCAATCCGTTGCGTGACACGCAACGGCGGATTTCTGGGTGATGCAGCAGGAATCGAATCCCCGTCATCAGCCGAACCCGCAACCCGAGCGCGCTGCCCTGAGGTCTTGGCCGCCACACACAGTCATGAAACCGCAGCGCGAGCTCGACCCCAGCGGTGGGTACCCGCCCTCGAGGGCCTGGTTCGCGGGCGGAATTCGGCTGACCTGAATAGCCGCGGGCATGCTCGCGTCCCCGAGCTCCCGCTCGGGCATCGGCCCTACCGCGCGGCGACCATCGCGTCCACCGTCTCCGGGGACAGCATCTCGTCGGCCACCAAGCCCGCCAATCCCACGAACGCGCCGTTCTCCCCCAGCTGCGATGGGCCGATGTCGAGGTTGCGCAGTGCACTCGAGTGAGCGTTCGCCTCGACGGTGCGCCGCAGCCCCTCGAGAAACGGGGGCAGTACGCCCACCGCTCCCCCCACGCGGACGTATGTCGGATCAACGATCGACACCATCGTCGCGACCACAGTCCCGACGAGCCGCCCGGCCTTCTCCGTCGCCCGGATCGCGGCGGGCCTGCCCTCGTCGACCAGCCGGACGACATCGGCCACCGTGCGCACTCCGAGGGGTCGCAGGTCGCGAGTCAGCGCCTGCCCGCTGGCACTGGCCGCGACACATCCGCGGCGGCCACAGCTGCACTGCTGGTGGCTGCCTTCGATCCGCATGTGCCCGATCTCGCCCGCGGAGCCGCTCTTGCCGCGGTGAACGCGCCCCGAGATCACTACGCCCGCACCGATTCCGGTCCCCACCTTGACCCCGACGAGTGTCGCTGCGGGACGGCCCAACGCACAGAAGTCGCCGAGTGCCAACGCGTTCGCGTCGTTCTCCAGCAGGACAGGCACGCCGAGCGCGGCGGCGAACGGCTCGCGCAGCGGTGCACCGTTCCAGTCCGGCATGGTCGGTGGTGCCAGGGTGACCCCGCGCTCATGGTCGATCTGCCCTGGGACCGACAGCGCCATCGCACACAGGGTGTCAGCACGCTCGGTGCGCCGCAATAGTTTCCGACCCGCGTCGAGTAGCACCGGCACGATCTCGCGCGGGCTGTGCCGCATGGGCAGCCGGTGGTCCTCACGCGCGAATACCGTCCCACGAAGGTCGACCACCGCCAGCGTCGCGTGGCTCTGTCCGAGGTCGGCGACGAGCGCGGTGCGGCCGGTGTCGTTGACCTCGAGCACTTCCGCGCGCCTGCCGCCACTCGACTCCCGATGTCCGGCTTGGCGGACGAGCCCGAGACTGCGCAGAACGTCCAGCCGCTCAACCAAGGTCACCCTCGACAGCCCCACACGTTCCTGCAGCTCGAGCCGCGTCAGTGGGCCCGCCGCGCGCAGCAGGGCGAGCACGTGTCCCGAAGAGGTGGGGCTCGAGGGCGTCGATGTGGTCACGAGCATGTTGACAATATCCCCCACTCCACTTACGTTAACCAAACTGACAAAAGTTCGAAACATAGTGTGACAGCACAGGAGTCATGGATGCTGGTATCCGGCCTGACGCGCAGATCCTTCTTGCGCGCTGCGGGCGTCGGCGCGGCCGCACTCTCCGCTGCGGCCTGCACCGGCTTCGCCACCAGCGGAAATGGCGGCATGATCTTCCTGTCCACGCAGTTCCGGCCCGCCGACGAGGCCGAGCGGTTCCGCAGCCTGCTCGCCAAGACCGCACCCGGCGTCGGCTACGTGACCATCGAGGAGAGCCCGTTCTCGAGCCAGGTGCGCAGCCAGGTCGACGCGGGCTCGACACAGATCGGTCTGCTCGGCGGGCTGCACGGCGACGTCGCGCCGCTCGCCGACGGCTACCTCCAAGATCTCAGCGGCCTGCTCGCCGATCTCGGCGACCGCGGCTGGTCTCGCGAATACCTGCAACTCGCCAAGGCGGGCACCGACCACACCTGGTACATCCCGTGGGCCACCGCGAGCTACGTTCTCGCCGCACACGCCGACGCGCTCGAACACCTGCCGTCCGGCGCCGACGCCACGTCGCTCACCTACGACCAGTTCCTCGACTGGGCCATCGCCGCCCGCCGCGCCAACGGGAACCGGCCTATGCTCGGCCTGCCCGCGGGCCCGAAGGGTCTGCTGCACCGCTTCGCACAAGGCTTCCTGCTGCCCTCGTTCACCGGTGGTCAGATCACCACGTTTCGCTCGAATGAGGCAGTGACGGCGTGGCAGTACTTCCGCGAGCTGTGGGCGAACTGTGCGTCGTCGAGCACCAACTACGACTTCATGCAGGAGCCGCTGGAGAGCGGCGAAGTGCGCATGGCGTGGGACCACGTCGTACGCCTCGTCCACGCGCCCGAGCGCGACCCACAGAACTGGCGCATGCTGCCCGCCCCGCGCGGCGCGCACGGCCTCGGCTACATGGCCGTGATCGCCGGGCTCGCGATCCCCAAGGGCAGCCCCGACCCCGAACTCGCGCAACGGGCGATCAGCGCACTCACCCGTCCGGAAACACAGATCCAGCTGCTGCGCTCCAACGGCTTCTTCCCGTCCGTCGACACAACGATCCCGGACGACCTGCCACCGGCCATCAAACTAGAGGCGGACGCGGTGCGCAGACAGCAGGAAGCGAAGGGCACCATCCTCTCCCTGCCGCCGGTGGGCCTCGGCCAGCGCGAGGGAGAGGTGAGCAAGGTGTTCAAGGACAGCTTTCGCTCGATCGTGCTGGACCGAGCCGATATTCGATCCACGCTGGACCAGCAGGCACGGGTGCTACAGGGCATCCTCGACGACCTGAAGGTGCCGTGCTGGGCTCCCGACCCGGCCGCCGACATCTGCAAGGTGGGGTAGACATGATTTCACGACTGCGCTCGCCGTGGATCCTGCTGTTGCCGTCGATGATGCTGATGCTGACGCTGTTCGGCTGGCCGCTCATGCAGGGCGTCCTGGAGGCATTCCGTGGCGACGACGGCTTCACGCTCGCCAACTGGGACCGATTGTTCAACGATCCCTACATCTTCACCGCGCTGCGGAACACGCTCGTGCTGATCGTCATCGTCGTACCGATCCAGCTCGTGCTCGCCATCGGCATGGCTCTGCTCATGCAGGCACGGCCGAGATTTGCCAGCGGCCACTTCTATCTGTGGTGCCTCCCGCTGGCGATCTCCGAGCTGGCCGCGGGTCTGGTGTGGCTGTCCATTTTCGACAACCGCGGTTACCTGAACTCGCTGCTCGTCTCACTCGGTCTTTCGGACGACGGCGTGCAGTGGCTCGGTTATCAGAACACCGGCACGATGCTGCTCGCGGTGGTGATCGCCGAGGTCTGGCGCGCGACCTCGCTCGTCTTCGTCATCGTGGTGGCGGGCGTCCAGATGATTCCGCGCGATTACGACGAGGCCGCGCAGGTGTTCGGCGCGAACTTCTGGCAGCGGCTACGGCATGTCACGCTGCCGCTGCTCGGGCCGAGCCTGCAGGTGGCATTGATCCTGCGGACGATCCTCGCGTTGCAGGCGTTCGCGGTCGCGCAGGCCCTGACCGGGCGCGACTTCCCGCTACTCGTCGGCGAGACATACGAGTGGTATTCGAACCTGCAGAACCCCGCGGTAGCCAGCGCCGTCTCGCTGATCGTGCTGGCGATCTCACTCGCCACCGCCGTGTTCTACCTGCGGACGGTCCGGCAGCCGGAGGAGGCGCGGTGAGACACAATCGCGCAGCGCTCATCGAGCCGACGGGGCGCGGGAACCCCGGCGAGATACAGGGGTCGCGATGAACAAGGCCGAGGCGCCGCCGAAGACCGTGCTGCCACCCGTCGACCGTGCGCCGCTGCGCAGGCGCCGCTGGCGCGCGATATGGGTTCAGGTGGCGTGTATCGCGGTGACCCTGTTCATGGCGCTGCCGATCGTGCTCATCGGGCTCTCCGCGGTGTCCTCGCGTGACGCGCTCAACGAGTTTCCGAAGTCGTTGATCCCCGATGAGTTCTCCACCGAGACGTTGGTCGCGTTCTTCCGGGCCACGGGAACCATTCCAGCACTGGGTAACTCGGTGCTCGTCGGCATCTACACGGTGTTCTTGTCACTCGTCGTCGGCGCGCCCGCGGGATACGCGTTGGCGCGCCACGCGTTTCGCGGCAAGGATACCTACCAGGTATTCATTCTTTTCGTGCGCGCGTTGCCGATCGTGGTGCTCTCGGTGCCGCTCGCCACGATGTTTCTCCGGATCGAGGTCTACGACACGGTGTTCGCCGTGACGCTCGTGCACACCACGCTCGCGTTGCCGACCACCGTGCTCATCACGGCGAGTATCTTCGTCTCGGTTCCGGCCGACCTCGAGGAGGCCGCGCAGGTCTTCGGCTGCACACGCTGGCAGGCCGCACGCAAGATCGTGGTGCCGCTCGCACTGCCGGGCCTTGCCGCGTCCTCGATCTTCACGTTCGTCTTGTCCTGGAACGAGATTCTCGGCGCGACGATCGTCACACTCGGGCACCGCACGCTTCCGGCGCAGGTGCTCACGGCGCTCGGCGAGGCGTCGACCGCGTACCGCTTCGCTGGCGGTTTCGCGTTGATCATTCCGGCGCTGGTTTTCATCTTCGTGATGCGGCGCTACCTGGTGAACATGTGGGGGACGACGCTCAGATGACAGGGGTTCGCTAATGGCCGAGGTGGTTGTCCGGAATCTGGTGAAGACCTATCCCGGTGGTACGACGCGTGCCACCGACGAGGTATCGCTCGAGGTCGCGGACGGCGAGTTCATGGTGCTGCTAGGGCCGTCCGGCTGCGGTAAGACGACTTTGCTGCGCATGATCGCCGGATTGGAGCTCCCGGACTCCGGGCAGATCGTGATCGGCGGCAAGGACGTCACCTATCTCGAGCCGCGGCGGCGCAACCTGTCGATGGTGTTCCAGTCCTACGCCGTATTCCCCAACAAGAAGGTCGCCGACAACATCGGCTTCGGCCTTCGGGTGCACGGCGTGCCCGCCGACGAGATCAGCCGCAAGGTCGCCTGGGCCGCGGAGCTGCTGCAGCTGACGCCGTACCTGGACAGGTACCCGGCGCGGCTGTCGGGCGGGCAACGCCAGCGTGTCGCCGTGGCGCGGGCGATCGTGATGGACGCCGACGTGCTGCTCATGGACGAGCCGCTGTCCAACCTGGACGCGCTGCTGCGGCTGTCGTTCCGCGCGGACCTGAAGAAGCTCGTCGCCGAGCTCGGCACCACCACGATCTACGTCACCCACGACCAGGTCGAGGCGCTGTCGCTGGGCAACCGCGTCGCCGTGATGCGCGCCGGGGCGATCGCCCAGTGTGGCCCGCCCACAGAGGTCTACGACGGCCCCGCGACGGAGTTCGTCGGCGGCTTCCTCGGCAGCCCGCCGATGAACTTCCTCACCGGCCAGGTCGCGGCGGGCGAAGCCGGGCCGCGCATCGACCTGGGTGGGCAGTCACTCGCCGTGCCCCGAGCGCTGTCGTCGTTCGTGGGAAGGACGCTCCGGCTCGGTATCCGCCCCGAGGCCATTGTGGTGGGCAGCGAGCCCGTAGTCGACGTGGTCCGCGGCGAGCTCCAGGTGCTCGAACCGCTCGGCTCGTCGACCCTGCTGACCACCGACGTCAGCGGGCAGACCGTGAAAGTTCAAGCGGCGCCGGGCTTCCGCGCCGACGAAGGCGGCACGCTGAGCTTGCACATGCCGCCAGAGGCATGCCGCTGGTACGACCCGGAAACCGGATTGCTGCTGGAGGCTCGATGAGACACAATCGCGCAGCGCTCATCGAGCCGACGGGGCGCGGGAACCCCCGCAAGACACAGGAGGTCGGATGATCACCGCCGCGGGCGACCGCGATATCCATTTCCAGCCCGCCCGCCTTGTCGCCAAGGCCACGCTGGTTCTGCGCGACAACGACACAGGCACGCTCGTCACCGCCGCCCCCAAGCTGTACCCGCACATGTGGAGCTGGGATGCCGCGTTCATCTCGATCGGACTGGCATACCTCGACGTGAGCCGCGCTGTCACGGAGCTGAGCACACTGTTGGACGCGCAGTGGGGCGACGGGATGATCCCGCACATCGTGTTCACCAGCGACAGCAACTACTTCCCGGGCCCGGACCGCTGGCGAACCGATTCCGCGCCGCAGGCACCGTCCGATGTTCGCACGTCTGGGATTTGCCAGCCGCCGGTGCACGCGATCGCACTACGGCGGATCGTCGAGATCGCGCGCAAGACCTCGCAGGCCGACGCGGAGCTGGCCGAGCGGTTCGCCGAACGCGCGTGGCCCGCACTGTATCGCTGGCATCGGTGGATCGCGCGGCACCGCATGCCCGACGCGAGCGGATTGGTGGCGATCGTGCACGGGTGGGAGTCCGGAATGGACAACTCGCCGCGCTGGGATGAGCCGTACGCGGCCGTCGTTCCCGGCGCGGATCTGCCGCCGTACGTACGGCTCGACCTGCAGCAGGTGAACGACGCGAGCGAGCGTCCCAGCAGCGAAGAATACGACCGATACCTGTGGCTCATCGAGCAGATGAGGCGCGTGAACTACCAGCCCGACGAGGTCGTGCGCACGTCGAGCTTCCTGGTGGGCGACGTGTTCACCACGGCGGTATTCGCCCTGGCCAGCGATGCGCTCGCCAGGGTCGGCGCGGACCTCGGATGTGATCCCGGGCAGATCGGCGAACTCCGCAGGTGGGCTGCGCGGGCGCGGGACGCGGTTGCCGGCAGCGTCGACCCCGAGACCGGCATGGCGCGCGACCGCGACATCAGGCACGGTCGATGGCTCACCACCGAGTCGATCGCCGGGTTCGCGCCGCTGCTGTGCGGGGGCCTGCCCGGCGACGTCGAGAAGCAACTCATGTCGACCCTGGACGGAACGAACTGGTCAGGTAACCCGCACCTGCTCGCCGCAGTGCCACCGTCGATTTCGCCGTCGTCGCCGGACTTCGACTCGCGCTGCTACTGGCGTGGTCCACAGTGGCCGGTCATCACGTGGCTGTTCGGCTGGGCGTTCGAGCAGCGCGACTGGCCGAGGCACGCAAGCGAGTTCCGTGCCCAGGGTTTGCATCTGGTGTCGGACGGCTCGTTCGGCGAGTATTACGAGCCCTTCACGGGCGAGCCGCTGGGCAGTACGAACCAGTCGTGGACCGCCGCCGTGGTGCTCGACTGGCTGTGCGGCGTGTGGTAGCGACGGCGGCGGCCACTGGTCCTTGCCTGCCCCGGTGCCGGCATCACCGATTAGGATCGGGATATGCCACGCATCGCCACCGCGGACAAGGTAGAGCGGCCCGCACTACTCGAGTTTCTGCGCCCGCGTCACCAGGGCGTGCTGGTCACCACTCGAGCCGACGGACGTCCGCAGATTTCGCCCGTAACCTGCGGGGTCGATCCGGACGGGCGCATTGTGGTGTCGACCTATCCTGTCCGCGTCAAGACCCGCAATATCCGTCGCGACCCGCAAGTGTCGATGTGCGTCATCTCCGACGACTGGAACGGCCCCTACGTCCAGATCGACGGGCGCGCCGAGGTTCTGGACATGCCGCAGGCACTGGACGGTCTCGTCGAGTACTTCCGCTGTATTTCCGGTGAGCACCCCGACTGGAACGAGTACCGCGAAGCGATGGCCCAGCAGAACAAGTCGCTGATCCGCATCCATATCGACCGGTGGGGACCAATCGCCACAGGCGGATTCCCACCCCAACTCGCGCAGTCCTGACCCGACCACCGGCATCGGCTCATCGACACAGCTGTTCACCGGCATCGGTGACGACGATCATCACTTGTCCCACGCGTGCGCGCCTCGTACGGCGCACAGTCGGGCTCCTATCGGCTCATCGATCCGCGCATACCGGCTGCAACTCGACATCTCGGGATATCAATAAAAATAATTCGACATTTCGGGCAGTGTCAGCCATGAATAGTCGAGGATTTGCACGGCTTTCATGCACACGCCCGTCCGAACCCCAGCGCAGTGCCGATACGCAGCCGCTACCTCGCCAATTGCCCTGCTCCGGGAGAGCTGAAATAAGCCTCGATCTCCGGCGCGCAATAGTTATGCGCGAACCCTCCGGCTGGTCGGCTTCGGCCGGTTTGCGGAGGATGTAAGAGTCCAGCGGGATGGTACCAGAGCACCCACCGGCTGACCCGCGAATACATCACGGGTGACCGCCCTGTTACGTCACCTTCCGGAACTTGACATTTCCTTGTCTAGCTTCCGCGGTCATGTAGGCGAACACTAAGAGTTGTGAGTGATTGACGAAAGCCGTTCATCCACCCGACCAGAAGGATGCAAGATGTCTACCACAGCAATCAAAATCGCCGCAGCGACAGCAATGACCCTGTCTCTGGGCGCCGTCGCAGCTCCTATGGCTTCGGCAAACACGACTCCCTCCGTTGTGTCGCAATCGAACTCAGCCGCCCCCGTCGGGGGATCCGTCGTGCTATGTTTCCCGCTCGGCAGTGTTGTCTTCTGCATCTGAGGTAACCGGCGATGATCCTCGCTACCAAGTCCGTCCTCGACAATATGGGCAAAGTAGTGGGGAGGGCGCCGTCAACGCGAAATGAGGCCTGCGAGGGGAGGGCTCCGGCCTGACCCGCACAGCTTCGCATCATGACCGAACTACCATTAAGACCCACTCAGAACTCTTTTCTCGCGACCAACGACCAGAAAACCGACGCACCTGACCGAATGATGTTGGCGCAGAAATAGTTCGTGCCGGTCGCCAGAAGATCTCTGGCCCAGAGCATTTCGATCAGGAATCGGTGGGCGAAAGGCAGTCACCCGATCGGAGTGCATTGCGCGAGAGGCGATTCAGATAATTCCTTCGACGAATGATGTACGTCTCCCAGCGGTTTCGACGAGGCCGTCTGCACGCCGCAGTCGATACGGGTTCGAATGGCCGGAATGCACGCCAAGCCAGTAGGTTACCGCGACGATACCGACCACGAACCGTCGACACCGCGGCGTGCAGGCGGCCGTGCCGTCGCCCAGCGGATACGAGAATATCTGCGGTGGTTTCATTTTCGGAGAGCCACCCGGTTTCATGTGATGTCCTCGTCAAAGCGTCTCCCACCTATGCGGGAGTGCGGACGCGGGCCGAGGCCTCACCACGCCACAAACTTCTCGTGGTCGAGTCACGAAGAGGCAACATGCCCCCGGTGACCGGCCTGAATCACGCCCCCGTGCGATACTCCCTGTCGCGATGTCCTCGGGCGACAACGATGAGCGCAAGCGAGTCGCCGGGCAGCACCGGCCGGAGTTCTGCTGCGGCATCGGCGTTCTCCTTGAGATAATCCGTGACGTCGGCGCCGAGATGGCCCGACATTGGTGATTGTCGACCTGAGGTAGGGCATGTGAGACGCAGCGGTACAAGGATTCTCGACGTAGTAGGTAGCCGTCGGATGGCGGTGGCGATGCTGGCGACGATCACCGGGTTCTACTATCTATTCGTCGCGGTCACCAACTGCATGGACACCGACACCAACCGGCACGGCGTCGCCGCCGTACTGTCGATGAGATCGACGATCCACAATGCCGGAACGGACTGGCGGGCGATCACCAGCGGCAGCGTCGCCCTTGTCGCCTACATTCTTGTGGTGATCTGGGAGTTTTCGATCGCCTTCGTGCTGCTTGCCGCCGCGGGTGTGTGGGGCCGCGTACTGGCGGGGCGCCCGCGCCGGCTTCGAGCCGGGGTGGACGTGGCCGTGAAACTGTCGAGCCTGGGCTGGACCATGGCGATGCTGCTGTTCGCGGGCGGGTTCCTCACGGTCGCGGGTGAATGGTTCCGAATGTGGGCCAACAAGGAGGTGAACGCGTCGTCGGCCGCGCTGCAGAACTTCCTGATCGCCGCCGTCGGCCTGATCCTCGTTCACCTGCCGGAGTCGATCGCACCACCACAGGCGACGTCATCGGGGCAATCGCCTCGACGGTGAGTCAACTCGCGGCAGGCCGGTCGAGAGACTGCGATCTACTCACCGCCTCCGCGAGCCACCGACGCGGCGTGCATCGGCCCGAAGAACACTCCCGCCCGACGATGGGAACGCCATCGCCTTCGTGCCGGGGTCTCGGCATTTCAGGTCGACGATCACAAGGGAGGCCGCACCGTCGCATCAGGGAAAGCGATGTCCGTGGGGCGGTCTTGCGACAAGCGGTCGACGAGTTCGAGTCCGTTTCTGGCCCAGTCGATTTCGGCTCGGCTGCGCGCGATCATTCCTTCGTAGGTGTACGCCTTGTAGGCAATTATTCGTGCGTGCTCATGGTCGGGGTAATTGCCGAGGCGGCGGACGATCACGGGATCGGTTCCGGCTCGGATGCCGTCACGGACATCCGTGAGCAGTTCGACGTGGGTCGTGTAGTACTCGATGTGGCGGCGCAGGATTTCACGAGCATGCTCGGGGTCGGCCCATTCGAAGTACGCCGCCTGCATATGGTGTACATCGCGCTCGGGAGCATGGTCGAGCGGAGTATTCATCCACTGACGGAACGCGGCGATACCGTCCTCGGTGATCCGGTACTGCGTCTTGGTGCTGCGTGGCCCCCACGGGACCTGCTCGGATTCGACCAAGCCTTCCTTGTGCATGCGGCGCAGTTCCGGGTAGATGTGGGAATCGGGGGCGTGCCAGACGTGTCCCACTGATCCGCCGAACCGCTTCGCGGCGTCGTAGCCGGTGGCCGGGCCAGCGGTCAGCATGGCCAATAGGGCGTAACGAAGGCTCATGTCTCCTCACTGACCAGTCCGTCCTTGCCAACCACTATATCGGTAGATAGTGTGTGTCCCACATCACCGGATAACTATCAGCGTAGATATTGACTCGATTGCTTCCGGTGACGACTTCCGAGGACATTGCATGACCGATTTGCAGCCCGGCGACACAACCGCCAAGCACATTGCCCTTGCCCCCCGGACACCGATTACACCGCCACCACAGTCTGTGCGCACCTCGCCGAGGTCGACGAGGTGGATCCCGACATGTTCCAGATGAACTCCCCCAAGTGGGCCAGCGCCAGCCTCATCACCCAGCGCGTGATCGACGCCGAGTGCATGCGAACCACGAACGTGGATGCTTCGGACCTTTCGTTCTCGTCAGCTGAATGGCCAACACGATCCTCATGGCAGCACCGGCGTGCAGTCCCTGGGAGGGTCGAGGATAGTTCCCCATGCCGGACTGCGATAGGACTCGGCAGATATCTTCCCTGCGACGACAGGGGGTAATCGGGACATGATAAGCAACGAACTGATGATTTACGGCTCGCTGGCCTTCACGATTGATGGGAACCCAAATTTTCGCCCGACGCCAGACGCTGACGAAACCGAAGATGGATAATCAGATGTCTCCGCAGCCCGAGGAAGAGGACGTGCACCTGGTGGTGCAACTCGGTGATGTGCTCTTCCATTTCACGGCTTGCGTCACCGCGGCTTTGTTGTTCATACAAGATTGCCGTGCCCAACGGTATCCGAAGCATGTCGCAGTCACCTCGGTAGACACCGGTAGCTACCCACGCTTGCCCAATGAGCGCCTATATCTGGCGCACTGAACCATGACATCTTCTCAATAAACCGCGTTGACCCAGTTGTCGTTTCTTCGGGTCGGCGATCTTGTACATCCACGGCGGCGCATTCATTACCTGCGGTCTCAATACGCCCCGCGGACTCGCCGCCAGAATCGGCTAGCCGCCGACATGCCCGTACTCGATATCGCCTACCGGCAGCTGCCCCACGCACACACCACGGCACAGTCGACGACGGCATCAGCGCCTATCGGCTACCTACTCGACGAAGAGGTTTTCCCGCACACAGAATCCTCCTGGCAGGCGACGCGGTGCGCGGCGGACCGCTCCTGACAGCTGTCAGGACCCGCGATGTCCGCTGGAATCGTTGCGCTGTCACCATTCGGCGACCTCGAAAACACCCACCCAACGCCGGCGGCTCGCGCAACGTCGTGCTGAAACCGAGGTGCGGTGCGCGCTATAAATGTGGGACCGCGCACCACACGTGTTCCGAGCCGCCGCAGATCTGCTTCCCGAAGGCCGCCCCGCCGTCAATACCATCGCCACCTTCGCACGCCGACAAACCCACCACAATTCGGCCTCCGGAAGCACCGGGTCAATGGTTGAAAATGTTTGTGATGGCCAGCGCTCGGCAAGCTGGCAGGATGCGTTCGACCTCGTCGGCCGTACCCTTGCCGAACTCGATGGCCCAATCGGGCCGCGTTCCACACCTCCGGCCACCGGCGGGCCAGTCGAGCTACGAGGTATGTTCAACCCTATGAACACTCCAAAGTTGCGGATTCGCCGCGACTTGTGTGTTGTGGAGATGTGACCAATACTTCCGGAGACGCGTATCCCCTCGCGGACACGATGACCACCACGATCGCGGCGCAGGACGGCGCGACGGTGCTGACGGTGGCCGGCGAGGTCGATCTGGCGACAGCCCCGGCGCTGGAGAACGCGATCGAGGCCATCCTCAGCGGCAAACCCGCGGCCCTGATCATCGACCTCACCGCGGTCAGCTTCCTCGCCTCGGCGGGCATGGCGACGCTCGTCGCGGCCCACCAGCGCGCGGGTGCCGCGACCGCGATCGCCGTCGTCGCCGAGGGCCCCGCGACCAGCCGCCAGCTCAAGATGACGAGCCTGGATCAGGTGTTCGCGCTACATTCCACCCTGGACGCCGCGCTGGCGGCGTTCCGGCAGAGCTGACCGGAACCGTTGCCGCCGCCATCCCCGACAGCGGCAACGGCTCTTCTCACACCAACTCGCGCAGCTGTTCGATCAGCTTGATCCGCTCGGCGGAGGTCGCCGCCATCGGGACGACGTTCAACACCGTGACGCCCGCCTCCTTGAAGGCCGCGACCCGCTCCTTGACGTAGCTCGCAGGGCCGACCAGGGAGATGTCACGTACCAGGTCGTCCGGCACCGCCTTCGCGGCCTCGTCCTTCTTGCCCGCCAGGTACAGCTCCTGGATGCGGTCGGCCTCGGCGCCGTAGCCGTACTTCGTTGCCAGGGCGTGGTAGAAGTTCTTGCTCTTGGCGCCCATGCCGCCGATGTAGAGCGCCAGATGCGGCTTCACGAACTCGAGCAAGGGTTCGACGTTCTCGCCGATGGCCAGTGCCGGACCGGCGTAGACATCCAGTTCGCCGAGCCCGGGATCGCGCTTGGCCGAGCCGGCCGCGAGCGAATCGCCCCACACCTGCTTCGCCCGCTCCGGCAGGAAGAAGATCGGCTGCCAGCCCTCGGCGATCTCGGCGGCCAACTCCACGTTCTTCGGGCCGAGCGCGGCAAGCAGCACCGGAATGCGTTCCCGTACCGGGTGATTGATCAACTTCAGGGGCTTGCCGAGTCCGGTCCCCTGCCCGGTGGGCAGCGGGATCTGATAGTACTTGCCCTGGTATTCCAGGCGTTCGCGCCGCCAAACCTTCCGGCAGATCTCTACCAGCTCCCTGGTGCGGCCGATCGGCGCGTCGTACGGCACGCCATGGAATCCTTCGACCACCTGCGGGCCCGATGCGCCGAGACCGAGCACATAGCGTCCGTCGGAGACGAAGTCCAGGCCTGCCGCGGTCATCGCGGTCAGGCTCGGGGTCCTCGTGTAGATCTGCAGGATCCCCGAGGCCAGCTGCAAGCGCGTGGTCTTGGCCGCCAGGTAGCCGAGCGCGCTCACCGCATCGAACGAGTACGCCTCGGGGACGAACACGATGTCCAGACCGGCCCGTTCGAGGTCCGCGACTTCCGCCGCGGCCTCCTTGAATCCGCCCGAGTAGTTGATGCCCAATCCGATCCGCATAGCACTCAACATAACGGCGGGTACGCGGCGCCCGCGCACCGGCCACGGGGAACGCGCGACAGGCGGTGGTGTCGGCCGGGGCCTGCGGCGCAACCGAGTAGCGTTTACCTTTGACCACCTCCTCGCCGTAGAACGAAAGGCAACACTCTCGTGTCGCAGCCCAGCACCTCGTCCGCGGAAACTGCGTCGTCCTTCGGCAGGGCAAACCTCGCTCAGTACCTGAGCGATCTGGCCGCCAAGATTCCCGCACCGGGCGGTGGCGCGGTGGCCGCGCTGCACGCCGCGCAGGCGGCCGCGCTGGTGGCGATGGTCGCGCGCTACACCACCCGCGCCAAGGATGCCGACAACCGCCCGGTGGTCGATCGCATCATCGAGGCCGCCGACGCCGCCCGCGACCGGGCTCTCGCGCTGGCCGATGCCGACGCCGCCGCGTTCACGGCCGTCGGCGCCGCCTACAAGCTGCCGAAAGACAGCCCGGAAGACCGCGCCGCCCGCACTGCCGCGATCAATACCGCGCTCGTCGAAGCCGCGCGCGTGCCCGCCGCGGTCGTCGACGAGGCCGACGAGGTGCTGACGCTGGCCGCGGAGCTGTTCCCGATCGGGAACCCGAACGTGGTCACCGACATCGGCGCCGCCGCCGACGCGTGCCGCGCCGCCGCGGCGAGTTCGCAGCTCAACATCGAGATCAACGTGTCGTCGCTGCCCGCGGTCGAGGGCGATCGCTTCGCCGCCGTCCTGATTCGCATCGACGAACTGACCGCTCGCGCGGACGCCCTGCACGCCGACGTCGTGCACGCCCTGCGCGGGTAGCGCCGGCTTCGGGGCGGCGCCGGTGGTCGAGTCGCCACCGGCGCCATTGCGTTGCGCCGTTGTCAAGCAGGCGGATTCCAGGGAACCAGCACGATCTTGCCGCGCACCCGGCCGGATTCGCTGATCTCGTGGGCCTTCGCGACCTCCGCGAGCGGAAGCACCTGGTCGATCGTGACGCCCAGATACCCGCGCTCGACCATGGTGGTGATCTCGCGCAGCGAGACCCCGGACGGTTCGACATAGAAGCGCTCGTAGCGCGGGTCGTCCTCCGCGTCCGAGCCCTGTGTGTCGATCAACCTGCCGTCGGGACGCAGCACCCGCGCCGAACGGGAACCGTATTCGCCGCCGACCAGGTCCAGCACGATATCCAGGTCGCGCACTGCGGTGCCGAAATCTGTTGCGGTGTAATCGATCAGCTCGTCGGCGCCCAGCCCGCGCAGGAACTCGTGGTTGGCGGCGCGGGCGGTGCCGACTACGTACGCGCCGCGATGCTTCGCCATCTGCACCGCGAGATGTCCCACCCCGCCGGCGGCCGCGTGCACGAGGATGCGCTGGCCCGCACCGATCGCGGCCAGCGCCTGCCACGCCGTCAGCGCGGCCGTCGGCAATGCCGCCGCGTGCACGTGGTCGATGCGCTGCGGCTTCGGCGCCAACGTATGTGCCTGCACCACAACATATTCGGCGTTTGCACCACCGAAAACCATGCCGTACACCGCATCACCCACACCGAACCGGTCCACCCCGGGTCCGAGTTCCTCGATGATGCCGGAGACGTCGAAGCCGAGCGTGAGCGGTGATTCACCGATCCTGCCGACGAGCCCCGCGCGCACCTTCCAGTCGGCCGGGTTGACGGTCGTCGCGGCTACCCGAACCAGCACCTCCCCCGCGCCGGGGCGTGGTCGATCGACCTCCTCGATGGCGAGTACTTCCGGACCACCGAACACTTTCTGCGTTATTGCGAGCATGCGACGATTCTGTGGGCACCTGGTACCTTTTGGAAAGAAGGCACCTTCTTGATACCGAGGTTCCCCATGGATACTGTGTGTGGCCGGTCCGATTCTCCGAGCCTGGTCGAGAGCTATTTGCACCACTGCCCGGCGCGCGAGATGCTGGTCGTCCTCGCCGACAAGTGGGTCATTCTGGTGCTGAGCGTGCTGCGCGGCAGCAACGGACCGGTCCGCTTCAACGAACTGCGCCGCCGCCTGGACGGCATTACCCAGAAGATGCTCACCCGCACCCTGCGTAACCTCGAACGTGAGGGCCTGGTCCGCCGTGCTGTCTACCCCACGGTGCCGCCGCGGGTGGAGTACTCCCTCAGCGAGCTCGGCGCGAGCATCGGCGAACTCAGCCACGCCATGGGTGTCTGGGCGGTGCAGCACCA
Organism: Nocardia sp. 2TAF39; assembly: GCF_052114905.1. Classification (NCBI taxonomy): domain Bacteria; kingdom Bacillati; phylum Actinomycetota; class Actinomycetes; order Mycobacteriales; family Nocardiaceae; genus Nocardia; species Nocardia sp. 2TAF39. The sequence continues at coordinate 142,588 of NZ_JBFRFQ010000004.1, forward strand.
GGACCAAATCCTCGCCGCACGGGCGGAATTCGACGCGCGGGCGATCACCGAGCCGAAGCCGCTCACGTCCCGTCCCTCCCGCTGACCGGGTCACCACGCTTCCCCGACACCGTGCCTGCGTCAGCGCTGGTTTCCTTCGCATCCCACCGGGTAGCCGATCAGTGTAGGCAGGTCCGCCGGGTCACAACTGGACCACAGACCAGGTCATCGGTGATCGAGTTGATCATGCGGGCCTAGAATGTTTCTTTGCCTACCACACCATTTCGAAGGGGTGGAAGCCATGAGGAGCGCAATTCGGTACTTGTTCCTCGCGACCGTGATCGTGGCACTGGCCGCGTTCGGGTCGGGCGCGGCGACAGCGACGCTGATCGGAACGCCCTCCGCGCAGGCGGTGGCAACGATCGGACCTTCGAACGGCCAAGTGGTGGGCATCGCTCATCCCGTGACCATTCGTTTCGCCGCTCCCGTCCCGGATCGCGCACGCGCGGAAAAATCCATAGATATCAGAGCTACCCAACCAGTCGCGGGCACATTCGCGTGGACCGACGACCGTGCTGCGGTGTGGACGCCGACCGGCTTCCTGCCCGCCAACGCCCGTATCGTTGTCGCAGTCGGTAACGCGCGCACGGACTTCCGAACCAACGCGGGCGTCTTCGGCGACGCGGACATGTCAGCGCATACGTTCACCCTGAGCGTCGGCGGCAATGTCGTGCGGACGATGCCCGCCTCCATGGGTAAGCCGGGCTGGGACACACCGGCGGGGACCTGGCCGGTGCTGGAGAAGTTCCGTTCGGTGGTGTTCGACTCGCGCACCATCGGCATTCCGCTGAGCTCGCCGGAGGGCTACGTCATCAAGGGTGAATTCGCCGAACGCCTCACCTGGAGTGGGGTTTTCATTCATTCCGCCCCGTGGTCGGTGGAGCAGCAGGGCAATTCGAACGTCAGCCACGGCTGCATCAACTTGGCGCCCGATGACGCCGAATGGGTCTACCACGCGATCGGCGTCGGCGACCCGGTGGTCACGCACTGGTAACCGGGCACGCGCGCTGCGGCAAGGTCTCAGCGGCGGGAGCGGTCACGCGTTCGCCCGGCCCCGTCAACCGCCGCGCAGCCCTGGTCACACCGGCCGACGAGGGCCGCGCCGCGCTGACCGGCATGACCGAGGCGCGTCGCGCGGCCGCCGAGGAACTGCTCGTGACACCCTCGGCCACCCAGCGCAAAACCCTGCGCGACCTGCTCGCCGCACTCGACACGCCCGCCTGCTGAGCACCCGCGGACGTACTCGGACCGGGTATCGGGCAGTATTCTCCCAGGGAGCGTGTGGATTCGGCTGGACGAACGCGGCAGAGCGTGCGCGCCGGTGCGGATCACCTGACGGTGACCTGATGAAGGTGGGGCGATGGATCGACCGGAGATGAGCACACGACCCGGCTACGACCGCGGGAATCCTCAGCTCACCGGACCTGGTGGGCCGGACAAGCCCACCACGGGCGGCGAGGAGTACCAGGGCGACTGGTCCGCGTGGGTCGACAAGCTACCCACCGCACCGCAGCTCACCGCACCGCAGCCCCCGCCGCCCGAACCCGAGCGCTACGAGGACGAATTCTCCGGTCTGATCGATCGCTCCCGCCCGCGGCGCACGAAGCGCCGTTGGGCGCCACCGCTTCTCGGTACGCTCGCCATCGCCGCTCTGACCTTCGCGGCCTTCATGCAGTTCTCGGACGGCGGCTCCGACCAGCAGGCCGGACCGCCAGCGCCGACACAGGCGAACGCACCCGCGGCACGACCCGGCATCCAGTGCCCGGCCGAGCGAGTCGGCAGCCGGATCCAGGGCAACGGCATCGGCGGTTTCGACTCCGGGCCGGCCGCAATCTTCGCCTTCCAACACGCCTACTACGTGGCCCGCTCCGGCGAGCAGGCCCGTGCCACCGCCACCGCCAGCGCCGCGGTCCCCACCGCCGACGCGATTCAGGAGGGCATCGACTCCATTCCGGCGGGCACCACCCACTGCCTGGCAATCACTCCCGGCGCGTTCGCGGGTCAGTACGTCGTCGTGATCACGGAATATCGCCCCGGCCACGGCCCGATCGCCTACAACCCGCAGATAGTCTCCACCGCCAAAGAAGGCAATCGCACGTTGATCAGCGCGATCAGCCGGGGTTGAATTCGCTGCCGCACGAACCTGAGCCAGGTACGTTGAGGCACAAGACATTCGGGCCGCCCTGCCCAGTACTATCGCCCCGATTCCCCGGCCCGAGGCGGTGTGTCGACCCGGAAGGATCGACGCTTGGCGGCAGCCTCAACTCATCCGCGCGTTTTCCGCGGCAACCACTACGTGGCGCATCAGCAGGGCGGTGGTGACCGGGCCGACGCCGCCCGGCACCGGGCTGAGTCCGGCGGCCCTGCCGCGCACCGACTCCGCGTCGACATCGCCGACGATCTTGCCGTCGGGCGCCTCGTTGGTGCCGACGTCGACTACCACCGCACCGTCTCGGACGTGTTTGCCGGAGAGCAGGCCGATGCGGCCCGCCGCGGCGACCACGATATCGGCGGTGACGGTGACCGCCGCCAGGTCGGCGGTACGGGAATGGCACACCGTGACGGTGGCGTCCTCGGCGAGCAACAGTTGGGCGAGCGGCTTCCCGACAATATTCGAGCGGCCGACGACCACCACATGCCGACCGGAGAGCGGGATTTCGTGATGCTTCAGCAGTTCGACCACCGCCTCGGATGTGGCGGGGACGAAACCAGCGAGTCCCGCCGCGAGCAGGCCGAGCGACAGCGGGCTCACGCCGTCGACATCCTTGGTCGCGACGATCGCGGAGCTCACGTCGTCCAGGGTGATGCCGCTGGGGAGGGGGGTCTGCAGCATGATCGCGTCGGTGGCGCTGTCCGTGCCGCGCGCGGCGAGCTCCTGACGGATCGCGTCGATGCTCGCGTCAACGCCGAGATCGACAGTGTCGCACGCGATTCCGAGACGCCCGGCCGCCTTGCGCAGTGAGTTCACATACCAGGCGCTGGCGGGGTCGTCGTTCGCCACGATCAAGGCAAGGCGCGGCGCCGGTCCGCGGCCGGTGAGCGCGGCGGCGCGGTCCTTGGTGTCGGCGTTGATGGCGGCGGCGAGTTCCTTGCCGGACAGCGAAACGGTATCCACGTTGACACACCCTATCCCGGTCGGCCTACCGGCTTGCGCGCAGTCCACCGGCGCGCCCGTGCGTACCTGCGCCGAGAATAGGTCGAAGAATCCTCCTGGCAATTGCACTATATCGAGGTCAGGCGCCCGTATTGTGATATGCACTTTGTTCCGCTAACTGTCAGCAAATGTCAACCGGTTTCCTCCGCGGAAAGGTGTCGACTGTAGTGAAGAACTCGAGGCATTGGAAATTTCTTGTCGCGACGGCGTTCGCGGCCTGCACCATCACCGGTCTCGCCGGTGTTCCCGCACACGCGGCGCCGGACACCGACGCCCTCTACAACTCCGCCCAGCGCAACTTCACCGACGGCAACGACGCCGCGGGCCGCGCCGACCTGCGTACCCTCATCGGGGCGGATCCCAATCACGCCGAAGCGCTGGCCCTGCAAGCCATCTGGTCCGACTACGCGGGCGACCTCCCCGCGTTCGCCGGCGCGATAGGACGGCTGCACATCGTCGACCCGGCAATGGCGCGGGACACCGACAACGTCCTCGGCGCCATCCGCGCCGCGGTCGGCACCCTGCCCAATCCACTGCCGGCGCTGGCCGGGCCGCAGACCGGCATCGTCGTCCTCGGTTACGGCCTGCTCCCGGACGGCTCGTTGCGCCCCGAGCTGGAGAACCGGTTGACCGCCGCCTGGCTGCAGTCGCTCGCGGCTCCCGGTTCGCCCATCGTGGTCACCGGCGGCAACCCCCAGAACGGCATCACCGAGGCCGAGGCCATGCGCAACTGGCTGGTCGGCCACGGCGTGCCGCAATCGCGTATCAATGTGGAGACCCGTGCGAGCTCTACCGTGCAAAACGCCCTGTTCAGCACCAGGATGCTGCGGGACGCGGGCGCGACAAGCGCGATCGTGGTCACCTCGCCCAACCACGTCCGCCGCGCCGTCGCCGATTTCATCGTCGCGGGCACACGGGTCGTCGGGGCGATGACCTCGCTCGAGCAGCTCGTCTCGCACCTACCGCCGCCCGCCAAGCCATCCCAGCGCGGCATCTATCTCGACGCTATACGCACCTTCCAGCAGAACACCGCCGGCTGATCGCGCGGAGATCCGCACCCGCTCGAGGGTCTGTGCGGTGCGGGTCCCCGACCGGGTGCGCCGAAATCCGTTGGCGGGATCATCGGGGCGCACGGCAGGATGGATCGGTGATGCCAGCCGGACGTAGCGATGTGGTCGGTCAACTGCGGGCGGCGGGCTGCGTGTTCGCGGAGGACGAGGCGCGGCTGCTCACCGCGGCCGCCGCGGAGACCGGTGCCGCACTCGAGGTGCTCGTCGCGCAGCGTGTCTCCGGTACACCGCTGGAGCATCTGCTCGGCTGGGCCGAGTTCCACGGGCTCCGGATCGCCGTGGCCCCGGGCGTCTTCGTGCCGAGGCAACGGACCGCATTCCTCGTCGACGAAGCGGCCGACCTGATCCGTGCCAAGCCCGGCCACCCGGTGGTCGTCGACCTGTGTTGCGGCTCGGGCGCTCTGGGCACCGCGGTCGCCACGATCATCACCGCCGAGGCGCGCCCGGTGACACTGGCGGCGGCCGACATCGATCCGGTCGCGGTCGAGTGCGCCCGCCGAAATCTCACCCCGCTCGGCGCCCCGGTCTATCAGGGCGACCTTTTCGAACCCTTGCCCGGCGAGCTGTGCGGCTGCATCGACATCCTGCTCTGCAATACCCCGTATGTGCCCTCGGAGATGATCGCGCGGATGCCCCCGGAGGCCCGCGACCACGAACCGCGTATCGCCCTCGACGGCGGCCCCGACGGACTCGACATCTTCCGCCGCGTCGTCGCCGAGGCACCCTCCTGGCTCGCCCCGGGCGGGCACCTGCTCGTCGAGTCCAGCGAGCAGCAGGCGCCGGTCGCGCTCGCCGTGCTGGCAAGACATGGACTCGCGGGCCGAATCGCGGAGTCCGACGAGCACTACGCGACCGTCGTGATCGGCACCCGCCCCGCCTGACCGACGTCGGCCACGATAGTCAGCGATGGCTGGCGAATCACCAGCCGACCGCACCGGACAGCAAACGCGCGACCGCGGCGACGGACATGCTGTGGCGCACTACTTCTTGTGTCCGGTGAACTCATCCATCGAGTGGTAGACGCCGACCGCGCTCAGGAACAGGTCACGCAGTTTGATCGGGAGCAACCCGGAGATGGCCTTGTTCAGCCGCGAAGTCCACGGCAGCACCACCAAGGGCGTGCCGTTCTTCATCTCGCGCCACGACGTCTCGACCACGGCGTCCTGTTCCAGGATCGGGGTGAACAGGAATCCCTTGGCGCCTTGGAACATTCCGGTATCGATGTAGGTCGGGCAGACCGTGGTGACCTTCACATGGTCGTGACCGGCCTGCTCCAGCTCGATGCGAACCGAGTCCGACCAGCCCAGTGCCGCCCACTTGGACGCGGCGTAGACGCTCATTCGCGGATTGGCGACCAGGCCCGCGGACGACGCGATGGTCAGCACCCGCGCCTCGGCGGAGCCCGCCACCATGGCCGGCAGGAACTCGAGGGTGACATACATCGGGGCCAGCGAGTTGATCGCCATCGTTTTGTCGATGTCGCGGCGGTTCTCGGTTTCCCAGAAGTAGCTGTTGCCGCGCACGATGCCTGCGTTGTTGACCAGGATGTCGATTCCGCCGACCTCGTGACGCACGGTCCCCGCCGCCTCGACGATCGCCGCTGGCACGGACACGTCGACCACGTAGTGGTGGACGGCGCCGCCGAGCCCCGTCAGCTCGGCGGCGGTGTCCTTCAGCGCGTCCTCGTCGACGTCCCACAACACCACCGCCGCGGCGCCCTCACGCACCGCGCGTTCGGCAAACAGCTTGCCGAGACCCATCGCGGCGCCGGTGACCAGAACCCTCTTGCCCGCAACCGTGCCCAGTCCCATCCGTCTCTTTCCTGATCCCTGAGTCGTGCGAGCTATTTCTGTCGCAGCGCTTTCATGACGCCGAAGTACAGCGTCATGGTCTTGGCCCACACCGCATCGGACATGCCGGGCAGCGGTGCGATCGGCAGTACCCGCTGCACCGCGATGGTCTGGGTGTCGATGTACTTCAGCAGCCCTTCGGGACCGTGTCTGCGCCCGGTTCCGGAGATACCGAGCCCACCGGACGGCGCGTCGGCGCTGCCCCACGCGGCGATGAAACCCTCGTTGACGTTCACCGAGCCGGCGTTGATCCGCGCGGCCAGCGTGCGGCCGCGGCCGGTGTCCCTTGTCCACACGCTGGCGTTGAGTCCGTAGGCGGTGTCGTTGGCCTGCGCGACCGCCTCGTCGTCGCTGCCGACCCGGTAGATCGAGACCACCGGCCCGAAGGTCTCCTCGCGGTAGACCGTCATGCCGGGCCGCACGTCGGCCAATACCGTCGGCTCGTAGAAGTACGGGCCGAGATCCGGGCGGGCGCGACCGCCCGCCAGCACGGTGGCCCCCTTCGCGACCGCGTCGTCGACGTGCGCGGTGACCGTGTCCAGTTGCCGCTGGAAGGTCAGCGATCCCATGTCGCTGTCGTAGTCCAGCCCGCCGCCCAGCTCGATGGCCTCGACGTGCCCGATGAATTCGCTCACGAAGCGGTCGTACACGCTGTCGTGGACGTAGATCCGCTCCATCGACTCGCACAGCTGCCCCGCCGAGGCGAAGCAGGCGCGGATGGCGATTTTGGCCGCGCGCGAGACGTCCGCGTCGGCGAGCACCAGCAGCGGGTTCTTGCCGCCGAGCTCGAGCGAGCACCCGATCAGCCGCTCGCCTGCCTGCTGGGCGATGGTCCGGCCGGTCGCACTGGAGCCGGTGTAGTCGACATAGTCGGCGCGGGCGATCACTTCGCCACCGATCACGGAACCGCGTCCGAGCACCGCCTGCCACAGCCCGCGTGGCAGGCCGGCTCGCTCGGCGGCGTCGATCGCCCACAGTGCGGTGAGCGCGGTCTGGTTGTCCGGCCGCGCCACCACCGCATTGCCCGCGACGAGAGCGGGCAGCGCGTCGGAGGCGGCCAGCGCCAGCGGATAGTTCCACGGCGAGATGACCGCGACCACACCCTTGGGCCGGTACCGGACGTCGACCCGGGTGAGGGCCGGAAGCACACCGCGCCGCTTGCGGGTGGCAAGCAGCCGGTTGGCGACCGTGGCGTAGTACCTGGCGTTGACCGCCACATCGCCGACTTCATCGAAGGCGTGCGCGCGCGACTTGCCGGTCTCGGTCTGCACGATGTCGAGGATGGTGTCCTGCTCGGCGAGGACGATGTCGTGGAACCGGCGCAGCACCGCGGTCCGTTGCCGGATCGGTCGCCGCGCCCACTCGCGTTGCGCTTCCCGCGTGGTCGCAAACGCGGTCTCGATGTCGCCGGTGGACGATTGCGGCAGGTCGGCGATCTTCGTGCCGGTCGAGGGCGCGAACACCTCGACCGCAGGGGCGCCGCCCGCGACGGCGTGCGCGAGCAGCGGCTGTACCAGCGACGATGGCAGCGCGTCGGCGCCGGCCAGCTCGGGGGCGGTCGTCATGGTCGGGCCTCTCGAAAGATGGTGGATGCGGCGGATTCACATCCATTTAACTGAACATCAGTGTTAGATTAATGTGGATGCCGCTCCTCGTGTCAAGCTGTTCGTTGTGGGACGCAGGTATCCCGACAACAGCGCTGTGAGGCATCACCATGTCCGCTGAGACCACGGCCGCGCGGCGCGGACGGCCGCCCCAGACCCAGGAGCAAGCCGAAGAGGTACGCGCCAGAATCGTGTTCGCCACCGCGCAGGTGTTCACCCACCACGGTTCGCGCGGGCTGAGTGTCGCGCAGATCATCGAGCAGGCCGGGCTGGCCCGGCCTACCTTCTACCGCTATTTCGGCAACGCGACCGAACCGCTCCACGTGGTGCTCGACAGCTCCAACGAGCGGCTGGTCAACGGTATCCGCACGGCGCTGACCGGCACGGACGAACCAGTCGAGCTCGGCATTCGGCTGATCGACGCCTACCTGGACTGGGCCCGCGGCCATGGCCCCATGCTGCGGCCGCTGTTCGCCGAGCTGCATGATCCGGGCTCCCCGGTCTCGGCGTACCGGGAGCGTGCGCTCGACGACATCCGCGCTCTGGTGCGCGACACCTTCGCCGAACTCGACCGCCCGGCACCGAGCCCGCTGGACCTGGACGCCGCCCTGCACGTCTGTGAGTACGTGGTCTACCGGATTTCTTCGGGCGCCGCGCCCGGCACCGAACCGGACGCCGACACTGTCGCGGCCGCGCGCCTCACGATGATCCGGGTGCTGCTCACCACTCTTGGCACCCGAACCGACCTCGAATACGCGCTGGCGCTCCCGGGAATCTTTCCCACCGCCCTGTGATCGACGAGCCCGCGGCTCAGTGCGGCACGGGGCTGATCGGACGACTTTCGGCGATCCGCTGTTCGACGCGGTGGATCAGAGCGTGCACGCGCGGATCGCGCGCGAGCTGGTTGTCGAGCACCACGTTGATCACGCCGCGGAACAGGGCGTAGAGTTCCCACTGCGGCGGCGCGATGGTGCGCGGCGCACGGTGCGCGATGCCCTGCGCGAGAGATTCGGCCGCCTCCCGCACTGTGATCCGCTGGTTCAGCGGCCAGGGCAGCAGCGCTCCGAGATCGGCGCCCAGCTCGTCCTCGTCGAGGGTGCCGTGCGTCATCGCGGTGTCGACGATGCCGAAATACGCGACACCGGCGGTGGCCCCGACCGCGGCCAGCTCGACCCGCAATGCCCGCCCGAACTGCTCGACCGCGGCCTTGCTCACCATGTAGGGCGAGCCGCCCATCCCCGGCGCGAATGCCGCGGCGGATGAGACCACCACGACATGTCCCTTGGCGGCGATGACGTCGTCCAGCGCCGGGTGCACGGTGTTGAACACGCCGGTCACGTTGATGCCGATGACGCGATCGAAATCACCGGGGTTCATCGTCCGGATCGTCGCAGGCTGGGGCACCACCCCCGCGTTGGCGACCACCACATCGATCCGGCCGAATCGGGCACGCACCCGGGACATGGCCTCGCGCATGCCGATTCGATCGGACACGTCCGCACGCACGACCAGCGCGCGCTCCCCCATCGAGCGTCCGACCGCCGCCGCGGCGGCCTGGTCGATGTCGATCAGCGCCAGCGAAGCGCCCGTGGCGTAGAGCTTCTCGGCGAGGGCCCGGCCGATGCCGGTGCCCGCACCGGTGATCGCGACCACCCGTCCCCGCACGTCCAGTGTTTCCGCGGCGAACGGGGCGGGCAGCGGCAGCACCTGACGCAGCAGGCCCATGACGCTCACCGGACCCGCACCTCGTAGGACTCCGGATCGAACCGGCTTGTGCGCCGCCGATATTCGAAGCTCCAGTTCGGATATAGCCCCGCGTAGCCGCCATCGGCCGTCAGGTAGTAGCTGCGGCAGCCGCCGGTGAGCCAGGCGGTGTCGCGGCTGCGTTCGCTCACCTCGTCGAGGAAGGCCCGCTGGACCTTCTCACGCACATCGATCCGGCGAATGTTCTGCGCACGCATGGTGGTCACGGCATCGACGATATAGCGAACCTGCGCCTCGATCATAGAGATCGCGGGCGGATTGCCCGCCACACCGAACGGCCCGAGCGCACCGAAGAAGTTCGGGAATCCCGCGAGCGTCGCGCCGAAGTAGCTGCTCAAACGTTCTCGGTAGCGGTCGCAGATCGAGCGTCCGTCGGTGCCGTGCTCGCGGTCGAAAACCCTCGGCAACACGCCGAATCCAGTGCCCCGGATGATCGTGTCCGCCTCGTGCTCGACACCGTCGGCGCTGAGGACGGAGTTGGCGCGGATCTCCTCGATACCCTCGGTCATTGCCCGCCGAACTCACAGATCCAGTTCGAGTTCGCCACCGCGCGAACGGGAGACGCAGGTCAACATCGCGTGCTCGCGTTCGGCGTCGGGCAGCAGGAGGTCCCGGTGCTCCACCACACCCGCCCGCACCCGGGTCTTGCAGGTGCCACAGAAGCCCTGTTGGCAGGAGTACGCGACGCCGGGCAGCACCCGGCGGACCGCCGTGAGCGCGGACTCGTCGGCAGCCACCTCCACGTCGAATCCACTGCGGTGCAGACGGATACGGAACGGCTCGCCGTTTCGCACGGGCAGCGGCGAGAACCGCTCGGTGTGCAGCGAGACCGAGGGGTCGTGCAGCGCGAGCACCGCTCGCGCTGCCTCGGCCAGCGGAGGCGGCCCGCAGACATACACCGCGGCACCGGTCGGCGCCTGCTCGAAGATCATCCTGGCGTGCGGGGCGCCGAACTCGTCGTCCGGCCGCACCACGACATCGCCGCCGGTGCACTGGGCGAGCTCGTACAGAAACGGCATCCGCGACCTGGTGCGGCCCAGATACATCAGCCGCCAGGGCACTCCTGCACGTTCGGCTGCGGCGACCATCGGCAGGATCGGCGTGATCCCGATGCCGCCCGCGACGAACAGATAGCAGGGCGCCTCGACGAACGCGAAGGCGTTGCGCGGCCCCCGCACACGGAGCCGGTCGCCCGCCCGCAGCCGCCGGTGGATCTCCACGGAGCCGCCATCGCCGCCGACGATGAGGCGCACCGCGATCCGGTAGGAGCGGCGGTCGTCCGGGTCGCCGGTGAGCGAGTACTGCCGCTGACGACCCGATGGCAGGAAGACGTCGAGATGCGCGCCGGGCGTCCAGGCGGGGAGCGGCGCACCGTCGGGGTCGCGCAGCGTCAGGCTGACCACCTCGTCGGCCTCCTGCTCGATCCGCTCGACGACCACCTCGAAGTCGTAGCCGGTGCGCCGCACCGGATGCGGTCGCGAAAGCAGCTGCGCGGCATCGCCTTCGACAAAGATTCGCTTGTACGCGTCGGCCGCCGAACCGATCAGCCGCAGCGCGGCGCCGGGACGGAACCGCTCGCCGACGGCCGTCATGCGTCCGCCGCCCGTGCCGCGGGCGATTGGGCGAGGTAGCGCAGCGCGTTGTCCTTCGGACCCAGCTGCGACGGGTGGAAGCCCGGCCGCAGGTAACGCGGGATTTCGGTGAAGAAGGTGGTGAGGCTGGGCACCACCCCCCGGACCGACGCGCTGGCCAGCTGTAGCGGCCAGAAGCGCCCCTTGTTCCTGGACGGGTCCTTGTGGAACAAATAGCCGCCCGAGATGACGAACAGGACGAGCAATCCCGAACTGGCGATGAGCGCCTGCCGTGCCTTACGGCCGTAGCCGCCGTCGACGTACATGTACGCGTCGTAGACCACGTTGCGGTGCTCGACCTCCTCGGCCCCGTGCCAGCGGATGAGGTCCAGCATCGCCGGGTGCATGCCCTTGGCATCCAGTTTGTCGTTGGTCAGCAACCATTCGCCGATCACGGCGGTGTAGTGCTCCATGCCGGCGAACAGCGCCAGCCGCTCGCACAGCCACTCGTGCTTCGCCCGACCGGTCAGCCCGTGGTCACCGAGCACCCGGTCGATCAGCCATGCGACACTCTCGACCATCGGGCCGACCTCGAGGCCGAGCCGTTCCAGCTGCCGCCGCGCCTTCTCGTGCGAGTTCGCGTGCATGGCCTCCTGGCCGATGAAGCCGCGGACTTCCTCGCGTAGCCGCTCGTCCTCGATCAGGGGTAGCGCTTCGGCGAGCGTCTGCGCCATCGCGCGTTCGCCTTCCGGTAGCACCAGGTGCATCACGTTGATGATGTGCGTGGCCATCGCCTCGCCGGGGATGTAATGCATCGGCACCGTGGTGAAATCGAAGTCGACGGCGCGCGCGTTGATCGCGTGTGCCTGGTCGACGTAGGCGGCAGGCCCCATATCACACCCCTCATCATTGGTCGTCCTTCTCGCAATCTATTGATGACATCACATGCTGTCAACATCACATGATGTCAACTCAGGAGCTATGAGAGGATGGCGCCATGGTCGAAGCGGACGGATCGGTTCCGGGTATGCGTCACTGGCGCGGACGCTCTCCCGCCGATCGGGTCGCCGCCCGGCGGGAACAGCTGATCGAAGCGTGCACGGAGTTGATGGCCACCATCGGCGCCGCGGAGACCTCGATGCGCGGCGTGTGCAGGCAGGCCGGGCTGACGGAGCGCTACTTCTACGAGAGCTTCCCCAACCTGGACGCGCTGCTGACCACCGTGCTCGACACCGTGGTCGTCGGCGCACGCGACCGGCTGCTCGAGGAGCTACCCCATGCGCCGATCGAACGCGACGCGATGTTCCGCCACATGGTCGGCGTCTTCACCGACTACCTGGTGGAGGACCGCCGCCGCGGCCGGATCATGTTCGTGGAATCTCAGGCCACGCCGGTGCTGATGCCGCACGCCCACGAGCTCATCGGATTGTTCACCGCGCCGATCGCACTGATCATCGGCGCGAGCGACTCGGTGCCCGACGAGTTCGACAACGCGCTCAACGCCAGTGCCATCTTCGGCGCCCTCGCCTACCTCTACCCACCGTGGCTGGACGGCGAGATACCCGTTCCGCGAAAACGTTTCGACGAGCATGCCGCGAATGTCATCGAACGGATCGCCACGGCGCGCTCCGCACCGCATAACGAGGCTTAGTCCCTCGTCCCGACCGGCCCGGACCGCCGCGCACGCTCGAAACGCACGGCGCGGTCGGCGACCGAACCGTGCCGGAGCACGACCAGGTCGCGCAGATAGGTCCCACGTTTCCACCCGGGTTCGCGCGACTCTCCAACGAGACGAAAGTTACTGAAGGAAAAGGCGTTCGGACATGCCGGCTCAGGAAAGGGCCCTCCGGCCGTTTCGTTGGGCCCATGCGAGACTCGTCACGATGCTCACCTACTTTCAAGCGACTGTCATCGGCGCGGTGCAGGGTGTCACCGAACTGTTCCCGATCTCGAGCCTCGGGCACTCCGTGTTGGTTGCCGCATGGCTCGGAGGCGATTGGAAGAAGTTGGCCAACCAAGGCGAATCCGTCACGGGCACACCATATCTGGCTTTCGTGGTCGGGTTGCACGTGGCGACGGCGGTGGCGCTACTCGGCTACTACTGGCGCGACTGGTGTGCCATCGGCGCCGGTTTCATCACCACGCTGCAGACCAGGCGCCTCGACACCGTGCCCCAGCGGCTCGCGTGGCTGATCGTGATCGCCACCATGCCGGTCGGTGTCCTCGGGCCGTTGCTGGAACATCCGCTGCACGCTCTGTTCGCGGCGCCGACCTACGCCAGCGTTTTCCTGACCCTGAACGGTGTCGTGCTGATTCTCGGTGAGGGACTGCGCCGACGGAACGCGCCGTCACTGGCGGAATACGGGCGACGGTTCGCTCGACGGGAGGCACGCAGAGGCGTTCTCACCGCTGAAGCGGAAACGTGCCGCCAATCCGACCGGCCACTGGCCGCCCTCGGGGTCGGGGACGCCGTCGGCATCGGCTTCGCCCAAGTCGGCGCGCTGCTGACCGGGTTCAGCCGGGCAGGTCTCACCATGGTCGGCGGTTTGTGGCGTGGTCTCGAACACGAGCACGCCGCCAAATTCGCCTTCCTGCTTGCCACTCCGGCGATCCTGGGTGCGGGGATAGTGGAGTTACCGGAACTTGTCGGGCCGAACACCGACGGCATCCGCGGACCGATGCTGGTCGGCGCGCTCGTGTCCGGGGTGTCGTCGTGGCTGGCAGTGCGGTTCCTGGAGCGGTACTTCCACACCCGCACGCTGCTGCCGTTCGCGGTGTACTGCCTGGTCGCCGGGCTGCTCTCGATTGTCCGATTCAGCTGAGGTCGCCTCCGACGCAGGCCGAATTCGACAATTGCGTAGTGTGGCCGCACAACCGGGGACGGCCACTTCGCCCACAAACGCCACGACATGCTGTCGGGCCGAATCCGCCAATACCTGCCATGGGCAGCGGAATCAACGTCACACCGTAATCACGCTCGAACTGTGCGCGCTCACGTCGAGCGCGATGCCGCGCGGGGCCAGTGACTGTGCTGCGCGTCGACCGCGGCGGATACCGACACCGAGGTGAGCTACCGCTGCGGTGGGTTAGGGTGGCGGTGTTCGGATATTTCCGCCTGCTGACCGGGAGAACACTGTGGGGCTGAAAACGGGGCTGGGTCGCGTCGCGCGAGGATTCAATACCGGGGTGGCCGCCCTCCTCGAGGTGCCGGTGCTCGGGCCTCTGATGGGCAAGGGGTTCGTGGTGATCACGTATGTGGGGCGGCGGTCCGGGCGGACATTCAGCACGCCTGTGAACTACCGACGAAAGGGCAACGAGCTCCTCATCGGAGTCGCCATGCCGGACAAGAAGAGCTGGTGGCGGAACTTCCTCGGTGAGGGCGGTTCGATCACACTGCATTTGAATGGTGCCGATAGGCGCGGACATGCCGTGGCGCGGCGCGACGAACGCGGCCGTGTCATGGTGAAGGTGCGGCTCGACGAGGCGAGCTGAACGGACCATGCCACGACGAGGCGTGCGTCGGCGATCGGTCGTGGAATGAGGGGGCGCACATACCAATCGAGCCCCGGACCGATCTGCGTCGGTTCGGGGCTCGTTCGGGGGTATTCGCGCCTACCGACCGATCGCTCAATGGTTGACGAGACGAATGTACCTCGCAGCATTGAGCATTGCCGAATCGGTGCAGCCCCCTGGCCACAATCACGATGCTACGGCCGAACGATGCAACTGTCGGCACCGGTGCGCTCGCTTCGCTCGCTCATGCGACGCCTCCATATTCAGTAGTGCGTTCTTCGCGCCGACGGCTCCACGAACATGAGATTCCGTCATCGAGCGCCCGGTTCCCCTTCTCTGCGCGATAGTCCACTAGCACGCAGCACTCGACGCGCAATGCCCGCCCGGACCGATTCGTCGGTCCCGATGATCCGCACGTGGCGGCGGGCACGGGTGATCGCGGTGTAGAGCAGTTCCCTGGTGAGCAGGGTCGATTCGGGCTCGGGCAGCACGACCGAGACGGTGTCGTACTGGCTGCCCTGGCTACGGTGGATGGTCATCGCGAACACCGTCACCACCGCGGGGAACTGCGTGGGGTGAACCAGGTATGGCTCGCTGCCGCGTTGCAGTGCCGCACGCAGCGAGCCGTCGGGCATGCGCACGACGACACCGGTGTCGCCGTTGTAGATGCGGGCCTCGTGATCATTCGCGGTGACCAGCAACGGCTGGCCGGGATACCACGGCGCTTGGTGCGATTCGGCCCCCGCTCCCGCGGCGGCGGCCCACTCGGCGGCCATGCCATCCCAGCGTTCGACGCCGAAGGGGCCCTGGCGGTGCGCACACAGCAGCCGGTGCGATTCGAGGGCGGTGAGCGCGCCGGCTGCGTCCCCGTCGAGCGCCGCGGCCGTGACCGCGTGAGCGGCCCGCGCGACGTCGGCGCGCACCGCGGCCATGTCGTCGGGCGCGCTCAGCGACAGTTCGGTACCGCTCGCACGCAACAGTTCGAGCGCGGTGTCGGCGTCGCCGGCCCGTACCGCGACGGCAAGGTCCGCGATCCGGCCGCCGAACCTGCGTCCGCGCGTCAACCGGACGATGCCGCCACGCAGACGGGTCCGTTCCAGCGTGGTCAGTGCCTCCGGATGAGCTTCGGGCGCAGCCGATTCCGGGCCGAGGATCTCCTCGAGCACCGGGTTCGGGGCGCCCGCGACAGGTCCGGCGACCAGGTCCGCGAGCACCGCGCCCGCATCGACCGAAGCGAGCTGGTCCGGGTCGCCGACCAGGACCAGGCGGGTGTCGGGGCGCAGCGCGGCCAGCAGTCTGCTCATCATCGTCAGCGAGACCATCGACGTCTCGTCCACGACGATCACGTCGTAGGGCAGCCGGTTGAATTCGTGGTGCTTGAATCGGGTGGTGCGACCGCGCTGCCAGCCGAGCAGCCGGTGCAGGGTGGCGGCGGTGAGCTCGGGCAGCCCGAGCGACCCGGCTTGCTCGCGCACGGCTTCCTGCAGGCGAGCTGCTGCCTTGCCGGTCGGGGCGGCCAGCGCGATGCGCAGCGCGGGCAGCTTCGGGGTGGCCTTGCGATGTGCGTCCAGCAACGCGATGATCCGCGCGATGGTGTGGGTTTTGCCGGTGCCGGGTCCGCCTGCGACCACGGTGGTCCACTGCGTCGCGGCGAGCGCGGCCGCCAGACGCTGGCGGTCGGGCGTCGCACCGGTCGGCGTCTCGAACAACCGGTCCAGTTCGCGGCGCACAATCTCCGGATCGACCACCGGGTGATTGCCGGACCGTTCGGTGAGCACCCGACGGATGGTCTGCTCCTGCTGGTAATACCGGTCCAGGTAGAGCAGCGGCCCGGAATCGTCCGCACTCTGCGATTCGACCAGTCGCAACGGCCGCAACGGCCCCGCCGGTCCGCCGCGCACCAGCGGGCTGACCCGCAGCTCGGCCACCACTGCGGCGATGTCCGGCCACGGCAGCGTCGCCGGATCTATTCCCGCGTCCCAGGTTTCGTCGGCGTCGACACCGATCTCCCGCATCCGGTGTAGCTCGAGGCACACCGACCCGGACCGCACCGCGCGCACGGCCAGCGCCGCGACGAACAGCACCTGCTCGGACGGCTCCCGGCCCAGCCTGCCCAGCCTGAGCGCCACGTGCACGTCGGCGGCCGACAACACGCCCGCCTCGTTGAACGTGCGCAACAGCCCGGTTCCCCGCTGCGCCAGCTGGATCGAGGTCATCGCCGGTCCTCCCCGGCCAGCAGCGCCGACAGCGCGACGATCAGGTCGACGGGCGGGTTCCAGTCGAATACACCGCAGCCCGCGGGCGTGTGCGGTCCGATCATGCCGCGCACGAACAGGTATCGTGCGCCGCCGAGGTGGCGGGCCGGGTCGTAGCCCGGCAGTCGCCAGCGCAGATATCGATGCAGTGCAACGGAATACAGCAGTGCCTGCAACGGATAGTGGGAACGCATCATCTCGCCGGCCATGCGATCGCGGGTGTAGTGCGCGACGGTGAGGTCGCCGGTGCCGAGCCGGTTGGTCTTGTAGTCGACTATGACGAAGCGCGGGCCCGCGCCATCGGTAACGCGCAGGACGGCGTCGATGCTGCCGGTCAGGTACCCGCGCAGCGGAATGTCCTCCAGCGCCGCCAGATGGTCCGCGTACTCGAACAGGTCGTCGTCCGACGGCAGGTGGGCACGCAGCACGTCGGCGATTCGCCGCAGCGTCGCCGCGGCGGCGCCGGGCCGGTCGCCGCCCGCCAGCGGCAGTTCGAATTCCAGCTCGTTGAGCCGGTCGCGGCAGGGGATATCAGCGAGGCAGCCGCGATCGAGCGGAGTGCGCAGCACGGCCAGCAGCGCGGTGGCGAGGAGCTCCGGGTCCGCCTCGGCCATCAGTTCGGTCACGGCCTCGCGGCACCGGTCGCGCACCTCGGTATCCAGATCCACGGTGTCGGTGTCGATCCGTTCCAGCACGCCGTGCACGAGGGTGCCGAACTCCGCGCCATAGGGCAGCGCGTTCATCAGCGAGGCGACACCCGCCTGCTCTGGGTTCGATTCGGCGACCGGTGGGGTGCCGGTGGGCTCGTCATCGACACCCGTGGCGCCCTCGGGCTCGCTGTCGACCTCCGGCGCGGCCGGTCCGTGCGCGGAGGCGGTCAGTGCCGAATACGAGGTGCGCCGCCACTGCTGGTCCAAGACTCGGTCGAACCGCGCGGCCGCCAGCTCGCCGGTCGCGGGTTCGGGGCGCACTCGCCGGATCGCGATATCGTCGGCACGGGCCACCACCGTCACCGCGATCGCCTCCGGGACGCTTGCCGCCCATGCCGAAAGGGCCGACGCCGCAACGGCATCCGCCGGGACCGCGGCGCGGGCAGGCACCGCGGCACCGCCCTCCGTCCGCCCGAACACCATCCGGTGCAGCGGAGAGGCCGCCGTGCTGATCGCGGGCGCCCACCATGCGACTATCTGGCACATAGCCCTGGTCAGCGCGACGTACAGCAGCCGAAGCTCCTCCCCCGACTCCTCGAATTCGCAGCGCCCCTTGCGTTCGGCGTATCCCGGGGCGTCCGGACCACCCACGTCGAGGACGCGCGCACCGTCGTCGGCGTGGAACAGCAACGTTGCCGGATACGGGTTCTTCGCGCTGTCCCACGCGAAAGGCACATAGACGACGGGGAATTCGAGTCCCTTACTGGCGTGCACGGTAGCGATCTGAACGGCGGCGGCATCGCGGTCGAGCCTGCGGCTGCGATCGGCCACGGCGCCGGAGGCGGGATCACGCACCCGGTCGGCCAGCCACCTGGTCAGCGCGGTCAGCCCGAGTCCCTCGGTGAGCGCGACCTGATCGAGCAGCTGCGCGAGGTGGCGGAGGTCGGTGAGCTGACGTTCCCCGTTCTCGACGGCGAGCAGCCGTTGCGCGAGACGCGCTTCGGCGGAGATCTTCTCGAAAACGGCGGCGAAACCCGCACGGGCGAACAACCGCGCCGCGTCGCGCAGTTGCGCGCTGATCCGACCGACCAGATCGGCGCCGCCGCTGTCGATCTCGGCCGCCGTGACGCCGAGCAGCGGCGTGCACGCGGCAAGCCGCACCCGGTCGCCGCGGTGCGGCTGTTCCAGCGCCCGCAGCAGCCACAGCCAGTCCGTCGCGCTGCTGGTCGCGAAGACGCTGGTACCGCCGGCGAGCACGGAGGCGACACCGACCCGGTCCAGCGCGGCGCGCACCACGTCGATCTGCGACCGGGTCCGCACCAGGACCGCGATATCGCCGGGCCCGAGCGGCGTGCGCACCGCGCCGCCGGGCGTCGTGAGCCCACTGGCATCGGCGGCGACAACGGGTTCGGCCTTCGCGTCGAGCAGGACACCGGATTCGAGCAGGCGGACGATGTCTGCGGCCAGATCCGCGGCGACCTCGGCCCGCATCCGGCCGACCGTCGGGAAGCCGGACTTGTTCAGCGGACCCGCACCGGTCCGCGGCAAGCACCGCACCCGCATCGGGGTGGTCAGCTCACCGGGGCCGGACAGACGCGACCACGGTCTGGTCGCGTCGACCGGGTGCACGCTGATCTCCGGGTGCCCCAACGCCGCACCGCCTTGCAGGTGGTCCAGCGCGGCAAGGAGCCCCGCGTCACTGCGCCAGTTGGTGGTGAGTTCCATGCGCGTGTCGGCGTGCGCGACCGCGTCCAGGTAGCTGAGCACCTCGGCGCCACGAAAGGCGTAGATCGCCTGCTTCGGGTCGCCGACCAGCACCAGGGTGGCGTGCCCGTGGAAGGACGTGCGCAGGATGTCCCACTGCAGCGGGTCGGTGTCTTGGAACTCGTCGACGAGGGCGACGCGGTACCGCGCGCGAATGCGGCGGCAAGCGCGCGGGCCGTGCTCGGGATCGGCGAGCACGTCGTGCAGCAAGACCAGCAGGTCGTCGAAGTCGCGCAGCCCGGCCAGCCGTTTGCGGCGCTCGGTCTCCGCGCGCACCGCGCGCGCGAACGCCACCCGATCACCCGCCGCGGACTCGTCGTCCGGAACCAGCACCGCGTGGCGGTCCCGCACCGCGGCCACCGCCAGGGTGCGTGCCTCTTTCAGAGAGAAGCGCGGTTCGGCGCGGGCGTAGCGGTCGAGGTACACATCGTCGGCGACAATGCCGACGAGATCGTCCACGGTCTCCACCAGCCGGGTACCGGGATCGTGTTCTCCCGCGAGACCGAGTTCGTCGAGCATGCGCTGACAGAAGCTGTGGGTGGTGGCGATGGTGCCCGCGTCGAAATCCGAGAGCGCGGTCAGCAATCGGCGCCGCCGCAGCCGCACCTCGTCGTCGTCAGCCCGCGCCAGATATCGGATCAGGTCGTCGGCGTGTGCCCGCGCCGAGTCCGGATCCGCCAGCCCCGCCGCGACGGCGACGAACCGGTCGCGCGTGCGTTCCCGCAGCTCCTGTGTCGCCGCCCGGCTGAACGTCACCAGCAGCAGCTGCGACACCTCGATGCCGGCTTCGGCGACGAACCGTACGGCGAGACCGACGATGGCGTGCGTCTTGCCGGTGCCCGCGCTGGCCTCCAGCACGGTCGTCCCCGTCGGCAGCGGACCATACAGCTGGAACGGGTCGGTAGCCTCGAATCCGGGCGTGGCGAACGAGGTCTCCTGCACGGTCACGCGTGCCTCCCTCCTGCGCCCGGTGTCGCACGCTCGGCAGGCGGCACAAGGGTTTTCGGCCAGCCGGGGTCGCAGGCCGCTGGGACGATCCCCGGATTTCGGGCCGGACGCCCGAGCTGCCATTCTGCCGGGCAGGAGACGACGACCCGGCGACCGACACGCGGCGCGGGCGCGGCGGGCGCGGCACGTAGGAACGTGCCGAACGGATGGTCACCGATCGCGCTGTGGCCGTTCACGGCTGACCCTGGCTTTCCGCGCCGAGCAGCGGAGCCCACATCCGTCGCGCCAGCGCGCCGAAGCGGGTGGCCTCGCCGGGGTCGCCCGCGGGAGCGGGCGCGGCCATCAGGTCGGCGAGACGCGGTGCCGGGCCCAACACGTAGCGCAGATGCCGGTCGGTGTGATCGCCGAACGGGCCGGGACCGTTGGGGCCGCCGTCGAATTCGCGTTCGGCCGCGGCGACGGCGTCGTCGATGCTCGCGCCCCGGAAGCGGCGTTCGGCGTAGACCGCGGTGGCGGCGGGTGCGATGGGCAGCGGCTCGGTCAGTCCCAGATCGCGCATGGCGACAAGCTTCCGCAAAATCTCCCTGGCCACGGGCACATCGGGGGCGGTGAGCTCGCAACGCCATGCGGGGCGGCCGAATCGGCCGCGGCCGGTGCTCACCGCACGCCAGGACCGATCCTCGGTGACGGCGAGGGCGAGCAGCGAAACCCACGCGCCGATGCGATGTTTCGGGGCCAGCCGGGAGAAAGTGGTGCGAACCAGGGTGTCGCCGCGCACCTCGGGCACAGTGCCCGTCAGCCTGCGGCCGTTCCCCAGATCCACCACCACGTCCACAGCCCGCGGAGTACCCGCGTAGTCGGCCTGCGCGGCGCGGACCAGCCGGTCCACGGTGTGCTCGACCTCGTCGAGAACGGCGGCGCCGAAACCGAAGGGCGGCAGCGTACCGCGCCGCCACTCCGCCGCGCGCAACCCCGCCGGGTCGGCGCCGGTCAGACGGGCCGCCAGGAGACGCTCGCCCAGCTCCCACTTCGCCAAACCGTCGAGTTCGATGGGCAGCCGGTCCGCGATGTCCTCCTCGTGCTCCGGGACCCGCAGGCCGAGCCGCTGCCACAGGAACGCGCGCACCGGATGCTCGACGAACGAGATCAGATCGGCCAGTGCCACATCCGCGGTCTCCGGCGCGGGCAGCGGCACCGCGAGGAACGGGGGCCGCGCTTGCGTGGGCCGCCCGACCGCGTGCGCACCGGCCAACGCCACGGCGTCGAAGCTGAACGGCCGCTCGGCACGGAAATTGCGAAGGTCGAAGGGCTGCAACGGATGCCGTGTTACCACTCCATCCATCGCCGCGGCGCCGACATGGGCCCGTAGCGCGTCCAGCAGCTCGGCGACCGGGATAGCGGGCGGGCGGTGTGCACCGCTGACCGGGTCCGCGCCGGTGTGGAGCACCAGCAGTGTGTCGCGCGCCGCGAGGACCGCGTCCAGCAACAGCTGCCGGTCCTCGCTGCGCGGATCCCGTTCCCCGAGCAGCGGTTCCCTGGCAAGCACGTCGTCGCCGTCGACACCGCCCGCGCGTGGGAACACGTCGTCGTCCAGTCCGAGCAGCACCACCACCCGGTGCGGCACCGACCGCATCGGCACCATCGTGCACACGGTCAGCTCGCCGGTGCGGAAGTTGGCCCGCGTCGGCCGCGCCGCCAGCCGCGAGCGCAGCAGCACCGCGACGTCGGCCAGCCGCAACGGCACCTCGCCCGCGTGGTCGGTGGCGGCGGCGATCTCCTGCCTGGCCTCGGTACGCACCCAGGCCTGGGCGTCCGCCACGTCCGTCAGCAGGTCGAGCGCGCGGCCGAGCACCGCGGCCCACTCGTGCGCCGGGCGGGGACCACGCAGGTCGCGCAGGCACACGGCGAGCCGATCGATGAACTCGGCGAAACGTCCGGCCAGATCGATGTCGTTGCTGTCCACGTCGTCCAGCGGGAGCGCGAGATCCAGCCAGTCGTCCGAGGTTTCGCCCGCCGTGACGCCGAGCAGGATCCGATCCACCGCGCTGTTGAGCGTGTTCTGAGCGAAGTCGGCAAGCCCGAACGCCTGCCGCTGGCGCTGTCCGATCCCCCACCGCGCGCCCGATTCGGCCGACCACTCGCGCAGCCGCTCGATGTCCTCGTCATCGAATCCGCATCGGCGCCGGACCGTTTCGGCGGCTGCGAGGTCGAGCACCTGGGTGACGGTCACCCGGCCGTCGGCCAGCTCGAGCAGGACGCCGATTACCGCGAGCAACGGGTTGGTCACGCCGCGCCCCCGGTCGGCGAGGCGCACCCGGAGCCGATGCGCCGGATGCTCCGAATCGCCCTGCGGCTCAGTCGATCCCGGCATGCGCTGACCGAACGCGGCGAGCACCAGCGGCGCGTACGCCTCCACCTCGGGACACATGACGAGCACATCCCGCGGCTCCAGAGTCTCGTCGGCCGCGAACAGCCCGAGCAGGCACTCCCGCAATACCTCGACCTGCCGCGCGGGACCGTGACACGCGTGCACCCGCACGGTGCCGTCCGCGCCGACCTCGCCGGTCCTCGGCGGCCAGCGATCGTCCCGGATCCCCGCCTGCAGCGCGCGCAGCAACGTCTTGGGCGGCGATTCTGCTTCCAGCGCAGTGACTTCCGCCGAAAGAGCAGTGACTTCCTTCGAGGGATGGTAAATGTCGGTGCCCGTTGCGGCGGGTTCGGACAGCCGCTGCTGGAGTTCCCGGACGTCACGGGCAAGTCCCGCGAGCAGCGGATGCGCCACCGCTGTCGCGGTGCGATCGTCGGCGCGCCTGCGCACCGCGGGCGCCCGGTCCAGGAGCGACCACATGGCCGGGCTCGGATGGGCCAGCCACAGGTGGATCTCGCGGCCCGCGGCCAGCGCCGACAGCACCGCGAGCTGATCGCTGGGAAGCCGGGTCACGCCGAACAGCGACAGCCGCGGCGGCAGCGTCACCAGACCTGGTTCCGCGCGCAGCCGCGCGCACACGGCATCCAGCCGCTCGGCCGGACTCGGCACCCCGACCTCCGCGCGCAGCCCGCGCCACAGCATCGGTTGCCAGCGCAGGTCGTCGGGCACCTGACCGCCCGCCCCGTCGACATCCCGGCCCGCCGCCCATGCAGTGAGCAGCTCTGGGCGCTGCGATCCGTAGCTGTCGAACAGCGCGGCCAGGTGCGCCGCGGTGGCGTACCGCCTGCCGACGCGGGGCTCGCGAGCCGAGGGGTCCTGCGCGCCGAGATGCCTGGCCAGTACGTCGCACCACGGTTCGGACAGCGAAGCATCGATCACCCGCAGCAGGCTCCACACCACCCGCTCCTGCGCCCACGGATCATCCGCGGGGCGCACCCCGCTCGCCGCGGCGAGCACTTCCGCGACCAGCGCGGCCGGGGACGGGAAGGCGATATTCGCACAGACACCGTCCTCCGCGTGGCCTGCCCCGAGCACCGCCGACAGCGTCTGCGTCAGCCATCGCTCGACACCCTTCGCGGGCACCGCCACCACCTCGCCGGCGAACGGGTCCGCCTGCGGCGTCGCCAGCGCACCGGCGAGCGCCTCGGCAAGCACGTCGGCGCGCTCGGCACGGTGGATGTGCAGCGGCATCTGCGCCCTCTCGGTCGATGTGTCGGACTGCGCTGGAACTTCGCGGCTCCCTGGTTGCTCGGGGATGGCGCGGCGCCTTGGGCTTCGTGCACGTTTATACGCCCAGCGACCGACGCGCAACTGCACCGCCCCGGCCGGGCAGGAGTGAAATAGACCACACGAGAACGGATTCCTTCGCCGTGTCACGCAGGGTCCACGCGCCTGATGTGCGACAGTGCTGGACCGGGGAGGAACGAGAGAGCTGCACCGAAAGGCTGGTTCGCGTTCATGGATGCGATGGTGATTCCCTTGGTTCCGAGAGGCGGGTTCACGGTCCGCCGGGTCGGTGACTGCTGGGAGCTCGTCCACTCGCGCCACTACGGTCGCACCGTCGTCCTCCATTCTTGGCCCCGCGACCGGCACAGCGAGGCGTTCGAGCACTGCTACCGCCTCAACGGACGCACCGTCGAAGAGCTGCGCGCCGCTTTCCGCTGACATGCTCATGGCCGAAACCCGCTGCGGCGCAACTGCGCAACTAGCGCTAGCACAACCCGCGGCCGAGCTCAAGACGTGCGTCCAGGGCCGGGATGTGCGATCGTGGTCCCTCGTGCGTTACCCGTCCCCCGCCACCCGGGCCATCCCCCGCGTAGCCACCTCAGCCTGTGTCCTCGCCGCCGCGGCGATCCTCGTTCCGAGCGTGCCCGCCATGCTCCCGACCGCGGGCGCGGCGCCGCTCGCGCATACGCAAGCGTGCCTGCCCGGTTTCGACTGCGATATGAGCAGCCGCATCGCCAGTGTCGACGCCTACCTGAACAGCCGTCCCGGCATCACCGGCTACGTCGTGCGCGACCGGGTCTCCGGCGGGGTCTATGCCAACGGCAATGCGGAGAACGCGGTCTGGACCGCGTCCACGATCAAACTCGCGATCGCCGCGGATCTGCTGAACCGCGCACGCGTCGGGGCGATCACGCTGTCGCCGGACGATCGCGGGCTGATGGAATCGATGCTGGCCACCTCCAATGACGGCGCCGCGGACCGGCTGTGGGTCAAATACTCGGGCCTCGACCGGATGGCGTTCAACAACGCGTTCCGCGCCAACGGGATGTCCACGCTGGAGCCACAGCCGACCAACACCGCGCTCTTCCCGGACTGGTCGTTCCAGAAATGCACCGCCGCCGACCTGGATCGGCTGATGGACTACATCCTCGGCCAGATGCACCCCGACGACCGCAACTACCTGGTCGACCGGATGCGTGCAGTGGACTCCAATCAGCACTGGGGCGTGTGGGGCGCGGGCGAGCAGATGCGTCCCGGCCTGAAGAACGGCTGGTCCGCCGAGCAAGGTGGTTGGGTCGTGAACTCGGTCGGCTTCGCCGGGCCGGGCGAGCGCTACACCCTGGCCATCATGAGTTCGCTGGGTGACGCCGGCGGCTACGCAGAGGGCGCCGACACCGACACCAAGGTCGCCCAGCTGCTCTTCGCCGGACGCTGACGCGCGGCGCCTGGCGGGGTTGTTGTGCTCTCCCGTCAGGCGGCCGAGTGCCGACGCAGCGTCATCGGCGCACCGTCCCTCGGGAAAGGGATCGTGGTGAATCCCCAGGGCATTCGATATTTCTCCGGGATGAACCACTCGTACTCGCGCACCAGTGCGGCGGTCACCGTCTTCACCTCGAATGTGCCGAAGTGCATCCCGATGCACTTGTGCGCGCCCGCGCCGAACGGCAGCCAGGCCAGGCGGTGCGATTTGTCCTCGCGCCGCTGCTCGCCGAACCGCTCGGGATCGAACACCTCCGGCCGCGTCCACAGCTCAGGTAGCAGGTGATTGACCTGGTAGGCCACATCGACCGGGGCGCCCGCCGGAATGTAGTGGCCCGCGATCTCGGTGTCGCGCACGGCGCGGCGCGAGAATCCGGGAACCGGCGGCATCAGACGCAGGCTCTCCTTGACCACCAGATCGAGATCGCGCAGCCCCTCCAGGTCCGCGATGGTGGGCGGCGCGTCGCCGATCCGGTCGTCCAGTGCGCGCACCTCGGCGCGCACCCGTTCCTGCCATTCCGGATGTTTGCCCAGATAGTAGGCGACCGCGGTGGCAGTCGTCGTGGTGGTGTCGTGCGCGGCCATGATGAGGAAGATCATGTGGTTCACCACGTCGGCGTCACCGAAGACACCGCCGTCCTCGCTACGCGCGTGACACAGCCCGGAGAAGAAGTCCGGCGATACGGTGCGGCGCTTTTCCGGCAGCATCGCGGTGAAGTACTCCTCGAGTACCTTTCGGCCGCGCAGCCCGGCCCGCCAGTTGCCGCCCGGCACCGAGTGCCGGATGATGGCAAGCCCGGCGTGGGTGCAGTCGACGAAAGCGTCGATGAGCTGCTTGCGCCGTGCACCGACGTCGACACCCATGAAACTCTCGCCCGCGATATCGAGGGTCAGCTCCTTGATCATGGGATACAGGCCCACGGTGCGTTCGGCGTCGCGCCCCTGTGGAACCCACCGTCCGATGCTCGCGCGCACCACCGGGGTCAGCGCCGCGAGATGCGCCTCCAGCCGGTCTCTGGTAAAAGCCTGCTGCATGATCCTGCGGTGGAATTTGTGTTCGTCGAATTCCAGCAACAGCAATCCGCGACGGAAGAATGGACCGATGAAGTAGTCCCAGCCCTGCCCGAAATCGCGGCGCCTGCGGCCGAGCACCTCATCGATCGCGTCCGGACCGGCGACCAGCACCCGGTCGACGCCCAGCGAGGTGTTCAACGAGACCGGACCGTATCGGCGATAGCGCTCCATCATCTCGGCTGGACCCCAGCGCATGTAGTGCAACGCCCGGCCGAGATATGGCAGCCCGGCATCACCCTCCACCGGCGCGGTGGCGCTGCCCTGCGGCGGAGTGGCCAGCACCTGGTGCCGTTCCGGGAGCAGCCCGAGGGCCCGGTCGATCAGATGCCCATGCGGGACCTCGATCAGCGCTTGATTCTCGGATTCGGCCTGCACGCTGGGCTTTCGGCCGACCACACGGTCCCCGGCGACCATGGCAAACCTCCTGAGCGACAGTTCCTATCGTATTCTTCTTCGCGTATTCGCTCGGTCGGTTCGCGGAACGAGCCTCCCCACAATCCCCCTGCGGCGGTGAGATGTCGCACTGCGACATGCCAGGTCCGGGATCTCGTCGTGACGGTGGGTGGCGCGCCGACTACGGTTGGGCGTGTCAGGAACCGTCGCCGGGGAGCAACCCCGGTCCATCGAGGAGCAGGACGATGAGCACTCAGACTGTCGAGAACCGTCACCGGGTGGTGGTGATCGGTTCGGGCTTCGGCGGCCTGTTCGGCACCAAGCACCTCAAGCGCGCCGACGTCGATGTCACCCTGATCTCCAAGACCTCCACCCACCTGTTCCAGCCGCTGCTGTATCAGGTCGCCACGGGCATCCTGTCGACCGGCGAGATCGCGCCCGCCACCCGGCTCGTCCTGCGCAAGCAGAAGAACGCGCAGGTGCTGCTCGGCGAGGTCACCGGCATCGATCTGCAGAACAAGACGGTTACCTCGCGCCTGCTGGACCAGGACACCGTCACCCCGTTCGACAGCCTGATCGTGGCCACCGGCGCGCAGCAGTCCTACTTCGGCAACGACCGGTTCGCCACCTACGCTCCCGGCATGAAGACCATCGACGACGCACTCGAGCTGCGCGGGCGCATCCTCGGCGCGTTCGAACAGGCCGAGCTGGCCACCACCCAGGAGCAGCGCGACCGGCTGCTGACCTTCGTCATCGTCGGCGCGGGCCCCACGGGCGTCGAGTTGGCCGGGCAGATCGCCGAACTCGCCGATCGCACGCTGGAGGGCACTTTCCACAACATCGATCCGCGCGATGCGCGCGTCGTGCTGCTCGAGGGCGCGGGCGCCGTACTCGGACCGATGGGGCCGAAGCTCGGCGGCAAGGCCGAACGGCGGCTGGCGAAGATGGGCGTGGAGATCCAGCTCAACGCCATGGTGATCGATGTCGACGCGTTCGGCGTCACGGTCAAGGACTCCGACGGCACGGTGCGCCGCATCGAGTCGGCGTGCAAGGTGTGGTCGGCCGGGGTGCAGGCCAGCCCGCTGGGGAAGATGATCGCGGAACAATCCGATGGCACCGAGGTCGACCGGGCCGGGCGGGTCGTGGTCGAGCCGGATTTGACCGTCAAGGGCCACCCGAACGTCTTCGTGGTCGGCGATCTGATGTCGGTGCCGAATGTGCCGGGCCAGGCGCAGGGCGCAATTCAGGGCGCGACCTACGCCGCCAAGCAGATCAAAGCGGAGCTGAACGGCCAGACGGAGCGTAAGCCGTTCAAGTACTTCAACAAGGGCAGCATGGCCACCGTCTCGCGGTTCAGCGCCGTGTGCCAGGTGGGCAAGCTGGAATTCGGCGGGTTCCTCGCGTGGCTGGCCTGGCTCGGGCTGCACCTGTACTACCTCGTCGGCTACCGCAGCCGAATCATCACCGTCATCCAGTGGTTCGTCACCTTCCTCGGACGCACTCGCGGGCAGATGG
This sequence comes from Nocardia sp. 2TAF39, assembly GCF_052114905.1. Taxonomy (NCBI): domain Bacteria; kingdom Bacillati; phylum Actinomycetota; class Actinomycetes; order Mycobacteriales; family Nocardiaceae; genus Nocardia; species Nocardia sp. 2TAF39. The sequence goes on from NZ_JBFRFQ010000004.1 coordinate 170,886, forward strand.
CCGCCACCGAGCAGTGGGTATTCGCGCGGCTCGCCTTGGAAGCCATCAGTACCGGCGACGACGAGGATGCCGAAGAACTCGCCGCCACGCTCGGTGCCGCCAGCAACAGCCGGGTCGCGGTGGACAAAGCCATCAGGGATGCGAAGGCAGGCTGACGCCGGTTTTACGCCAATACGGCGGGCCTTCGTGGTCTGGTCGGCCTCGGTCACGCGCGACTCACCGACCGGCAGCATCGCCCGTCCCCTGGTAGCCGGTGGATCGCACCGGTCGACACCGCTCGACGGCACCTCCTGGTGACGCCGCTGCCCGGCACACTGCGCGCCGATAACACTCCCTTTCCGGCTCCCCGCCACAGGTTGCGTTCCCGCCCGTCGAGCGGGCCGATCCCGGGGGCCTGCTCGACGCCGAGACGGAAGGTTGCTCAAGCAACCACCCATTAGCAACTCTTCAGCTATGCTCGCGCTGTGTGTCACCGAGATACGACCAATCCGTGTGGCCAGCAGAAACGAATGTCGGCGTCGAAAGTCTCTTTCCGTATGAAAGGTGATCGATGGGCACAGGCAAGCACAGAGTTCCCGAACCGCAGCGACAGAAAATGAGTTCGATGGTCGTGGCGGTAGCGGTTCCACTGGCGCTACTGGTGGGGACCGGCACTGCGAACGCCGAGCCCGCTCCGTCCACCCCGCCGGTGACCCAGCCGGATCAGACGGACCCGCAGACCGACCCCCAAGCCGACCCGCACACCGACCAGACGGACCCACAAACCAACCAGACCGATCCACAAACCAACCAGACCGATCCACAAACCAACCAGACCGACCCACAAACCAACCAGACCGACCCACAAACCAACCAGACCGACCCACAGACCGACGAGTCGGCGCAGTGGCCCGCAGCCGAAGAGCCGAATGTGCGTCCATACAAGGGGCTGCGGATCCCGGACGGCACGCTGAGTTCACTGCAGTGGGCGCGGCCGATGCCGGACAGAAAGTACCTGGCACCGCTCGGCCCACTGCACGGGCCCGTTCCGGTCGCCCCGGTTCCGCCGATTGCGCCGCCACCCGGCAAGTTCCGCTTCGGTGACGTGGTGGTCGACGCGCCGGACTCGCAGCTCTACCGCGAGCAAGCCATCCAGATCAACGACGGCGCAGCGGTAGCCGAGGCCGATATGGCGACATTCCTCGACTCGATCGGAATGGAACGCAGCAGGTCCGACAGGATCGCAAGCGAGACCGTCGGCGCCGCGGCGATAGGTGCGGCGACGGGCGCGGCAATAGCGAGCCCCTTCGCGCTGACCTCGGCAGCCGTCGGCGGCATCATCGGCACAGCTATCGGCCTGCCGTTCGCGCCGATCGGCCTCGCCGCAATTCCCATCAGCATCGCTTACGGCGCGGCCATCATCGCTGTCCCCATCGCGGCCATCGGGGCGGGCATCGGTGCAACCGTCGGTGCGGTGCACTCTCTCAGTGCGCCCCCGCGGGCTATCAGCGAGGATCAGGCGGTGCATTCGAGAGTCGAGTGAGAAGGGTGGGACTCCGCCGACATTGTCGGGCTCCCAGCCTTTCTTCCTCCCGCCCTCTACCAGACGAATTCGGCGCGAGGCACCCGGCCGTTCATACGACTCCCAAGTCCGACTCCCGGAATATCGGCACGCCTTTGCCGGGTATCCTGGTTGACGCGCAACGCTTCAGCTCTCTCGAAGGGGGCGCGTGTGCAGACCGGTGATTGGCTGGTTCTACTGCTGGGCGTTCCGCCGGTATTCGGCGCGTTAGGCGTGCTCATCGGGCGGGCCGTCGGAACGCGGCGCCAACGGCGGCTCGACGCCGCCCCCTCCGCATCACCCGGAGACAGTGAGCAGTGACCCGGTGCGAGTGAACAGGCTGCCACCGGCCGCGAGCGGCAGCCGAGTCTGCGCCAGTCCGTTTGTCGCCGCCGGACACTCGTCTGGATAGACGAGTTCGCTCTCCACTGCGCGCGGGGCCGCCAGCGCATCATCGGCCGGCGTACCGGCACCCAATTCCAGGCGATGGCGCAGCAGCGGCGTGGCGTCGACGTCGGCGATCATCTCTCCCTGCCACCAACCGTCGTCCTCGCCTGTTCGGCCGATCTGGATTCGTTCGCGCATCCGCAACCGGGCATCGGAGGCCAGCCGAATCGTGGTGACGGTGTGGTGCCGCGCACCGCCCGCGACGATCATCGGCTCGGGATCGATATCCAGCATTCCCGCGCTGCCGATCTCGAGGTGCCAGCGACCGATCGACAACGAAGTCTCCACGCTCGGCAGCGCGATGCTCGCCGCGACCGAACGCACCACCAGCTCGGCGCCCGGTCCGACCACAATGACGATATCGAGCTCGTCACCACCCAGCGGCGTGGCCGCGGTGCCGATCAGATGCACCGTGTGCGGTCCGGTACGGCGAGCCGACAGTCCGCCGCTCGCATGGATCTCCGGTAGGGTCGCGGCGGCCGCGACGATCCGTAACTCAGTGCGCAACTGAGGATTCGGCGCCTGCCGCGCGGTCCCGTTCGGCTGCCGCGCGTAACTGCTGGCGCACCCAGGAAAGCACCGGGGTGGCGGCCGGGTCTTCGGTGAGCGAGATCAGCGCGGTCGGTCGGCCATCGCGCACCCGCGCCGCGTCTCGCTCCATCACACCGAGATCGGCGCCGACCAGCGGGGCCAGGTCGGTCTTGTTGACCACCAGCAGATCGGAAAATGTCACGCCGGGGCCGCCTTTGCGCGGGACCTTGTCACCGCCCGCCACGTCGACGACGAAGATTTGCACGTCGATCAGGCCGGAGGAGAAGGTCGCGGTGAGGTTGTCTCCGCCGGATTCGACCAGGATCAGATCCAGCGGGGGGTTGGCCGCGACCAGGTCGTCGATGGCGTCCAGGTTCGCGGTGATGTCGTCGCGAATGGCGGTATGCGGGCAACCGCCGGTCTGCACGGCGGTGATGCGTTCGTCCGGCAGCACCGCGTGGCGGCGCAGAAAGTCGGCGTCCTCGGTGGTGTAGATGTCATTGGTCAGCACCGCCAGCGACAGCTCATCGCGCAGCTGCCTGCACAGCGCGGCCACCAGCGCGGTCTTGCCCGACCCGACCGGGCCACCGATGCCGATGCGCAGCGCCTCGCCGGGTGTGCGCGCCCGCTTGGGCCGATCGTGGATATGGTCGTGCGGCTCGCCGTCGATCAGGTGCGGGGGCATTTCGCGATCTCCTTTTCTCGGGGGCGTCAGCTGGCGAACAACGGCATGTCGCGTTGCAGGTGGCGCTGAGCGAGCGCGTCCTGCAGCGGATCGGACACCGCGGCGAGACCGGTCACCGCCTCCGCGGCGGTGCGATCGCACAGGTCGGCGAGACGAATCGTGCATGCGGCGACCGCGGCGGGGTCCAGGGCAAGCAGTCGCTGAGCGGCGGTCGCCGCACCGGTGAGCGTGGTGTAGACGACGACGCCCGCCGTTTCCTGCGGCGTTACCGCACAGGTCGCGCCGACTACGCCGAAGACGGTGGACAGGTGTGGTGTAGCGCCCAGCGCCGACCAGTCCGGCCGGGGCCACAGCTGTTTCGCAAGGCGCAGCAGGCCGCGACCCTGCGCGCGGGACGCGGTCCGCGCGCCGGGCGCGGGGGTCCGCGCGTCGGCCTCTGCCTCGGCGCGCGCAGGATCGAGTTCGCCCGCGCACACGGCCGCGGCCAGCGACGCGGCGACCAAGCCGGAGGTCCGGACCCTGCGGCGCAGATACAGCTCGACCGACGCGACGTCGCGGACCAGGCCGGACGCGACCGCCTCCTCGACGCCGCCGGAGTGCACGTGCCCGCCGATCGGCAGCCTCGAGTCGGCGAGCGCGAGCAATGTCGTCAGACTTGTCGCTCCGGATTCCCGCACTCGTCGATCCTATGTCCCAGCGTGTCGCACAAATGTCGCGGGAGTTTCGCGGACGTTCCGGCGAGTCAGCGGCGGAAGGTGCGTCCTACGACTGCGGGGCGTCGCGTGTCGGGACAGTCCACGCCTGCAGCCGCACCGGGCGAACGTGCGGACATGCTCACCGCGTGCCCAGGGTGTACTTCACCCGGCAGGTCCTGCCAGGTGAAGTACGCGGAAATGCGCAGGTCGTCTCGGTGCGGCGGATCAGGAAGTCGCGGTAGAGATCGAGGTCGCTGCGGCGCCGAGCGACATCGTCCAGTGCGCCGAGGTCAGCCAGTTGGTGCCCGCCGAGGTCGATCATGGGACGACGCTGTTCCGGTGAGCCCGCTCACCGCTTGGCGGGCGAGGCGAACCGTGCGATCAGCGCCATCGCCATGAGCACCGTCGCGCCGACCGCCACCGCGATATGCATTCCGCTGACGAATGATGCACGCGCCGACTCGATCAACGCCGCATTGCCGTCGGCACGCTGGATGGTCTCGCCGAGCGTGGCCGCGTAGTCGCCGCCGGACCGGAAGACCAGCGCCGCAAGCGAACCGAGCAGCGCGAGCCCCAGCGCGTTGCCCAGCTCGAAACTGGTCTCGGAAATACCGACGGCCGACCCGGCCCGCTCCGGCGGCACCGACGACACCGCGACGTCCGACACCAGCGTGAAGGCGAGGCCATAACCGATTCCGGCGACGGTGGACCCGGTCAGATACCACCAGAGACCGCCGTGGACGCCGACGCCGAGCAGCATCAGGTTGCCGACCGCCGAGGCGAGCAGCGCGAACACGAACGTGGTGCGCACGCCGAGCCGCTGGCCGACCCGGGCGCCGCTCATCGAACAGACGAACACCGCCGTCGCCATCGGAATGCCCAGCAACGCCGCGGCCAGCGGCTCGCGCCCGGTCACCGATTGCAGGTAGATGCTGGTGAGGTAGCTCATGCCCGCCAGCGACATCATGCCGACCAGGCTGGAACCGATGGCCACCGAGAACTGGGCCCTGCCGAACAGCCGCAGGTCCAGCAGCGGTTCGTCGAGATGGCGCTGCCTGCGGACGAACACGGCCAGGATCACCGCGCCGATCAGGGCGATGACGATCGCCTGCGCATCGATCCCCTCCGTCGCCGCGTGCTTGATGCCGTACACCATCGGAAGAATGCCGCCGATGGACAGGATGACGCTCGGCAGATCCAGCGGACCGAGCACACCTGCCCGATGTTCCGGCAGCACGAACGGACCGAACGCGAGCAGGATCAGCAGCACCGGAATATTGATGAGAAACACCGAGCCCCACCAGAACTGGTGCAGCAGCACGCCCCCGATGATGGGCCCGACGGCCGAGCCGCCTGCGAAGAACGCCGTCCAGACGCCGATCGCGGCGGCCCGCTCGCGGGCGTCGGAAAACAGGCTGGAGATCAGCGCCAGGCTGGACGGCAGAAGGGTCGCGCCGCCGATGCCCATCAGCGCCCGCGCCGCGATGAGTACACCCGCGCTCGGCGCGAACGCCGCGATCACCGACGCTATCCCGAAGACGGTGGCGCCTGCCAGCAGGACGTTGCGCCGACCAATCCGGTCACCGAGGTTGCCCATGGTGATCAGTAGGCCCGCGATCAGGAACCCATAGATATCGAGGATCCACAGTTGCTGGTCCGCCGACGGGTCCAGGTCGACGGTGAGGGTCGGCAGCGCGAGGAACAGCACCGAGATGTCCATCGACACCAGCAGCACCGGAAGCAGCAATACCGCAAGGCCCAGCCAGGCGCGGCGCGAGGCCACTGTGTCCGGTGCGGTCCGCACCGCCTCCAGGTCCGTCATGCCGAACTTCCTCTCCCGTGCCGCGTACGCCGTACGCATGAGTCCGGGTACAGTGTACGCAACCCGCCACGGAACGGAAAGCGAGTCGTGGGATGACCGAACCCAAGCTGCACCGCGCCGCCATCGTCGACACCGCGATCGCGCTCGCCGATACCGAGGGCTTGGACGCGCTGTCCATGCGCCGCATAGCCGAGCGGATGGGCGTGGGCGCAATGTCGCTGTACCGCCACGTGGCGAACAAGGACGAACTGCTGGCGTCGATGACCGACGAGGTAGCCCGGCGCAATCCGTACCCTTCGCCAGAGGGTCGGCAGTGGACCTGGCGCGACCGGGTGCGTATCGCCGCCGAGATCGATTGGGCGCTCTATCGACAACATCCGTGGGTGCTACTCACCTTCGCTACCCCGCGCTACAGCTTCGGGCCGCAGAGTCTGGCCTGTCTGGCCTGGCTGGTCGAAGGTTTTCTGGAACTCGATGTCTCCACCCGTGAGGCGACAACCATGGCCTTCACCGTGTGGAACTACATCTCCGGCGCCACCCTGCCGGAGATCAGCGCCGCGCTGATGGCGCGCAAGGGCATGAACCCCGAGGGCGACAACGGGCTGCGGACACTGCTGAAAGGGGCAGCACAGATGCCGGTCCCGCCCGCGCTGGTAGATCTCGAGGGCAGCGGCGTCAGCGATCTGACCCAGGAGGAACTGCTCCACGTCGGACTCGACGCACTCTGCGACGGGTTCGCCGCACGGGCGGCACACCGAAAGCCCTTGACCCCAACCTAACTTGATGTTGAAGGGTGGTCGGCAGCTGCATCACGAACAGGAGCCACCGTGTACGCCATTCGCCTCCATGCCTTCGGCCCGGCCGAGAACCTTCAGTACGAAACCCTCACTGACCCCGCGCCCGGTCCCGGACAGGTACGGATCGCGGTGGCGGCCGCTGGCGTCCACCTTGTCGACACCACCCTGCGGAAGGGCCAGACCGGACCGTTCCCCCTACCGGAGCTGCCGACCATCCCCGGCCGCGAGGTCGCGGGCACCGTCGACCGTGTCGGCGCCGATGTCGACCCGAGTTACCTCGGTGCACGGGTAGTGGCTCACCTCGGCGCGGTGCCCGGTGGTTACGCGGAACTCGCCGTGACGGAAGTCGCTCGGCTACACGAGATTCCGGCGAACCTCGATCCGGCCGAGGCAGTGGCGATGATCGGCACCGGCCGTACCACCTCGGGCATCCTCCAGTTCACCGAACTCGGCCCCGGCAGCGTCGCCGTGGTGACCGCCGCCGCGGGCGGCATCGGCACGCTGCTGGTGCAGTACGCCAAGAATGCCGGGGCGACGGTGATCGGGCTGGCCGGCGGGCCCGCGAAAGTCGATCGGGTGCGGCGCAACGGCGCCGATCTCGCGGTGGACTATCTGCGACCGGACTGGCCGGAGCGGGTTCGGGAGTGCATCGGCGACCGCGGCGCCAGCGTGCTGTTCGACTCGGTGGGCGGCGAGATCGCCCGCGCTGCCCTCGATCTGCTCGGCAAGGGCGGGCAGCACCTGATCTACGGTTGGTCCGGCCTGACGTCGAATGACCAAGTGCCGCAGTCGCTCTCGGTCGACGAACTGGCCGCGCGCGGCATCACCTCCGACGTGGTGATCGGCCCGCCGATGCTCGCGCGCGCCGGTGGCGATCTGCGCGTACTGGAGGAGCGCGCGATGGCCGACGCGGCGGCCGGTCGACTGCGACCCGCGGTGCACCGCTTTCCGCTCGACGAGGCCGCCGCCGCCCATCACGCGCTGGAGACGCGCGCGACAACCGGCAAGGTGGTCCTCATCCCGTAGCCGAATACGCCCACGTCGGCTTGCCGAGCCGGCCGACGACCTGCACGGCACCGGTACCTCTGACGTGGGCCCGCGAAGTGGCCGGAACTCCGTGGCAGGTTCTGCTCAGTCGCCGATGTCGCCGTTCACAACGGCGTAGGCGAAACCGTCCCAGCCCTTGCTGCCTACGGTCTGAACCACGGTCGCGTCCAGGCTCGGTTCGGCGGCGAGCAGGTCGAGCAGGTCACGGCCGGCCTGGGCGTTCGGATCATCGGAGTGCTCCTCGGCGAGTGCGCCGCCGCGCACCACGTTGTCGACGACGATCACCGAACCCGGCCGGGTCAGGCGCAGCGCCCACAGCACATAGTTCGAGTTGTTCACCTTGTCCGCGTCGACGAACACCAGGTCGAACGGCTCCGGGTCCTCCTCCGCGAGCACGGGCAGATTGTCGAGCGCTGCGCCGACGCGAATCTCCACCCGGTCGCCGACACCGGCCCGGTCGAGGTTCGCGCGAGCGACCTGGGCGTGCTGGGCCGCGAACTCGAGGGTGACCACTCGCCCTTTCGGGCCGACTGCTCGGGCGAGCCAGATCGTGCTGTATCCACCGAGCGTGCCGATCTCCAGAACCCGCCGCGCGCGGACCGTCCTGGCGAGCAGATGCAGGAATTTCCCCTGCGCCGGTGACACGTCGATCGGAGGCAGCCCCGCGGCCTTGTTCGCCGCCAGCGCCGCTTCGGAGCCCTCATCCCCCACCAGTGTGTCCACGATGTAGCGGTCCACGTCGGCCCATCCGGGTGTCGTCATACCTGGAAGTCTGCCACTCGATTCGGCCCCGCCGGGGATCAGCTTCCCGAGTGGCGTGCTGATCACAGGACGTACATGTCGCACCATCGAGCCGACGAACGGACGGGAACACGACGTGGCGAATCTTCGGCGCGTCGCAACCACCGCAGGCATGCTCGCCTCGAGACCGCCGCCGCCCCGACCAACGACAGCCGAAGACATCGCCCCGGATTCCAGCGGAATCCGGGGCGATGGGCGTGCACTACTTCGGCAAGTTCTCCGGGGGCTGCCAGGGGCGGCCGTGCGGATCGTCGGGGCGATGAGCCGGAGGCTGCGGTGGCTGCTGTTGCGACGGGAAGGCTTCCTGCGGGGGGATGACCGGCTGATGAGGGGAAGGCTGGTAACCCGGCGGCGGCGATGTCGGCGTCATGCCCTCGACCGGAGTGCGTGCCGTGGCCTCGGCGGCACGGACGGCGCGCTCGATGGTCGGGTCGGGCGCGGTGTCGAACCAGTCCGCGACATCGGAGTCGTCCTCGGGCTTGACTTCCGAGCCGTCGGTCGCGGGCGGTTCGTAGCGGAAGACGCCGTCCTCGCCCTGGGTGCCGAAACTCTTGGCGAACCCTTCGAGCGCCTTACCGAAGTCGCTGGGCACCAGCCACACCTTATTGGCGTCACCGCGGGCGACCATCGGCAGAGTCTGCATGTATTGGTAGGCAAGCAGTTCCGGCGTGGGTTTGCCGGATTTGATGGCGGCGAAGACCTTTTCGATGGCCTTGGCCTGGCCCTGTGCCTGCAGGTAGGAGGCGGCTCGCTCGCCCTGCGCGCGCAAGATCCGGCTCTGCCGTTCACCTTCGGCGGCCAGGATCGCCGACTGCTTGGCGCCTTCGGCGGACAGGATCTGCGCTTGCTTGGAACCCTCGGCCGTCTTGATCTGCGATTCGCGCGTACCCTCCGCGGTGAGGATCATGGCGCGCTTCTCGCGGTCGGCCTTCATCTGCTTCTCCATCGACTCCTGGATCGACGGCGGCGGATCTATGCTCTTGAGCTCGACCCGCGCGACGCGCAGGCCCCAGCGGCCGGTCGCCTCGTCGAGCACACCGCGCAGCTGGCCGTTGATCGAGTCGCGGGAGGTCAGCGTCTGCTCGAGCGTCATGCCGCCGACCACGTTGCGCAGCGTGGTGACGGTCAGCTGCTCGACCGCGGCGATGTAGTTGCTGATCTCGTACACCGCCGCCTGCGGGCTGGTCACCTGGAAATAGACCACGGTGTCGATGTGCAGGGTCAGGTTGTCCTCGGTGATCACCGGCTGCGGCGGGAAGGACACCACCCGCTCGCGCAGGTCCACTTTTGCCCGGATCCGATCGGCGAACGGGACGAGAAACGTGAGCTGGCCGGATACGGTGCGCGAATAACGGCCGAGGCGCTCGATCACCGCGGCCTCGGCCTGCGGCACCAGCGCGATCGACTTGAAGACCACCACCACGACCAAAAGGATGAGAACGGCGGCAACGATCAGTACAGCCATTACGGCCCCTTCCAGACGACGGCGGTCGCGCCGTCGATCTTGATGACATACACGGTCGTGCCCGGCTCGTAGACCTCGTTCGCGTCCATCGGTCGGGCGGTCCACACCTCGCCGCCCAGCTTCACCTGACCCGATTGCGCCGCGACCTGTTCGAGCACCAGCGCCGTCTTACCGGGCAAGGCGTCCACATTCGTCGGAATCGGCGGCGGAGTCCCGAAGCGCCGACGGATATACGGGCGGACACCGAGGAACAGCACCGCCGAGATCGCGGCGAACACAAGGGCATCCACCACCAGCGAGGTGTCCGCCGCAGCGCTGACGCCCGCAGTGCCGAGCGCAGCGACACCGAGCATCAGCAGCGTGAAATCCCCGGTGAGCATTTCCGCCGCCGCGAGCAGGATGCCCGCGACCAGCCAAAAGATTGCGGCCACGTCACCCACTGTAGTGCGCCGATCATGATCTCGGGCGAGGAAGGACCCCAGCGCGCGGCATGAATTCGGCGCTGGGACGCGCGGGCAGTGACACCGAAACTTACAGCGGCGGTGCTAGCTTGAGGCGGGTGAGCGCGCGTGACGGGTATGGCGACATCTTCTCTGGACATCCTCGATCGAAGAAGCGGGCGGTGCCGACGGTGACTGCGGAACGCGACCTGGTAGTCGAGGACGCCGCGAGCGGATTCTGCGGCGCCGTGGTCGGTTTCGACCGCAGCTACGACGGCGAGTTCGTGAAGCTGGAGGACGCGCGCGGCGTGGTGCGCCTGTTCGCGCTGCGTACGGCCGCGTTCCTCATCGATGGCGACCCTGTGACGCTGGTCCGGCCCTCCGCCGCGCCGTCGAGGAAGCAGACCCGCTCCGCCTCCGGTTCGACCAGGGTGGACGGCCTGCGCGCCAGGGTGGCCCGAGGTAGCCGGATCTGGGTGGAGGGCGTGCACGACGCCGCGCTGGTGGAACGGGTGTGGGGGCACGATCTGCGAGTCGAGGGTGTGGTGGTCGAGCATCTGGAGGGCCTGGACAACCTGGCCGAGCGGCTGGCGGAGTTCGAACCAGGTCCGGGACGCCGGGTCGGTGTACTGGTCGACCACCTGGTCACCGGGTCCAAGGAGACGCAGCTGACCACCGGCCTCGGGCCGCATGTGCTGGTAACCGGACATCCGTTCATCGATGTGTGGCAGGCGGTGCGGCCCGCAGCCGTCGGAATCGCGCGATGGCCGGAGGTGCCCCGCGGCGAGGACTGGAAGATCGGCATCTGCGCGCGCCTGGGCTGGGGCACCCCGCAGGACGGCTGGCGGCGGGTATACGAGGCCGTGACCTCTTTTCGCGATCTGGAAGCGCCCCTGCTCGGCGCAGTAGAACGCCTGATCGACTTCGTCACCGACCCGGATTAGGCCGGATCCCAGAAGGTGAGCGCCGCAGCCACATGCCAGGAGATGCCAGCGCGGACGGAGCGGCGGCCGCGCACGCCACCGCGCGCAGCTCACGAATGCTCGCAGCACGGATCCCTGAGAGTAGCGCGAACCTTTATGCTCGATAATTATGTGTTCTCCAAGTGCGACGCTGACGGTGTGGGCCGGCTCTTGGCTGGCTGGCTGCAGTGCGCCCGACGACGTCTTGGCTGCCCTGCATGCGTGGGCGCCGAGGCACACGATCGCAGCTGGTGACCCGGTCACCGGCGGCCGCACCGACCTGCCTTGGTCGGCACACGGCAATCTGCCGGGAAGCGGGGTCATCGCGCTGCTCAAGGTGATTCGCGAGACGATGGCGCAGCCCGGCGCACAGCTGCGGCTGGTGCTCCCGGTCCCCGGCGACGTGCGCGGCCTGCCCGGGGGCACGGCGTTCGCCGCCGACGCGATCGAGGCCGAGGAGGGCATTCTGATCGGCGTCCCCGGCGCTGACGGCACCGGCCTCATCCCGCAGTGGGCCGACGACGACACCCTGCAGTGGACTGTCTACAGCACCCCCATCCCCTCGGCACCGGGCTCCGACATGTCGCTCGGCGAGGCCGAATACGCGATGCGCGAAGCGGTCCGCGACGCCGCCGACGCGCTGATGAAACTCCACACCACCTCCGTCGGCACGGCCGACTCCGATCCGCGCGAGCTCATCGAGGCCGTACTCGCCGACTACTCCCGGCACGACTACCCCGACTCGATCCCCTTGCGCGCCAGGCGGATTCTGGATACCGCCGACCATGTCGCGGCCATCCTCACGGTGGCGCAGCGGGAGCCGGCTGCCTCACCCACCTCCGCCAGCGCGATCGGCGCGCAAGAATCGCTGCTGCGTCCGCTCTGGGACGCCATCCGCGCGGCGCGGCTGGTTGCGGTGCACGCCTCGGCGCGCAGCAACCACTGACCCCGCGCCGATCTGGTTGAACAGGCCGATTGGCGATCTTCCCAGCAGGCGGTGTGACCTGCGCATTTCCCGTCGTGTCGCCGCGCCCCCCACACCGCGGTGCTGATCGGTCTCGCCCCGGCCTGCCCCCGGACTCCGCGATCGTGGGCGGCACCGAGGCGGCGACAGTGCATTACCCGTGGCTGACCGCCGTCGGCACGCCGTTGTTCGTCACCCGCGCCTCCGGCCAGTTCTGCGCCGGCGCGCTCGTCACGCCGGACCAGGTGATCACCGCGGCACACTGTGCCGACCTGGCCAAGCTGCTGCCCGAGTCTCTCACCGTCACCTTCGGACGCGACGACCTCCGCGCAGAGGACGGAAACACGGTGCACGTCAAAGATATTCGCGTCCACTCGGATTTCTACGAGACGACCTTCGACGGCGAGAGCGTCTTTCACAACGATGTGGCGATCCTGACCCTGGAACGCCCGTGGCCCGGCCCCACGCTGGACATCGCCGCGCCCATGTCGACAACCGGGACCATCCTCGGCTAGGGCGCAACCTCCGGCATCGACCAGGCCGACACCGGGCTGCGCAGTGCCACCGCCTCTTGGTCGCCGACGCAGACTGCGCCACCGCCTGCGGTTCGGCCTTCGACCCGCGGACGATGCTCTGCGCGGGCTCCCCCGACGTCGACACCGCTCGATACGACAGTGGCGGGCCCCTTCTCGTCGATGGCCGCCTCGCGGGCCTCGCATCCTGGAGCAAGGGCACCGCGCGCCCCGGATTTCCCACCGTCTACACCCGGCTGCCCAACGCGGGCTTCTGACCGAACGGCGTCGCCTAGAGGATGAGCTATTGCTGAGGCGGGAAGGGCGGTTGGTATTGCTGCTGTGGCGGCTGATACTGCTGCGGCTGCGGCGGGTAGGGCTGCTGATACTGCGGCGGCGCCCCGAACCCTTGCTGGGGCGGATACGCCTGCTGATCCTGCTGGGGCGGATACGGCTGTTGATACTGCGGCGGCTGCGATTGCGGGTACTGCTGTGGCGCGTACGGCTGCTGCGGCTGATTCGAGTTCTTCCGCTTGCCCAACCAGATCGCGAGCCCGATACCGACGACCACGAGCCCGATGCAGAGAATGCCGACCCAGATCGAACCGCCGCTGCCGCTGCTGCGACCGCGCCGCCTGGCCTCGGTCGAATCCAGCGCCACGGTCCACACACTCGTGTCGGACCAGGCATGTGGATCGAGCACCGCGGCGTTGGTCAGCACGTCGGCATAGGTCATCGAGAGTTACCCCCTGAGGAATGGATTCAGCGATCGGTCGCAGGCGATGCTATCTCGCCTGATCTCCGTCACTTCCCAACTGTGGGACGGCGCGGTTCGGTGCAGCACCCACCGGCGCACGGGGTGCCGTTGGGGGTGCAGCCGTAACCCGGCACCGCGCCGAGCCGTCGGGGTTCGGTTTCGTCCAGGTGCTCGGAGATCAGTTCGACGACCAACTTCGCGAAACGGGGATCGGTACCCGGCGTGGCGGCGCGGGCGAAGGCCACGCCGAGTTCGGCGGCCTTCTGCGCGGCCTCGTTGTCGAGATCCCAGATGACCTCGAGGTGGTCGGAGACGAAGCCGACCGGACAGACGACGACCGCCTCGACGTCCTCGGCCGCGAGGTCGTCGAGGTGATCGACGATGTCCGGCTCCAGCCACGGCACCTGCGGTGGACCGGACCTGGACTGCCACACCAGGTCGTAATCGGTGAAACCGGTCGCGGCGGAGCATAATCGCGCGGCCTCTGCAACCTGACGGCTGTACAGGCGGCCCCCGTCGGCAGGCGGGCCCGCGGTGGCGTCGGCCGACACCGGAATCGAGTGCGCGGTGAACACCAGTCGCGCGCATGCACGGAGGTCGGCCGGAAGGCGCTCGCGCGCCGCACGAATCGCGTCGGTGAATGCGTCGATCAGCAGGGGATGGTCGAAATAGTGGCGCAGCTTCACCAGTTCCGGCGCGCCAGCGCCGAAAGCCATACGCGCCCTTGCGATATCCTCGTGGTACTGCAGGCAGCCGGAGTAACCGCCCCACGCCGAGGTCGGGAACACCAGCGCGGAGCCGACACCGTCGGCAGCCATCCGCGCGACGGTGTCCTCCACCATGGGATCCCAGTTCCGGTTACCGAAGTAGACCGGCAGATCGATGCCCGCCGTGGTCAATTCGACCTCGACCGCGGCGATGATATCGCGGTTGAGCGCGTTGATCGGCGATACCCCGCCGAAATGCCGGTAGTGTTCGGCGACCTCTTCTAGACGCTCGCGCGGGACTCCCCTACCTCGAGTGACGTTCTCCAGGAACGGCATCACGTCCTCGGGGCGCTCCGGGCCGCCGAAGGACAGCAGCAGCAGCGCGTCGGCAGCACGAACCACCGTGCATCCTCCCGAATTCGGCTAGTTGATCGACATGTTCTCCGGGAACCAGGTGTTGTGGCTGGCGCCGCCATCGACGTAGATGATCGAGCCCGTGGTGCCGGGCAGCCAGTCCGACAGCAGCGCGACGATCGACTTCGCCACCACCGTCGGGTCGTCGACGTCCCAGCCGATCGGCGACGCGCCGTCCCAGTAGGTGTTGAGCTGGTTCAGCTTGGCGGCGTCGTCGGTCGCGGTGCCCGCGATCGCCTTGGCGGCCAGTGTCTTGATCGGACCGGCGGCGATCAGGTTCGAGCGGATCTTCTTGGCCGTGCCCACTTCCCGTGCCACGTACCGGTTCACCGACTCCAGCGCCGCCTTCGCCACGCCCATCCAGTTGTAGAACGGCATCGCGGTGCGCGGATCGAAGTCCATGCCGACGATCGAGCCGCCCTCGTTCATCACCGGGAGCACCGCGCGCGACAGCGACGCGTAACTCCATGCCGAGATCTCGAATGCCTTGGCAGCGTCCGGGCCGGGGCCGTCGAGGAACGGACGCGCCTCCGGCCCCATCAGGGTGCGCGGCGCGAACGCGATCGAGTGCAGCAGCCCGTCGAGTCCTTCCGGCGCCAGCTCACGCACCTTGTCGGCGAGCGCGGCGAGGTCGTCCTCGTTGGTGACGTCGAGCCCGATGGCAGGCGGAACCTCCTGCGGCAGTCGCTTGGCGATCCGGTCGATCAGCCGCAGCCGCTCCGGGATACCGGTGATGATCACCTTCGCGCCCTGCTCCTGCGCGACCGCCGCCGCGTGGAACGCGATCGACGAATCGGTGATGATGCCGGTGACCAGAATGGTCTTGCCTTCGAGCAGTCCGCCCATGAGTTCTCGGTTCTCCTGAAGTCGAATGTCTGAGTTACGTGCGGCCCGAAGGTGTCGGCGCCGCGCGGGCCTTCGGCTGGCTCAGTGGCCCATGCCCATGCCACCGTCGACCGGAATCACGGCGCCGGAGACGTAGGCCGAGTCCTCGGAGGCCAGGAAGCTGACCACGGCCGCAACGTCTTCCGGCTTACCGAGCCGCTGCAGGGGAATGAACTGCTTCGCCATGTCGCGCAACTTCTCGTCCAGTTCCGCGGTCATGTCCGTCTCGATGAACCCCGGCGCTACGACGTTGGCGGTGATCGACCGCGAGCCGAGTTCACGGGTGATCGAGCGCGCCATACCGATCACGCCCGCCTTGGAGGCGGCGTAGTTGATCTGGCCGGGCCCGCCACCCATACCGACCACCGAGCCGAGGAAGACCAGACGGCCCCAGCGCGCCCGTAACATCGCCCGGTTGGCCCGCTTGGCCACCCGGAACGCACCGGTCAGGTTGGCGTCGATAACCCGGGTGAACTGCTCCTCGCTCATCCGCATGAGCAGGGTGTCGTCGGTGATGCCCGCGTTGGCCACCAGCACCTCGACCGGGCCCTGGTGCTGCTCCACCTCGGTGAACGCACGATCCACCGACTCACTATCGGTCACATCGCATTTCACACCGAACAGCCCGTCCGGTACCCCTGAACCACGATGGGTGACGGCCACCTTGTGACCGTCGGCAAGCAGACGCTGCGCGACCGCGAGACCGATGCCGCGGTTACCGCCGGTCACCAGGACCGACCGGGACGTGATGTTCGACATGAAGACCAACCTATCTGTTCGGGTTCGTGCGCCGCGCCCGGGCTCCACACCTTCGTGTGATGCCACAGTCGCGTCCGCGCTACGGCAGGCGTTGACGATAGAGCAAGCCGGTCACGACGCCGGCGGAGACGAGCAACATGCCGAGCAGCAGCCACGGCCTGCTGGCGTCGCCCCTGGTCATCTCATAGCCGATCTGCTGTTCGAGGGTGTCGTACACGGCGGTCAGCTCGGCAAGGCTGGAGGCGGTGTAGAAGTCGCCGCCGGAGAGCTTGGCGATCTCTCGCAGCGAATCGTTGTCGACGGGCACCTTCACCCGCTGCGTCCCCTTGCCGTCCTGGTCGGGGATCTCCACCGATCCCCACTCGGTGCCGAACGAAATCGTCGACACCGGAACGCCTTTGCTCTTGGCCAGCCGCGCGGCGGTGAAACCGTGGCGGGGGTTGTCGACGTCCTTGTCGTCGGGCACGGTCTGCTTGCCGTCGGACATCAGCACGATCCGCGCGGGCGGCGGCGTCTCCGCGCCGCCGAGCACGGTGGCCAGCGTCTCGATCGACTGCAGAGCAGTGAGAATGCCCTCGCCGGTGGCAGTGCGCTCGGCGAGCTTGATGTTGTCGATGGCCGCCTTGACCGATTCCCGGTTCACGGTCGGCGGCACCATCACCGACGCGGTGCCCGCGAAGGTGACGAAGCCGAGGTTGATACCGGGGGTCAGGCCGTCGACGAACTCCTTGCCCGCCTTCTGCGCCACCTGCAGCCTGCTCGGCGGCACGTCGGTGGCCTCCATGGACAGCGAGACGTCCATCACCAACATGACGGTCGCGCGGTTGCGCGGCACCTTCTTGACCGCCGTCGGCCCGGCCGCGGCGACGGTGAGGAACACCAGGCCGACCAGCATGAGCGCGACAGCCGCGTGCCGGAACGGGCTCGGCCGCGAGGGCGCGACCTTCTCCAGCAGCTCCATGTTGGTGAACTTCAACATGTGCTTGTGCCTGCTGCGCTGCACCAGGATGTAGCCGAGCGCGATCAGCGCGACGACCGCCAGGAATCCGAGCCAGAGCTGTGCGGTGAAATGCGAAATACTCACTGGCGTGGCACCCGCCCGGTCGGGGCGCCGAAGCTGTGGCGCCGGGTGGACACGAACCGGACCACGTCGGCGATCCAGTCCCGATCGGTTTGCAGGGTGAGCACCGGGGCACCACAGCTGCGCAGGGCTTGTTCGACCTGCTGGCGGTGGCGCTCGGCGGCGGCCGCGAAATCGGCGCGCAGCGTGGGGGTCACGCTGAACTCACGGGTGCGCCCGGTCTCCGGATCGTGCAGCACGACATCGCCCATATCGGGCAGCGACAGGTCGCGCGGGTCGAGCACCTCGACCGCGAGCAGATCGTGCCTGGCGGAGATGGCGCGCAGCGAGCGCTGCCAGTCGGTGTCACCGAGGAAGTCGCTGATGATCACCGCGAGCCCGCGTTTGCGCTGAGGACGGCGCAGCGACTCGATGCCCCCGCGCAGGTCGCCGCGCACGCCGTCACGCGCGTGCTGCGTGGTCGCGATGCTGCGCAGCATCGACTGGGCATGGACACGCCCGCTGCGCGCGGGAATGCGGACCAACTGCTCGCCCGTCGCGACCACCGCGCCGATCCGGTTGCCGCCGCCGCTGGTCAGATAAGTGATGGCGGCCGCGGCGGCAATCGCGAGATCGCGCTTCTGGCAGGCGGCGGTACCGAAGTCGAGGCTGGCCGACAGGTCGACCACCATCCAGGTTTCCAGCTCCCGGTCGGCGATCATCTGCCGCACGTGCGGATGGGTGGTGCGGGCGGTGACCGACCAATCCATCTGCCGCACATCGTCACCCGGCTGGTAGGTTCGCGCCTCCCCTGGCTCGGAGCCGGGCCCGGGGATGAGACCGAGGTGGTCGCCGTGCAACACACCGTCGAGTCTGCGGCGCACAGTGAGCTCGAGGGTCTTCAGCGCGACCGACAGCCGCGGGTCGGTCAGCTCCCCCGATCGGAACGATGGCGGTGCGTGCGACGACATCGGCGCTGGGGCAACCGGATCCGATGCCGAGGTCACTTCGACGGGAAGTTGCCGGCGGGCTGGGACTGCTGCCCGTTCGGCGGCTGCGGCACGGCCTGCTGCTGCGGCGAGGGCGGCTGTGGGATCTGCTGCTGCGGAGCCTGCTGCGACGCGGCGGGCGGCGCGGACGGAGCGCCCGGCGCGACGGCCTGGGGCGCGACCTGCGGCAGGCCGACGGTCTGCAGCACCCGCTTGATGACGTCCTCCGGGCTGATCTCGTCGGCGAGGGCGTCGTAGGACAGGACAAGCCGGTGGCGCAGCACGTCCGGGATCACTTCGACGACGTCCTGCGGCACCACGTAGTCGCGGCCGCGGATCAGCGCGACGGCGCGGGCCGCGGCGATGATGCCGAGGCTGGCGCGCGGTGAGGCGCCGTAGGAGATCCAGCTGGCCACGTCCTGCATGCCGAAGTCGGCGGGCTTGCGGGTCGCTGCGATCACCCGGACCACGTAGTCGACCAGTGCATGGTGCACGAAGGTGTTGGCCGCGACCTTCTGCAGGCGGATCAGATCCTCCGGCTGCAGGATCCGGCCTGCCTCCGGTGGGGTGACGCCCATCCGGTAGATGATCTCGCGCTCCTCCTCCACGGAGGGGTAGTCGACGACGACCTTGAACAGGAAGCGGTCGCGCTGCGCCTCCGGCAGGGGATACACGCCCTCGCTCTCGATCGGGTTCTGGGTCGCCATCACCAGGAACGGATCAGGCATCGGGTAGGTCTTGCCGCCGATCGACAAGTGCCGCTCGGCCATCACCTCCAGCAGCGCCGACTGCACCTTGGCGGGTGCGCGGTTGATCTCGTCGGCGAGTACGAAGTTCGCGACGACCGGGCCGAGCTCGGTGTCGAATTCCTCGCGGCCCTGCCGGTAGATACGGGTACCGATGAGATCGGTGGGCACCAGGTCGGGCGTGAACTGCACGCGGGCGAACGAACCGCCGACCACCTTCGCGAAGGTTTCCACCGCAAGCGTCTTCGCGATACCCGGCACGCCTTCGAGCAGGACGTGGCCACGCGCGAGCACGCCGACGAGCAACCGCTCGACCAGACGATCCTGGCCCACGATCACCCGCTTGACCTCGTAGATCGCCTTCTCCAGGGTCTGGACGTCACGCTCGAGGGTGCTGGGCGCGGAGGCAGGCGCATCTTTCGCCAAATTCGCCCCGCTCACACCGTCCGTCGAAGTCACCAACATCCCCGCTTTCGCCTTGGTCCTGTGCGTGCTGCCACAACTATTCCAGGTAATGGCGGCCTGTGCCGCACCCGGACCCGACATGAACGGAATTCGACGGTTTCCCCTGGCACGCTCGAGACCCGGAATGTCCGATATGTCAGGAGACGATACGGACCGCGTACGGCATGATGCCGCCTTCGCGGACCGCGGACACCTTGACCATGTCGCCGGACTGCGGCGCCTCGACCATTTTCCCGTTACCGAGATACAGCGCCACGTGCTGACTGCCGTTGGGCCCCCAGAACAGCATGTCGCCGCGTTCGCGCTGCCCCACCGGCACCCGCGTGCCCGCGTTGTACTGATAGCCGCTGTAGTGCGGCAGCGAGACGCCGATGCCCGCGAAGGCGTAGACCATCAGCCCCGAGCAGTCGAAGCCCACCTTGTCGTAGTCGCCGTGATTGTCGGCGACGCCACCGTCGCGGATGCCCAGAGTCGGCCCGTCCTCGTCACCGCCGCCCCAGGCGTAGGTGACGCCCAGCTGCGACATGGCCCGATCGACCACGATCTCGATCGCCGCGGAACCGCCGACCGAGGGCGTGGTCGCTCGCGGGGAACCCCGCCGCGGCGGTGCGTTCTCGATCTGGGTGTGCGGACGCTTGCCTCCACCGAGCTGGGCGGCGCGGTCGCGGGCGGCCTGGTCGGTGGCCGCACGAGCGGCGGCAGCGGCGGCGGCCGCACGCACCGCGGATTCCTCCGCCGTGCGCTGCGCGTCCCAGGCAAGGTACGTATCGCGCTGGTCCCGTAGGCCCGCCACGTGCTGCCGCGCCAGGCCGAGCCGGTCCTGCGCGTCCTGGCGCTTGCGGAGCAGGTCGTCGCGCTGCACGGCCTGCTGGTCGAACTCGGCCTCGGCGGCCGCGACCGCGTTCTGCGCGTCCGCCTTCCTCGCCTCGGCGGTGGCCGCGGCCGCGTCGGCGGCGGACTTCGCCTGGCGCGCGCTGGAGTTCTTGTTGCCCTGATCGATCTGCGCACGGCGCAGGCTGTCGAGCACCTGCCGCTGGTTCTTCGAGACCACGTTCAGCAGCTCGGCCTGATCGAGGGCGCGTGCCGGGGTGGCGGCTGCGAGGTAGGTGACCATCGACTGCGAGGCCGGCCGAGTGTATGCCTGGGCGGCGAACTGGTCGAAGTTGCGCCGCGCCTGACCGACTCGTGTTCCGGCAGTAGCCAATTCGCGCTGGGTGTCAGCGACCACGACGGCGGCCGCGTCGGCGGCGGCGCGCGCGGTCTGCAGGTCGACAAGGGCCTTGTTGACGTCTTCGCGCTTTCGCGCGACCGCGTCGTCGACTTGCCGCAGCTGCTGGTCGACTGCGGCGACCTGGTTGATCAAAGTACTCACCTCGGTGATCCCCGCGTCGACCTGTGCTCCGGCCTCGGCGATCTGACTGTCGCTGGGATTCGGCGGCGGTGGCGGCACTGCGTCGGCTGGCCCCGTGGCGACCAGCACGGAAACCGTAATCAGCAATCCCGCAGCGACCCCCAACGGGCGCCGATTAGCGAACTCACCGTTACTGCGCATCGCACCTCCCAAGGACCGGATTCCGGCAATGCCTCATGAGCATCAGCGGAACCATGACGCACGGTGGCCGACAGATGGCCTCTGGAAACACTTATTCCCCAGCAGCAACCATTCGAACCGTACGACACTTAAGTCACGGAGGAAACTCCTGCAACAGAACTACATGCGCGTAATTCTTGCTTTGCTCAGAGTTTGCCACCGCCACTTCGGTTTCTCGCGGTAGCGCAAACCAGGCGCTCGGAAAATTAACTGATCGAAAACCAAAACCTCGATGAGTACCGAGTCGCACCAGCACAATCGATCGGGGGGCACCCGGTTGCCATCGCGCGAGCTTGCGCTGCCGAACCCGGCCCGCCGAAGCGATCCGCGATATCTACCTATGCGATTCCGGCGCAGACACCAAGCGCGAGCACTCGCGGTCGGCCATTCAGCCGGACGCACAGGACCGCCACCGATCAGGGGCCTACCGCACGACAAGGATCGGACTACAGAACCGGACCCGTCGACGGTCCTCGCCCAGCCATGGAAATCAGTCGGCCGAACACCGACACACGGAATGGTTCCCGCGCTAGATCGCCCGAATGTCGGGCGTCGTCTCCTCCCGCAGCCGCAGATCGCCGGAACCCCGCACCAGCGTGTCCTCGCTCCGCCGCGCCCGCCTGGCCTTGACCCAGCACAGTCCGCCGATGGCGGCCAGCGTCCCGACCAGCAGCACGGACGTGATCGCGGTCCACGACACGGATTCCGGGGCCTCCAGACGGCCGACGAAGATGGTGGCGGCCTCCGAGCTCTTACCGTGCGTCTCCTTCGCGGCGTCCTCCGCCCATTCCAGCCGCACGCGACTCACCGAGTCGCTGTACGTTCCGACCCAGTCGTCGCTCAAGACGACGACGGTGCCGTGCTGCGTCTTGCCCACCTCGGTAGCCAGGTCACGTAGGCTCGAATCGTGGCCTGGATTGCCGGGAACGACCACGATGCTCAGCGGGATTCCGTGAGATCGCGCATCCGCGGCGATGGCCGCCAACTCCGACTTGTCCTTGCCGGTGAGGGTCGCGACGTGGTCGTCGGCCAGATCGGCGTTGAGCGAGCTCACGGTGTCGGCGCTGACATTCGGTGGCAGTTCGGCGGCCATAGGGGTGAAAACCGAGGTGTGCGGGGCGGTCATCTTCCATCCGGTCTGTCGAGCCGCATTCGGCATCCGAAGCGACGGGCATCCAACACTGCAGGGTCGAGCGAGGTCCCCCTTGCTGGCTCGAAAGCACAGTACGCGACGGAGTGTCGCAGCACCCACACGCGGCACGCGCAGCGGCCCCCAGGCGTTTCACAGGACAAGCGTACTGTTAAGGTCACAGTGCGAGGAACCCGGCGCCTTCCGGCGCGGGAGCACCTCCGAAGACTCGGTCGCCGGCACAGCCCCGCCGGCGGCCACCCGCACAGACGAGTGGAGCTGACGTGACGACAAGTATCGATACTTTCGGCGCCAAGGGCACCCTCGAGGTCGGAAGCAACTCCTACGAGATCTTCCGCCTCTCCGCCGTGCCCGGCACCGAGAAACTCCCCTACGCACTGAAGGTCCTCGCGGAGAACCTGCTTCGCACCGAGGACGGCGCCAACATCACCGCCGATCACATTCGCGCAATCGCGAAGTGGGATCCGTCGGCCGAGCCGAACACCGAGATCCAGTTCACCCCCGCACGCGTCATCATGCAGGACTTCACGGGTGTGCCGTGCATCGTCGACCTTGCCACCATGCGCGAGGCCGTCGCCGCCCTCGGCGGTGACCCGGACAAGGTGAACCCGCTCGCCCCCGCCGAGATGGTCATCGACCACTCGGTCATCATCGACGTATTCGGTCGCGCCGACGCCTTCGAGCGCAACGTCGACATCGAATACCAACGCAACGGTGAGCGCTACCAGTTCCTGCGCTGGGGTCAGACCGCGTTCGACGACTTCAAGGTCGTACCGCCGAGCACCGGCATCGTGCACCAGGTCAACATCGAGCACCTGGCCCGCGTCGTCATGGTCCGCGACCGCCCGAGCGAGTCAGGCCCGGAGGAGGCAGCCGCAGGCGTAACCACGCAGGGTCCCCGTTCGGGCGGCAATGTCATCCGCCAGGCCTATCCCGACACCTGCGTCGGCACCGACTCGCACACCACGATGGTCAACGGCCTCGGCGTCCTGGGTTGGGGCGTCGGCGGCATCGAGGCCGAGGCGGCCATGCTCGGCCAGCCCGTCTCGATGCTGATCCCGCGCGTGGTCGGCTTCAAGCTGACCGGTGAGATCAACCCGGGCGTGACCGCGACCGACGTCGTGCTCACCGTCACGGACATGCTGCGCAAGCACGGCGTGGTCGGCAAGTTCGTCGAGTTCTACGGCAAGGGCGTCGCCGAGGTGCCGCTGGCCAACCGCGCCACTCTGGGCAATATGAGCCCCGAATTCGGTTCCACCGCGGCGATCTTCCCGATCGACGAGGTGACCGTCGAGTACCTGCGCCTGACCGGTCGCTCCGACGAGCAGGTCGCACTGGTCGAGGCCTACGCCAAGGAGCAGGGCCTCTGGCATGACGCCGACAAGGAGCCCGCCTACTCCGAGTACCTGGAGCTGGACCTGAGCACCGTGGTGCCGTCCATCGCGGGTCCGAAGCGTCCGCAGGACCGAATCCTGTTGTCGGAGTCCAAGACCGCCTTCCGCAAGGACATCCACAACTACACCGACGACGCGGTCACCGGGCCGGCCGCCGCCACACCGCACACGCACCTGGACGAGGCCATCGAGGAGTCTTTCCCTGCCAGCGATCCGGCAGTGCTGTCCTTCGCCGACGACGACGCCGTGTTGGCGTCGGCCGCGAACGGCGCCGAGGGCCGTCCGTCCAAGCCCGTCAAGGTGCAGACCGAGGAGTACGGCGACTTCGTGCTCGACCACGGCGCCGTCGTGGTCGCCTCGATCACCTCGTGCACCAACACCTCCAACCCATCGGTCATGCTCGGCGCTGCCCTGCTCGCCCGCAACGCGGTGGACAAGGGCCTGACCCGCAAGCCGTGGGTGAAGACCTCCATGGCGCCGGGCTCGCAGGTCGTCAACGGCTACTACGAGAAGGCGGGCCTCTGGCCCTACCTGGACAAGCTGGGCTTCAACCTGGTCGCCTTCGGCTGCGCCACCTGCATCGGCAACACCGGCCCGCTGCCGGAGGAGATCTCCAAGGCGGTCAACGACAACGACCTCACGGTCACCGCGGTGCTGTCCGGCAACCGCAATTTCGAAGGCCGCATCTCCCCCGATGTGAAGATGAACTACCTGGCCTCTCCGCCGCTGGTGATCGCCTACGCGCTCGCGGGAACCATGGACTTCGACTTCGAGCACGACGCCCTCGGCCAGGACAAGGACGGCAACGACGTCTTCCTGAAGGACATCTGGCCGTCGCCGCAGGAGATCCAGGACACCATCGACCGGGTCATCAGCCGTGACATGTTCCTCGACGACTACAAGGACGTCTTCAAGGGCGATGAGCGCTGGCGCAGCCTGCCCACCCCGGAAGGTAAGACCTTCGAGTGGGCCGAGGAGTCCACCTACGTGCGCAAGCCCCCTTACTTCGAGGGCATGCCGCAGGCCCCGGAGCCGGTTACCGACATCAAGAGCGCCCGCGTCCTGGCGCTGCTCGGGGACTCGGTCACCACCGACCACATCTCCCCCGCCGGCAACATCAAGCCGGGCACCCCGGCCGCGCAGTACCTGGAGGCCAACGGTGTCGAGCGCAAGGACTACAACTCCTACGGTTCCCGGCGCGGTAACCACGAGGTGATGATCCGCGGCACCTTCGCCAACATTCGGCTGCGCAACCAGCTGCTCGACGACGTCTCGGGTGGCTACACCCGTGACTTCAGCCAGGAGGGCGGCCCGCAGGCGTTCATCTACGACGCCGCGCAGAACTACCAGGCTGCGGGCATCCCGCTGGTCGTGCTCGGCGGCAAGGAGTACGGCTCGGGTTCCTCGCGTGACTGGGCCGCCAAAGGTACACGCTTGCTCGGCGTGAAGGCGGTCATCACGGAGTCCTTCGAGCGCATCCACCGCTCCAACCTCATCGGCATGGGCGTCGTCCCGCTGCAATTCCCTGCGGGCGAGTCGGCTGCGTCGCTGAAGCTGGACGGCACCGAGACCTTCGACATCGAGGGCATCACCCGGCTGAACGAGGGCGTCACCCCGAAGACCATGAAAGTCACCGCTACCAAGGAGAACGGTGACAAGATCACCTTCGACGCGGTGGTTCGGATCGATACCCCGGGTGAGGCCGATTACTACCGCAACGGCGGCATCCTGCAGTACGTGCTGCGCAATATGATTCGCGGCTGAGCTGTTTCGCTGACCGTCCGCCGTCGGTTCACGCCGAGGGCGGACGACAGAAACCGTCGTAGAGGGTCCGCGCACCGCTTCCGTGGTGCGCGGACCTCTCCACATTTCGCTTCGCGCCGCCCGCTTCGTTCGGAGGAGCCCCATGCCCAAGGTCAGTGACGATCACCTCGCCGCCCGGCGCAGCCAGATTCTGGACGGAGCACGCCGCTGCTTCGCCGAATACGGCTACGACGGCGCCACCGTGCGCCGTCTGGAGGAGGAGATCGGGCTATCGCGGGGCGCCATCTTCCACCATTTCCGCGACAAGGACGCGTTGTTCCTCGCCCTCGCCCAAGAGGACGCCGAACGCATGGCCGACGTCGCCGCCAACCAGGGGATCGTGCAGGTGATGCGCGATATGCTCGCCCACCCCGAGCAGTTCAACTGGCTCGGAACGCGTCTGGAGATCGCGCGGCGGCTGCGCACCGACGCGGAGTTCCGCGCGGGGTGGACCCAGCGCTCCGCCGAACTCACCGCCGCTACGCTGGCCCGCTTGGAGCGCCGCAAGGCCGCAGGGGCACTGCGCGACGACGTCCCCACCGACGTCCTACTCGGCTACCTCGATCTCGTCCTGGACGGCCTGATCGCCCGGATCGCCTCTGGCCACACCAACGAGAACCTCACCGCCGTACTGGATCTCGTCGAGGCCTCGGTCCGCCGCAAGCACTGAACTCCCCCGCCTCTCCGGGTCTTCAGACCGTGCAAGTAGGAGCCGCCGGATTCGCGTTCAGGTCCTACGTCGGGTGTTTGGGCGTTCCCGGTGAGTTACCAGTGTGCTCCCTAAACGCATCGCCACTGGTCATGGTGCCGACATTACCGTGTGTTGTGTGGTCGACGAAACCGTCTCGCGCCCATGCGGGTGCGGCGCGACATTGACAGGGCCAGGCCGCGGCAGCGGGCAGGTAGGTGCGTGCCTCGACAAGGTGATCGGTGCGTGGATGTGGCTGCGCACCAGCATGATCGGTGAGCGCCGGGTGATCTGCTTCGACGGCAAGACCCTGCGGGGCGCCCGCGACGCGGCCGGGAACCTGGTACACCTGCTGGCCGGGCTGCGGCAGCGCACCGGCGTCGCGCTCGCCCAGGTCGCCGTCGGTACGAAGACCAACGAAATCCCTTGCTTGCAAGCCCTCTCGGCTCTCTCGACATCACCGGCGCGGTGATCACCGCCGACGCGATGCACTGCCAGCGTGAGACCGCGCAGATGATCTGGGACCGTGGCGGTCACTACGTGCTCACGGTGAAGAACAATCAGCCGACCCTGCGCAGGAAGCTGAAATTGATTTCCTGGAAAGACATTCCGATACTCGACACCAGTACCGAGCACGGTCACGGCCGCCGCGACACCCGCACCATCAAGGCCACCGAACTCGCCGAGGGCATCGGATTCCCCGGGCCCGCCAGGCGCTGCGCCCGAGCCGGACACGCACCAGCCGCAAGAACCGGCAAACAGACCCGCGAAACCGGTGTACGCAATTACCAGCCTCACGCTCGCCGAAGCGAAACCCCACCAGATCGCAACACGGTTGCGAGGGCATTGGTCGATCGCGAACCGGGCGCGCTGGGTCCGTGATGTCACCTCCGACGAGGACCGCTGCCAAATCCGTACTGGCAGCGCACCCCAGGTCATGGCCAGCCTCCGCAACACCGCCATCGGCCTGTTCCGCCTGGCCGGTCATACCAATATCGCCCCCGCCCTGCGACATCACTCCCGCGACGCCAACCGGCCCGCCACACTACTGCTCACCTGCTGAAACCTGACCCTTAGGCCCCTACGACCCCGGTACCGCAGAGATCGCGACTTTTCGGTGGAAAGCACCGGGCTATCGGGGGAGCGAACTCGACCAAGACTGTGTCCTGCGGAAATACCGAAAGGGACTACCAATATCTCAGCAGTTGAGCCATGCCGTCACGAAATATGCCCGAACGCGCGGGCATCGGTGCGGCACTGTCTCTCCGTATGCAAATTCTCGCGATTGCCGGCAGGCTTGCCCTGGAACCAATTCTTGATTAATCCTCTTATAGCGCTCATCGTCATCGTCCATGACGACGCACCTATGTCACGCCACCCCTTCTACACTTTCGAATTTCCGGACTGATATCCAAATATCCGGCTCCATTCGGAGCCGGTACGGCGCTTTACTGTGGCAGTGAGACTGCTGGATAACTGCCAAATATGCACGCACCAGCGTTGGATTCCGTGGGCTGCTCCCCACTGATCTAGGCTGCTCAGCCGCAGCGGGAGGGGCCTGAGTGCCACTCACTGCCCGGAGTGCCACCTCCCCACTCGATGCACTTTCCGGGGGCACGCACCGTCACGGGACCGGCGTAGTATTTGTACTGGCGGGCGTCTCTCTTGTAAGTGCTGTCATCGCCGGCGATTTGGATGGCAGCCGCCACATCCGTCGATGTTCCGATGTAGCCAGTCTTCCATGTGACAACACAGTTCGTGTCGCCGTTGTAGAGCAGGTAGACAATTGATAAACGGAGGTCGTGGTGGTCGATTTCATGGTAGCTACCGCCGCCGCACGCCGCTATTGGAGACGACGCGGCATTCGCCGGTCCGGCGAATGCCAGTGAGCCAGCAATAACCACCCCGGCGGAGAAGGCCAACCCGGCTACTTTCTCGAGGGCCCGCATTTCAATCCTATTCATCGTTCCCGTCACGAACTTCGCCGAAGAGTACAGCCACGGCGCTTCACAGCACTGGCGGGTGTATTCCCGCCTGTAAACATGGTGCGGTTCCTCCACGTCAATACCGTGGGGAACTACCTCACCCCGAACCACTACACCACGCTGTATGTCAGGAGTATTCGGCGGCGACTCGATAAAGTGCCGGGTGGGCGGTTGCGATCCTTCTCGCTTCGTCGACGGAGGCGACGAAAGTGGGATTCAGACCGGCTGCCTCATATGCTTCGATGCTGTCCCAATGCGCGACGTTGACGAGTTGGAAACGCGAGTCGGGCAGTATCGCCCGGTGCAGGCGGACATCACGGAATCCGGGGGCCGTCCGCATGAGCGCCGCACGTTCACGCCATTGTGCAACGAACTCGTCGATCCGCTCGGTGGGGAGTTCGATGGCATTGACGAATGTGACGCCCTCGGTCGTCCTGTGTTCGTCTCCGTCATGGGTAGGCGGCAGCGGCGCCGCCGGGTCGTGTCGTGCCGGTCGTCCTCGATCACCGTCACGGTTCGCGCCCCAGGCATCGCTGCGACGTTCGTGTTCGAGAACTTCTTCGGCGAACGCCGCGGTTTCGGTTCCAAAGAGCCGTTCGACGAGCCACAGGCCCAGGTCGATGCCGGAGGTGACCCCGGCCGAGGTGACCAGGTCGCCGTCGTCGACGACGCGACCGCTGACCACGATCGCCCCTTGCTGCTGGAGATCGTTCTCGGCGATGTGATGTGTTGTGCACGATCGTCCGGTGGTGATCCCGGCCGCCGACAGCAGCAGCGTTCCAGTGCAGGTGGCCGCGAGGATCAGTCCCGGACGCCGGGCCGCGGTCAACGCACGAGGCAGCGTGCCACGGCGGATCTGTTCCTGGACGGGAGATCCTTCGCCGTAGCCGCCGCCGGGTATCACGATCAGATCGGCGCGGTCCGGGGACCACGGGGTGCGGATGGTGATCTCGAGACCTGCCGCGGTGGTGACGGTGCCGGGACCGTCGGCGGTGACGAAGCTGTGCTGCACATCGTCGACGACGCCGAGCGCTGTGACCGGGCCGATGAAGTCCTGGTCTTCCACCCCGTCGTAGAGCACTGTGTGTACGCGAAGAGTCATCGAATCCTCCGATAGGAGTTGCCGTTCCTCCCTGAGTATTTCGGTGATCGGCCCGGCCGAACAGTGGCGTGATCGCCAGGTTTGCGTAAGATCTGGCCATGCATTCTGTCGCTGTGCTGGCTGTTGACGGAGTCGTGGGCTTCGAGCTGGCCATTCCGTGCCAGGTTTTCTCCCTCGCTCCCGGCTACCGCGTCCGGGTGTGTGCCCAACGGAAGAAGAACATGATCGCGACGGCTGCCGGGGAGGAGGTGTTCGGCTTCTCCTCGCGCTACGGCCTCGACGATGTGCTCGACGCCCAGACAGTGATCATCCCGGGCGCAGACCCCGATGCGGTTCCCGACCCGCGCGTCCTGCGGGCGGTGCGAGCGGCGGCAGACCGTGGCGCGCGAGTGGCGTCGATCTGCACCGGGGCCTTCGTACTGGCGGCCGCGGGACTGCTGGACGGCCGGAAAGCAACGACGCATTGGATGCTGGCCGACCACCTTGCGGACCGATACCCGTCCGTATCGGTGGATCCGTCGGTCCTGTTCATCGATGACGGAACGATCCTGACCTCGGCGGGCGTCGCGGCCGGTCTGGATCTGTGCCTGCATATAGTGCGCCGCGACCGGGGCGCGGCGGTGGCGACCGACACGGCACGCCAGATCGTGATGCCACCCCAACGGGCGGGCGGGCAAGCGCAATTCATCGAACGTCCGACGCCCGCCGCGCCATCCGACGACCTCGGACCGACATTGCAATGGATGCAGGACAACCTCGCCACACCGATGTCCTTGGCCGACATCGCCACCAAGGCATCGATGAGCATTCGCAGCCTGTCGCGGCGATTCCGTGCCCACACGGGAACGACGCCGACGCAATGGCTGCTCGACCGCCGCCTGCACCGGGCGCGGGAACTACTCGAAATGACTGCCCTGCCCGTAGAGCGCATCGCCACGACGACCGGTTTCGGATCGATCGAAACTTTCCGATACCACTTCATCCGGCACATCGGCACCACTCCTGCGGCATACCGATCGACATTCCAAACGAATCCGCCCGCATAGCGGGCAACCGCGGAGCCCGCTCACCCGGCGTCGACGGAATCACCGGCACCGACGATTCATGACGGATGTGGCCTTTCTTCGACCAAGGAGTTCACAGCCCAGCGTGGTGGACTCCCCGGGGCTCGCCCGCGCATCGCTGCCGAGCCCCGGGGAGCATCGGGCTACCGCCCGAGCGGGGTGATTCAGATGTCGCCGAAGGCTGCCGCGTAGCGGATGACGCCGCTGGGCAGGGGTTCGCCGTCCAGGCTCAGCACCATCAGTGCCTCATCGGGGACGGCCACCTTCATGCTGACCCCGTGGGTGCTGGCGCGGGTGAATCCGAAGCGCGGGTAGTAGTCCGGATGCCCCAGGACGGTGACGAAGTGCCCGCCCATCGCCTTGGCGGCGTCGAACGCGGCGCGGACCACGGCCGATCCGGCACCGGTCTTCTGGTACTGCGGCAGGACTGCGCACGGTGCCAGACACAGTGCCGGGGTGTCGCCGATGTGCGCGCGGGTCAGCAGTGTGTACCCCCACGAGGGCGCCGTTGTCGTCGACGGTGACGATGGAGAGTCCGTCGATCCAGGCGGGGTCCTGGCGCAGCGCGTCGACGAGGTCGGCCTCCTCGGCGGTGTCGAACGCCGCAAGGTTGATCTCACGGATCGCGGCGATATCGGTGCTGATCTCGGCGCGAGTGGTCCACTCGGTACGAGTACTCATGATGGTCTTCTTTCCTGTGTTGAATG
Organism: Nocardia sp. 2TAF39; assembly: GCF_052114905.1. NCBI lineage: Bacteria > Bacillati > Actinomycetota > Actinomycetes > Mycobacteriales > Nocardiaceae > Nocardia > Nocardia sp. 2TAF39. Next base: position 201,860 of record NZ_JBFRFQ010000004.1, read on the forward strand.
ATGTTGCGAGCCAGGACATCCGGTGTCACCGCTCAGCCCGGTTCCGGGGGCGGTTGCACCAGCGGGCCATCGGGTGGCCCGCGGGCGCGGGCGGGCACGCCGGTGTTAGAGCTGGCGGTCGCGGAATCGGTAGGTTGCGCGCAGATCCCGCGTGATCGCCTTGTCGGTCTTGCTGCGTTTGCCGGCCTGGCGGGCGTCACCGCGGGTGGCCGCCCACTGGCTTTCCCGCAGCAGTTTGCGGTAGCGATCGAGTCGGCCCAGGTCCAACTCGCCGGTCACGACCGCGTCCTGCACCGCGCATCCGGGTTCGCTGCGGTGTTCACAGTTCCGGAACGCGCAGTCGCGGGCATAGGCCTCGATCTCGGCGAACACCTGCCCGACCCCGTCGGCGACATCGGCCACGCCGATACCGCGCAGGCCCGGAGTGTCGATGAGCACCCCACCAGCGGGCAATGCCAACAACTCGCGATGCACGGTGGTGTGTCGGCCCTTGCCATCGACGGCGCGAACCTCATTGGTGGACATGTGCTCTCGGCCCAGCAACGCATTGGCCAGACTCGACTTCCCGGCCCCGGAGGGACCCAGCAGCACTGCGGTCCCGGCCACGACTGCGGCCAGCCGGTCGAGACCGGCACCGGTCGCGGCGCTGGTGGTGAGAATGTCCACGCCGGGAGCAAGCTCGGCCACCATTACCTCGCCCGCACCAGGATGCTCGGCCAGGTCGGCCTTGGTCAACACGATGACCGGGCGGGCGCCGCTGTCGAAAGCCAGCGCCAACAGACGCTCGATCCGGCCGGGGTTGACCGGTGCCGCCAGTGACACCGCGATGACGACGGTGTCGACGTTGGCCGCGAGTACCTGTTGATGGGAGGTGCGATCGGAGGACGCGCGGGTGATCACTGTTCGGCGCGGCAGCAACGCCGCCACCTGTGGTTGCGGGCCGGGGCGCAGCGCGGCCCAGTCGCCGGTGCACACGGTGTGCTCGCGGTCCGCGCCGCTGAGCGCACTGCTGTCGGCGCGTACTGGACCCGAGGCGGTGAGGGTGTCGCATCGGCCGCGATCGACGCGCACGATCCGGGCCGGTATCAGGCCGGCGGCGGCGTGTTCAGCGAACAGCGCCGCGAACCTCTCGTCCCAGCCGAGCGCGGACAGCGCCAGCGAAGACGACAAAGAGGACGAAGAAAGGTGAGGTGAATGCACGGTGAGATCCCTGGATGAGGGAGCCCCGCTCGAACACGGAATCCACCAACAGCCACACGACGAGCACAGCTCGCGGCGACTACTGGCAATGGGTATCGGGTTAGACCGGGGCCCGGGACGTGAGGATGGTCCGGGCGCTGCGCACGGCAGCGGTCTTCACCGCAAACATCAAAACACCTCCCATTCTCTCGCACTCCAGGTCAAACACGGACGAGCCAAGTTAACACACGGCCAACCAGCCCCGCCAGCAGATTGTGAACACCAAGCTCGCTGATGCGTTGCATGGCATGTATCACGCTGGGCGATGAGCACCGGGAATACAGCCTTTCTCAACGAGCTGTCCGGATGACACTTCCGCGAACTCGGCGGCGACACCGGCGATTCGCAATGACCCGTTACGGCTACGCACGGGTCTCGACCCGCGACCAGTTCACCGACCACCAGGTCAACGCCTTGCGCGCGGCCGGGATCGCCGACGAACACATGTTCATCGAGAAGTTCTCCGGCAAGCTAGTGTCATGCGCCTGAAATTGGGCTTGTAAGTATTTAATTTGTTTTTGTGTCGGCGGGGTTGATCTTGGCGAGGTAGTCGGCGAGGGATTTGAGGATCTCGTCGGCGGTTTTGGTCCAGCGGAAGGGCCGTGGGTTTTCGTTCCAGGTGTCGATCCAGGTTTTGATGTCGTCTTCGAGGGCTTTGACCGAGGTGTGGACGCCGCGGCGGATGAGTTTGTCGGTGAGCAGGCCGAACCAGCGTTCGACCTGATTCATCCAGCTTGACCCGGTGGGGGTGAAGTGGATGTGGAACCGAGGATGCCTACCTAGCCACGTCTTGACCTCGGCGGTGTTGTGGGTGGCGTAGTTATCGCACACCAGATGCACGTCGAGCTCGCGTGGCACCGTCTTGTCGATGGTGATCAGGAACTTGCGGAACTCGATGGCGCGATGGCGGCGATGCAGTTCGCCGATGACAGTGCCGTCGGCGATGTCGAACACGGCGAACAGGCTGGTGATGCCATGGCGCAGATAGTCATGGGTGCGGCGTTCGGGCATGCCCGGCATCATCGGCAGTACCGGTTGCGAGCGGTCCAGTGCCTGGATCTGGCTCTTCTCGTCGACACAGAGCACGATCGCCTTCTCCGGCGGATTGTGGTAGAGGCCAACGACATCCACCACTTTCTCCACGAACAGCGGGTCGGTGGATAGCTTGAACGAATCCTGCAAGTGCGGTTTGAGATCGAAGCGGCGCCAGATCCGACCGATGGTCGACTTCGACAGCCCGGTGCGCGCGGCCATCGTCGAGCGTGACCAATGGGTGTCGGTGCCCGGCAATGTTTCCAGTGTCGCGACGATCACGTCCTCGACCTGGTCGAGCAGGATCGACGGCGGCCGGCCCGGACGTTGCTCGTCGGCCAGCCCATCGAGCCGAGCCGCGACGAACCGGGCCCGCCAGCGGATCACGGTCGACTCGTCCACCCCGAGATCAGCCGCGACCTGCTTGTTCGCCGCACCCTCGGCACAGGCCAGCACGATCCTCGCCCGCATCGCCAGATACTGCGCCGTTTTCGCCCGCCTCGCCCACGACGTCAACTGAACTCGCTCGGCCTCGCTCAACACCAACTCGGTCTTCGGCCGCCCGCCCCGGCCGCCATCGGTGAGCCCGCCCAACCGCTCAGCGGCAAACTTCCGCCGCCATTTCGCCACCGTCCCCACCGCGACACCGAGATCACGTGCGGCGCCAGCGTTCGACATACCCTCCGCACACACCAGCACGATCCGAGCCCGCTCAGCCTCACGCCGATCGGTCGACATCGACCTACACACCAACTCGGCACGCTCGGCTTCGGACAATACGATCTCAACGGCAGTCGGCCCACGATGCGACACAACAATGAATCATAAACTTACAAGCCCAATTTCAGGCGCATGACACTAGTGTGTCGGTCCCGAAATTTTCGCCATATATTTCGCTAGGGAGTCGAGGATTTCCTCGGCTGTTTTGCGCCAGACGAAGGGTTTGGGGTTCTCGTTCCAGTTGGTGATCCAGGCGCGGACGTCTTTCTCCAGCGC
>NZ_JBFRFQ010000005.1:0-169271 GCF_052114905.1 Nocardia sp. 2TAF39
TTCATCGCGGCCCACTCGCTGTCGTAATCATCTCGATGCTCGACAACCAGCCGGACAGCCTTGGCCTTGGTCGCTTCGTCGTACTTCGCTGGCATGGTGTGCCCATCCTCCTCAAGAAAGAAGGTGAGCACCAAACCCGGGGCGATTCACATCGTGGGTCCGGCGGGGGCCAGTCGCGCCAATCATTCTGTTTCCGAACGTTTTTGCCGGAGGCAAGGACAAGGTGAGATCGATGCCCTCGATCTCGCCGAGCCAAGCTTCTCGCTCGGCTCGTTCGCGTCGGCGAACAAGGTCGTCTTCGATCTCGGTCAGTCGCGAGAGCATCTCGGGTTGATATTGAGCATAGGGGACCGGATGCAGGCATGTACGTGCTGGCATCCTGTCCCGTATGGGCGGGCGCAGCCGCCGAGTTCGACCTTCCGTTTGTCGAAGTGCTCCTCGAAGTCGGCCCACTCTTCGGGTGTCACGTCGCGGTATTCGTCGGCGGGGCGCATCTGCCGCCGGTTTTCCAGGTGTGCCTGGTAGTGCTGGATAACGTCGTCATCGAAGACTGTGACGTGGCCGCGGAAGGTATCCAAATCCAGATGGCCGAGCAGTGCTGCGCCGATGTGAATCGGGAGCCCGCTATTGGCCAGCTCGGTCGCGAATAGTCTCCGGTAGTCGTGGGGCGTGAAGTGAAGGTTCTTGAATGCCGGGTGGACCGACGAGAGCTCGGTGCATGTGTACAGGGCCAGAAAGGTGAACGCCCTCGGATAGGCCGGGATGTCTTCACGAGCTCGGCTGCCCTTGGAAATCACCCAGATCCGTAGCCCGCCTCAGTCGATGTCGTCCGAGCCGATACCCAGCAGCTCGTTGGCTCGTGCGGCACTGGAGACATAGAACATCAGCAATGCCCGATCGCGGTCGTTCCGCATCGCATCGAACAGTTCGTCCCAGAGACGGTCGGGGATCGCGCGCGGTTGAGTCTTGGGAACGCGTTGACGTAAATGAGCCCGGCGCACAAGCGCCGCGAAATCTATTGGGAGACACTACCTAAGCGGAGTTGGTGCCAGCGCAACACTTCCTCGTGGGGCAGGACTCGGTTTTCCACATTTGCCGCGGCCGTAGTAACGGCCATCGACCATGTGTGGCGCGCGCGGGGACTGCGGGACATGGACCAGCAGATAGCCGCGGCCGGGTTGACCGTCTGCGGCGATCACCGTCGTAGTGATCCGGACGGGCTCGTGGACAGCGGTGACGGCGATGCTCTCGATTCGTTCGGGCAGCCCCTTGAGTTCGACCGGAGACAGACTCGGTGGTGTGCTCGTTGCGATATCGCCTTCGGCTACCCCGATGATGACGGTGCCGCCGTCGAGCGCGAAGGCGGCGATGTCGCACGCGATCTTCTTGTTCGCCGATCTGCCCGGATCGACGGTTCGTTTGAGATCGCGGTAATGGACTTCGACCAGCAGGTTGTCCGCCAGCGCGGTGCGCAGTTCATCCTCAGTGCGGGGCGTCCAAAAGGGGCCGGAGGTCATCACAGGCAGTCACCGTAATGCCAGGCACCGACACGTTTTATTTCGGCAGAGCCCGCCCAGGATCTCGTGGATGGGGGACCAGCCCGCTAGGTATCGAGGAAGTCCCATTCGTCACCCAGCACCCAACGCAACGCCGACAGTTTGCCGTTGAGCATTCCCAATTCGAAGGCATCGTACGGCCCGATATTCTCAAGACCGTAGGTTTCTTCGATCCGTTTACGTCCCTGACGAGCGACGCGCTCGTGCTTCTCGAGTTCTGCGGTCTTGCCTTCGGCGATCAGCTCGCGGTCATACCGCATTGAGCGCTTATACCAAACCTTGTCGAACATCTCCTTTTCAGCGGCAAGTATCTCGTTCAGCCCGCGCGGGTCGTCCGGAAACCACATCTCGGCTATGAGTTCGTCCAGATAGCTATCGAACTCGTCGCGCAGGCACTGCTCGAGTCCCGAGCCGATACGTCGAGTGGTCAGCGGCGAACATCTCGGCCAAGTCTTCATGGGGCTGGCGCTGGTCGCCGTGTGTGGCCGAGAAATCAAGGGAGTTCGACGTCACGAACGCGAAGGTGTCACCAGGGCCAGCATCGGTCAGGGCCGTCGCATACATCTCGATCAGCAGCGCGTCCTCCACGCTGTTGCGTTGCCGGTGAAATGGGGCGGCCTTCGCGAGTGCCCGCGCTACCACCGAACTTCGACCCACTACCGCCAACGCGGTCCGCTCTTGACAACGATGCCAATCGCAAGCTACTTCCATGTGAGTACATGGAGTTACCCATGTGCTTACGAATTCAGGAGTTCCGACGACCCCTGACGCTTTGCGTCAGGGGTCCACTCGGGCGGGACGCAGCTCGGCAGACCGCTCAAGGGGGAGTGCGATGCCACTGATCGGGCGGCGGCTACCCTTCGCAGCCGTAGCGTGAATTTGCTGGTCAGAAATCCGCATACCTGGCACAAGCTGCGATTACCCGCTGGTAAGTTAACCGGCATGACAAGCACCGACGCGCTGTTGTTCAACCCGGCCACCTACGACCCGCAGCAGTTCGACGTCGAGACGCGACGGCTGCTGTGCGCCACCATCGAGTGGTTCGAGGGGCGCGGCAAGCAGCGGTTGCTCGCCGACGACGCGAACGCGGTGTGGACCGCGGACTTCCTCGACTTCGTCAAGAAGGAGAAGCTGTTCGCCACCTTCCTGACCCCGGCCGCCTACGCCGACGGCGATCCGAACCGGCGTTGGGACGCGGCGCGCAATGCGGCGCTGTCGGAGATCTTCGGCTTCTATGGCCTGGCCTACTGGTACGCCGAGCAGGTGACCATCCTCGGTCTGGGCCCGATCTGGCAGAGCGACAACGAGGTCGCCAAGAAGCGCGCCGCCGCTGATCTGGCCGCCGGCGAGGTGATGGCGTTCGGCCTGTCCGAGCAGACGCACGGCGCCGACATCTACAACACCGACCTGGTGCTCACCCCGACCGAGCCCGACAGCGCGGACGCCGAGGCCGGAATCCTGTTCCGCGCCAACGGCGCGAAGTACTACATCGGCAACGGCAACGTGGCCAGCATGGTGTCAGTGTTCTCCCGACGCGCCGATATCGAGGGCGCCGACGGGTACGTCTGGTTCGCGGCGGACTCCCGGCACGAGAACTACCGCCTGCTCGGCAACGTCGTGCACCAGCAGATGTACGTCAGCACCTTCGGCCTGGAGAACTACCCAGTGCGCGCCGAGGACCTCCTGCACACCGGCCCCGAGGCGTTCTCCGCGGCGCTGAACACCGTCAACGTGGGCAAGTTCAACCTCTGCCACGGCGGCATCGGCATGGTCGAGCATTCGTTCTACGAGGCGATCACGCACGCCCACAACCGCATCCTGTACGGCAATCCGGTCACCGACTTCCCGCACGTTCGGACGAACTTCGTCGACGCCTACGCGCGCATCGTCGCGATGAAGCTGTTCAGCGACCGCGCCGTCGACTACTTCCGCACCGCGAGCCCGGAGGACCGGCGCTACCTGCTGTTCAACCCGATGACGAAGTCGAAGGTGACGTCCGAGGGGGAGACGGTCATGACGCTGCTGCTGGATGTGCTGGCTGCCAAGGGTTTCGAGAAGAACACGTACTTTGCCGAGGTGCAGCGGCTGATCAACACGTTGCCACGGTTGGAGGGCACAGTGCACGTGAACGTCGGCCAGATCCTGAAGTTCATGCCGAACTATGTGTTCAACCCGAAGGATTACCCGGAGACCAGCACCCGGCAGGACGCGGCCGACGACGACTTCTTCTGGCGGCAGGGCCCGGCCCGCGGCGCGGGCAAGGTCCAGTTCGCGGACTGGACTCCGGTGTACGAGAAGCACGCCGACATCCCCAACGTCGGCCGCTTCTACGAGCAGGCGCAGGAGCTGCGTACGCTGCTGACCATCGCGGCGCCCGACGCCGAGCAGCAGAAGGATCTGGACTTCATGCTGACCATCGGCCATCTGTTCTCCTTGGTGGTCTACGGCCAGCTGATCCTGGAGCAGGCTGCGATCACCGGCTTGGATCGCGATCTGATCGACCAGATCTTCGACTTCCAGGTCCGCGACTTCAACACCTACGCCACTACGCTCTACGGCAAGCCGTCAGCCACCCCCGACCAGCAGGGCTGGGCCGCGTCCGCGCTGCGCCCGCCGGTCGCGGACCGACCACGGTTCGACCGTGTGTGGGCCGAGGTCGCATCCTACGACGGCGCCTACGAAATGCGCCCGTAGCGGCCGGGTTTCGAGGTCCACGCCGAAAACATCTGCGGCCCAACGGATTTCGGTGGGATGGTGATCAGGCTTTCCCGGGAAACGCGGTTGTCGGCGGGTTGGCGCCGAGGATCGACTGCCAGAGGGCCAGGCGGACGGCGGCTTCGGTGAGCGCGTCGACACCGGTGCGCCGAACGGACTCGGATTCGCCGTGTTCCACCACCGAGCGCCAGGCGATGGCGGTGTCGGACTCCACGGTCACGGCGAGCCGTGCCGCCGGGATCGGATCGGTGACCGGGAACGGCACTGTGTAGGCGGCGTCCGGCGGCGGCACGGTCGCGCCGCTGGCGGCGAGCGCGTCGGCGGTGCTGTCGCGCCGTGCACGGTGCGCGGCGGTGTGCTCGGCGATCAATCGGGTGCGTTCGGGCGAGGCGTACGCGGCGATCACCCCGTAGGCGTACACCGCGCCGTACTCGGCGTTCAGCGCATCCAGTAGCACCTGACGTTCAGCGTCGGTCACGCGAGCAGCACCCCCGCTTGGGCGGCGCAGGCCGCGCTGATCGAGGCCAGCAGCCCCGCCCGGTACCCGGACTGGGTGCGGGCGAGGTCGGCTGCCGACTTCTGGGACTGGGACAGCTGGGCGCGCAGCGCCTCGACACCGGGCGGCACGGCGCTGCCGGAAGCTACGGCGGACGGACTCGAGGACCGGGCTGGTCCGTTGGCGCGGGTGCGGTGCACCGGCTTGGTGCCGTCGCCGTACACACCGATCACGCGATCGATCTCGGCCTTCAGCGCGTCGGCGTGCGCGGTGCGCTCGGCGGCGATCGCGGTCAGCGCTGCGTGCCGTTGCGGGGCCAGCGCGATGGCTGCGGTCGCCGCCGCCGCGTCGGCGCGGGCCAGAACCTCCTGCGCGGCAAGCGGATCCGGTTCGTGCACCACGTCGTCGGTGCCGCAGCCCGGCAGCGCGCCCATGGCGAGGATTCCGACCGTTCCTCCGCCCGCCAGACGTAGCGCGCTGCGACGGTCCAGGGCGGCGCGACGAGGCTCGCGCCGGTCGGAGGGGATGCCGGACATGCACCCGGCACGCGGCGGGGCGGGAAGGCGGATGGGCACCGCATCATCGTGCCAGATTCGCGACGCGCCACCGGACGAGGCGTCGGCCGTGGCGCGCGGACTCCTCGACCGCCGGTCCCTTACACTCTCGGGGCGCGTTACGCTAGACCTTCGGTAGAGAAATTTCCCACCGCGTCACAACTGAACCAGGAGCCGCCCCACATGCCGATGCCGACCGAGGAAAGGGTGAGCCAGCTCGTGGCTGGACTCGTCGAGCGCCGAGGATACGACCTCGAGGGTGTCGAGATCTCGACGTCGGGCAAGCATGCGGATGCGCAGGCTCGGGTGAGGGTGACGGTGGACAGCGACGAGACCTCCGATCTGGACTCGATCGCCACGCTCAGCTCGGAACTGTCGATCCAGCTCGACGAGGCGGGCGAGTTCGGCGAGACGCCCTACCTGTTGGAAGTCTCGACCCCGGGCATCGATCGTCCGCTGACCGCGGACCGGCACTGGCGCCGGGCGCGCGGCAGGAAGGTGCGGATCTCGTTACACGAGGGCGCGCAGTCCCCGGAGGGGTCGGCGACATTCGAGGCCAGGGTCGGTGCTCTCGCCGATGATTCGGTGGCGCTGGTGCTCGGCGGCAAACGGAACCCGCACCGGGTGACGGTCCCGCTCGCCGACATCGCCGCAGCCGTCGTCCAAGTCGAGTTCTCCCCGCCCGGCGCGCGGGAGCTGGAACTCGCCGGCGGAGTCGTCTCGGGGCGTCCCACCCCGGGCCAGGAAGATGCGGTAGCGGTCGACGACGCCGCTGATGTCCGAGGAACACCGAATGCACAACCCGAATCCGTAACAGCGTCCGATTCGCCGACCGAAGGGATCGTGGAATGAACATCGAAATCGAAGCCCTGCGCGCGATAGTCGCCGACAAGGGGATCTCGATCGAGACCGTGATCTCCGCGATCGAGTCGGCGCTGCTCACCGCGTACCGCCACACCGAAGGGCACCAGCCCAACGCCCGCATCGACATCAACCAGAAGACCGGCGTGGTCCGGGTGATGGCACGCGAACTGGACGTCGACGGGAACGTGATCTCCGAATGGGACGACACCCCCGAGGGGTTCGGCCGCATCGCGGCGACCACCGCGCGCCAGGTCGTGCTGCAGCGGCTGCGGGACGCGGAGAACGAGAAGTCCTTCGGCGAGTTCTCCACGCACGAGGGCGATATCGTCGGCGGGGTCGTGCAGCGCGACGCACGCGCCAATGCCCGCGGCACGATCGTGGTGCGTATCGGCAGCGAGCTGCACGGCGCCGAGGGGCTGATCCCGCCCGCCGAGCAGGTGCCGGGAGAAACCTACGAACACGGCGACCGGATCAAGTGCTACGTCGTCGGCGTCTCCCGAGGTCAGCGCGGTCCGCAGATCACGCTGTCGCGCACCCACCCGAACCTGGTGCGGCGGCTGTTCGCGCTGGAGGTGCCGGAGATCGCCGACGGGTCGGTGGAGATCGTCGCCGTGGCGCGTGAGGCTGGCCATCGTTCCAAGATCGCCGTGCGCACCACAGTGCCCGGCGTCAACGCCAAGGGCGCTTGCATCGGCCCGATGGGGCAGCGCGTGCGCAACGTGATGAGCGAGCTGGCCGGCGAGAAGATCGACATCATCGATTACGCCGACGACCCGGCGACGTTCGTCGGCAACGCACTCTCACCGTCGAAAGTGGTTTCCGTCACTATCGTCGACCCGGAAGCCCACGCGGCCCGCGTCGTGGTCCCCGATTTCCAGCTCTCGCTGGCTATCGGTAAAGAGGGGCAGAACGCCCGCCTCGCGGCGCGACTTACCGGCTGGCGCATCGATATACGCAGCGACGCCGCGCCCGACATGGGTGGTGGATCGGTTCGAACGGAGGCACACCGCAGTTGACGGAAACCTGTCCGCGGAATGCTCGGGACGGCATGTCGGTAACTTCCGCGGGGGCGGGGTTCGGCGTTCCGAGCGGGGCAGCGGTAGAGTGGTCCAAGGTTCAGTCCGAGCCTTCGGTTCCTTTGCCCGACCGCATCACCGAACAGCACGCGGCGCCCCGGCGTCCGGCAGTTCCCGTGCGGACGTGTATCGGGTGCCGAAAGCGCGAACTAGCCGTCGATCTGTTGCGGATCGTGGCTCGAAATCGTGAGACCGGAGACGGCTCTCACATCATCGGGATCATTCCCGATCCGCGGCGTAGACTTTCCGGACGGGGTGCCTGGCTGCACCCCTTTTCGGCTTGTCTGAGCACGGCAGAGCGACGCCGAGCGATCGGCAGAGCACTACGAGTGTCCGGACAACTGGATATCTCAGCCCTGGAGCGTTACCTCGAGAACAGGCACGAGCACTCATGAGCACACCGTGAAGTACCAACGATGAACGTCCATCGGAGATAACCCGAGGTCGTGCGGGCCCCCGTCCCCAAAACGGTGGCGCTGCTCGACCTCTCAGTGAGGAGAGCAGTGGCAGGCAAGGCCCGCGTGCACGAGTTGGCCAAAGAACTCGGTGTCACGAGCAAGGAACTACTCGCAACGCTCAAGGAGCAAGGCGAGTTCGTGAAGTCGGCGTCCTCGACGGTGGAAGCACCCGTCGCACGTCGGCTGCGTGAGTCGTTCGCGGCGAAATCCGCCCCGTCGAACGGCACCAAATCGGGTACACGCCCCGGTCCGTCGTCGGCCCGTCCGGTCGCGAAGCCCGTAGTTGGCGGCCCGCGTCCCGGCCCGCGGCCGTCGGCCCCCGTCCAGGCGGCACCTGCCGCCCAGGAGACCACTCGTCCCGCCGCGCGTACCGGAGAGTCCCCGGCCGCGAAGCCGGGACCCGCCGCGCGTCCCGGGCCGTCCCCCAAACCGGTGCGAGAATCCGTCGCGCCTGCGCCCTCGGCCTCGGCCGTCCCCGGCGCGACCGCGAGTTCCGCGCAGGCGCCGGCGAGTTCCGCGCAGGCGCCGGCGAGTTCCGCGCAGGCGCCGGCGAGTTCCGCGCAGGCGCCGGCCGGTCCGCGTCCGACGCCGGGCGGTGGCCCGCGTCCCGGTCAGCAGCAGCGTCCCGGTGCCTCCGCGCCGGGTGGCCAGCGCCAGGGCGGCGCTGCTTCCGGTCCACGTCCGGGGCCGAAGACCCCGCGCGTCGGCAACAACCCGTATTCGTCGGCTCCCGAGCGTCCCGCGCCGCGTCCGGCCCCCGGTCAGGGTGGTCCGCGTCCGGGTCCGGCTCAGGGTGGTCCGCGTCCGGGTCCGGCTCAGGGTGGTCCGCGTCCCGGTCCCGCGCAGGGTGCGCGTCCGGCGCCCGGTCAGGGTGGTCCGCGGCCCGGCGGTCCGCGGCCCAGCCCCGGTTCGATGCCGCCGCGTCCGAACCCCGGTGCTATGCCGTCCCGTGCGGCGCGTCCGGGCGGTGCCGGTGGTCCCGGTGCCGGTCGTCCGGGGCGTCCCGGTGGCGCCGGTGCCGGTCGTCCCGGCGGCGGTGGTGGTGGCGGCGGTTACCGCGGTGGCGGTGGCGGCGGTGCTCCCGGTGCGGGCGCGGGTGCGCCCGGTGCCGGTGGCGCTACCGGTGGATTCCGCGGTCGTCCCGGCGGCGGTGGCGGCGGTCGTCCGGGTGGTCCCGGCGGCCGCGGTGGTGCGGCCGGTGCGTTCGGCCGTCCCGGTGGTGCGCCCCGTCGTGGCCGTAAGTCGAAGCGGCAGAAGCGGCAAGAGTACGACTCGATGCAGGCGCCCGCCGTCGGTGGCGTCCGGCTGCCGCGCGGCAACGGAGAGATCATTCGGCTCGCCCGCGGCGCGTCGTTGTCGGACTTCGCGGAGAAGATCGACGCGAACCCGGCCGCGCTGGTGCAGGCCCTGTTCAACCTCGGCGAAATGGTCACCGCGACCCAGTCGGTGAACGATGAGACGCTCGAGCTGCTCGGCGGCGAGATGAACTACGTCGTGCACGTGGTCAGCCCGGAGGACGAGGACCGCGAGCTGCTGGAGTCGTTCGACCTCACCTACGGCGAGGACGAGGGCGGCGAGGAAGACCTCGAACAGCGTCCACCGGTGGTGACCGTCATGGGTCACGTCGACCACGGTAAGACCCGACTGCTGGACACCATCCGCAAGGCCAACGTCCGCGAGGGCGAGGCCGGCGGCATCACCCAGCACATCGGCGCCTACCAGGTACTCACCCACCTGGGCGAGGAAGACCGGCTCATCACCTTCATCGACACCCCGGGTCACGAGGCGTTCACCGCCATGCGTGCCCGCGGTGCGAAGGCCACCGACATCGCGATCCTGGTGGTCGCCGCCGACGACGGTGTCATGCCGCAGACGGTGGAGGCGATCAACCACGCGCAGGCGGCCGACGTGCCGATCGTGGTGGCGGTCAACAAGATCGACAAGGAAGGCGCGAACCCGGAAAAGATCCGGCAGCAGTTGACCGAGTACAACCTGGTGGCCGAGGAGTACGGCGGCGAAACCATGTTCGTGGACATCTCGGCCAAACAGGGCACCAATATCGAGGCACTGCTCGAGGCGGTTCTGCTCACCGCGGACGCCGCCCTCGACCTGCGGGCGAACCCGGATATGGACGCGCAGGGCGTGGCCATCGAGGCACACCTCGACCGCGGCCGCGGCCCGGTCGCCACGGTGCTGGTGCAGCGCGGCACGCTGCGCGTCGGCGACTCGATCGTCGCGGGCGACGCCTACGGTCGTGTGCGTCGCATGGTCGATGAGCACGGCGAGGACGTCGAGGCGGCGCTGCCGTCGCGGCCGGTCCAGGTCATCGGCTTCACGTCGGTGCCGGGCGCCGGTGACAACCTCCTCGTAGTCGATGAGGACCGGATCGCACGGCAGATCGCCGACCGGCGCAACGCCCGCAAGCGCAACGCGCTGGCCGCACGCAGCCGCAAGCGGATCAGCCTGGAAGATCTGGATGCCGCGCTGAAGGAAACCAGCGAGCTGAACCTGATCCTCAAGGGCGACAACTCCGGTACCGTCGAGGCCCTCGAAGAGGCGCTGCTCGGTATCCAGGTCGACGACGAGGTGCGGCTGCGGGTCATCGACCGCGGTGTCGGTGGCGTCACCGAGACCAACGTCAACCTGGCCTCGGCGTCGAACGCGATCATCATCGGGTTCAACGTCCGTGCCGAGGGCAAGGCGACCGAGCTCGCCAACCGCGAGGGTGTCGACATCCGGTACTACTCGGTGATCTACCAGGCCATCGACGAGATCGAGAAGGCCCTCAAGGGCATGCTCAAGCCGATCTACGAAGAGGTCGAGTTGGGTCGCGCCGAGATCAGGGCGATCTTCCGCTCGTCGAAGGTCGGCAACATCGCCGGTTGCATGGTCACCTCGGGTTCGGTCAAGCGCAACGCCAAGGCGCGCCTGCTCCGTGACAACGTGGTGATCGCCGAAACCACGACGATCTCGTCGCTGCGCCGGGAGAAGGACGACGTCACCGAGGTCCGCGAGGGCTTCGAATGCGGTATGACGGTCACCTATTCCGACATCAAGGAAGGCGACATCATCGAGGCCTACGAGCTGCGAGAGAAGCCGCGCGACTGAGAGACCGAAGAGACCGGGCGCCGCGCCGAGTAGGTGCGGCGTCCGGACCGGTCGTCCGAACCACAAAAGAGGTAAGTGGGTGTATCTGGGTGCCCTGGAGTTCGACCTCCTGCTGGGCGATGTGCATTCGCTGAAACAGAAGCGCTCCGTGATCCGGCCGATCCTTGCCGAATTGCAGCGTTTCGGTGTCAGCGCCGCCGAGGGCGGGGAACACGATCTGTACCGCCGCTCGGTGCTGGGGGTGGCCATGGTCAGCGCGGGCATGGGCCATCTGACCGAGGTGTTGGACAAATGTGAGCGGCACATCGCGGCGCGTCCGGAGTTACAGTTGCTGGCGGTGCGCCGCCGGATCTTCGGACCCGAAGACTGACCGCGGCGGGAGCGACGGGCCCAGCGGACGTCACTTGCGTGGCCACGGAGGGTTCTGCTCCCGCCGCCATCGAACAGAGTTAGTAGTGAGGAGGAAACGGCCATGGTGGATCAAGCCAGGGCACGCCGACTCGCCAAGCGGATTTCCTCGATCGTGGCGACCGCGATCGAATACGAGGTGAAGGATCCGCGGCTGCGTTTCGTGACCGTCACCGACGCCAAGGTCACCGGCGATCTTCGGGAGGCGACGGTGTATTACACCGTGATGGGGGAAACCATCGACGCCGAACCGGATTACGTCGGCGCGGCCGCGGGCCTGGAGAAGGCCAAGGGTGTGTTGCGCTCCAAGGTGGGCGCGGGAACCGGGGTGAAGTTCACTCCGACGCTGGCGTTCGTGCTGGACACCGTGCCCGACGCGGCGCGGCAGATGGAGGACCTGCTCGCCAAGGCGCGGGCCGCGGACGACGCGGTCGCCAAGGTGGCCGCCAACGCCAGGCATGCCGGCGACGTCGACCCGTACAAGGTCGAACGCGACGGCGACGAGTGACATGCGGTAGTCGATGACGACGATGCGGGAAACGGCCGACCTGGACGCGGCCGTGCTGGCGCTGGACGCGGCGCGCTCGGTCACCGTCGTCTGCCATGTGCAGCCCGACGCGGACACCATCGGAAGCGGTCTTGCGCTGGCACTGGTCCTGCACCGGCGCGGAATCCCTGTTCGGGTGTCGTTCGCCGAACCGGCGGAGTTGCCCATGTCGATGACCACGCTGCCGGGAGTGCGGCACCTGGTCGCACCCGCCGAGGTGCCCGCTGAGGTCGACCTGCTCGTCGCGGTGGACTGCGGCAGCGCGGGGCGGCTCGGTGCGCTCGCCGACCGATTGCCCGGCGCCGCCACGACATTGGTGATCGATCACCATCGGTCGAACACGCGCTTCGGTGCGATCAACGTGGTAGATCCCGGCGCCGAGTCCACGACAAGTGTGATCGCGCGGCTGCTCGATGCGTGGCGAGTACCGATCGATCCGGACGTGGCGCATTGCCTGTACGCCGGCCTGGTCACCGATACCGGGTCGTTCCGGTGGGTCCAGCCGGGTACACACGAATTGGCCGAGCGGCTGCTGGCCACCGGCATCGATGGCGCGGACATCGCTCGCACCCTGCTGGATACCCACCCGTTCGGCTGGCTGATGATGCTGTCGCGGGTGCTCGGTACGGCGCAGTTGGCGCCGGAGGTGCGTGGCGGCGTCGGACTGGTCTATGCGTTCGTGCGACGCGACGATGTCGACGGGGTGCGGTCGGAGGAGGTCGAGAGCGTGATCGATATCGTCCGCACGACCGCCGAAGCCGGAATCGCCGCGGTATTCAAAGAATCCCGTACCGTGCCCGACCGGTGGACGGTGTCGCTGCGCTCGCGGGACAGCGAGCGGAACGAGGGGGACAGTATCGATCTCGCCGAGGTGGCCACCGCGCTGGGCGGCGGCGGGCATCGCTTCGCGGCCGGCTACACCGCGTACGGCACACCCGACGATTTGGTCGGCGCGCTGTTGGCCGCACTCGGGTGATCGGGCCTCCTCGCACCGAACCGGCCACCGAGGTCGGGCCCAGGCGCATTCTCGGGCTGGCGTTGCCGACGCTCGGCGTGCTGGTCGCCGAGCCGATCTACCTTTTGTTCGATCTCGCCGTCGTCGGCCGTCTCGGCGCGCTCGCGCTGGCCGGTCTCGCGGTTGGTGGATTGATTCTGGCGCAGACGAGTTCGCAGCTGACCTTCCTGTCCTACGGCACCACCGCACGGTCGGCTCGCCGTCACGGCGCGGGTGACGAGCGGGGCGCGGTCGCCGAGGGCGTGCAGGCCACCTGGATAGCGATCGCGGTCGGCGCCGCGATCGTGGTGCTGGTGCAGGGTTTCGCCGTTCCATTGACGAGTGCGATCGCGGGTGGCGGCGATATCGCCGCCACCGCGCTGGCCTGGGTGCGGATCGCCCTGTTCGGTGTCCCGCTGATCTTGATCTCGATGGCGGGCAACGGCTGGCTGCGCGGTGTCCAGGAGACGCGCAGGCCGCTGACGTATGTCGTTGCCGGACTCGTGGTTTCGGGCATCCTGTGCCCGATGTTGGTGCACGGGCTGCTTGGTGCGCCGCGATTGGAACTGTCCGGTTCGGCTGTCGCGAACGTCGCCGGTCAGACCGTCACGGCGGCCCTGTTCCTGAACGCGCTGATCCGTGAACGGGTTTCGCTCACCCCGCACTGGTCGGTGATGCGCGCGCAGCTCGTCCTCGGTCGCGACCTCATCGTCCGCAGCTTCGCCTTCCAAGCCTGTTTCGTCTCGGCTGCGGCGGTCGCGGCCCGGTTCGGCGCGGCCTCGGTGGCAGCCCATCAGTTGGTGCTACAGCTGTGGAACTTCCTCGCGCTCACCCTGGATTCGCTGGCCATCGCCGCGCAGACGCTCACCGGCGCCGCGCTCGGCGCGGGCGACGCCGAGGGCGCCCGCCACCTGGCCCGGCGCGTTACGCGCTGGTCGGAGATCTTCAGCCTGGTCCTCGCGGCCGGGTTCGCGGCGGGGGCGGGGGCCATCCCGACGCTGTTCACCGACGACCCGGAGGTTCTGGATCGCACCCACGTCGTGTGGTGGTTCTTCGTCGCCCTGATTCCGGTGGCGGGCATCGTCTTCGCCCTCGATGGCGTCCTGCTCGGTGCGGGCGATGCCGCCTACCTGCGCACCACCACGCTGACCGCGGCGTTGCTGGGCTTCCTGCCCGCCATCTGGCTGTCGCTGGCCTTCGGCTGGGGGGTCGCCGGAATTTGGTCCGGCCTGGTCGCGTTCATGTTGGTGCGGCTGATCGCCGTGGCGTGGCGTGCGCTGTCCGGCCGGTGGGCCCGAGTCGGCGCCGAGGTGCCGACGTGAGGGAGCGTCGGCGCGTGAATCGAGGAGACAGCGCGCAGTCGCGCATGACGGAGCCGGGGGCCGGCGAGGTGCCCCAATGAGCGACACCCCGATCGGTCGGTGCACGTGGATCGGAACGGATGTGCCAAGGTAGGTGTGGTGATACCCAAGTTGATGGCGGTGAGCGACATTCATGTCGGGCACCAGGGGAATCGGCCGGTTGTCGAGCAGATCACGGCGGACTCTCCGGAGGACTGGCTCATCGTGGCCGGGGACGTGGGGGAGAAGACCGAGGACATCCGGTGGGCGTTGGAGCTGCTGCGCGGCCGGTTCGCCAAGGTGATCTGGGTGCCGGGCAACCACGAGCTGTGGACAACGGCGAAGGACCCGGCACAGATCTCCGGCGTGGCGCGCTACGACTACCTGGTCTCGCTGTGCCGGGATCTGGATGTGCTCACCCCGGAGGACCCGTTTCCGGTATGGGAGGGCGCGGGCGCCGAGGAGTACGGCGGACCGGTGACCTTGGCGCCGATGTTCCTGCTGTACGACTATTCGTTCCTGCCGGAGGGCGCGACCACCAAGGCGGAGGGTCTTGCCATCGCCCGGGAGCGCAACGTGGTGGCCACCGATGAGTTCCTTCTCTCGCCCGAGCCATACCTGACCAGGGACGCGTGGTGCCAGGCCCGCGTGCAGGTGACCAAGCGCAAGCTCGACGCACTCGCGCCCGGCACGCCGGTCGTGCTGATCAACCACTTTCCGCTGGTCCGCCAGCCGACGGACGTGCTGTTCTACCCCGAGTTCGCGCTGTGGTGCGGCACCGAACTCACCGCGGATTGGCACACCCGGTACAACGTGGTCTGCTCGGTCTACGGCCACCTGCACATTCCGCGCACGTCGTACTACGACGGTGTGCGGTTCGAGGAGGTCTCGCTCGGCTACCCGCGGGAATGGCAGCGCCGCGGCATGCCTGAGCAGCTGCTGCGCCAGATTCTGCCGACTCCGCAGTACCCGCCGGGCACGCTGAACAAATTCGGTGGCCACTTCCAGGTGACCCCCGAAATGGAAGCCGCCGCCGCCGAAATGCGTAGCAAGGCGCAGCAGCGGCGCGGACGGCAGTAGCGCGGACCGGCTCGGTTAGGCTCGTTGGTGATGATCGAGAACATTTTGCCCGCGGGTGTCGCATCGGCTGAGCTGCTGGACTACCCGGAGGATCTGAAGCCGCATCCGGCCGAGGAGCATCTCATCGCCAAGTCGGTAGAGAAGCGGCGTCGTGATTTCATCGGCGCGCGGCACTGTGCCCGGCTCGCCCTCGCGCAGCTCGGCGAGCCGCAGGTCGCGATCGGCAAGGGGGAGCGCGGCGCTCCGGTGTGGCCGCGCGGGATCGTCGGCAGCCTGACGCACTGCGACGGGTACCGCGCCGCCGCGCTCGGCCACAAGCTGCGGTTCCGTTCGATCGGTATCGATGCCGAGCCGCACGCCACGCTGCCCCACGGGGTGCTCGACTCGGTCAGCCTCCCGCAGGAGCGGGAGTGGCTGAAGACCACCGACTCCCCGCTGCATCTGGACCGTCTGCTGTTCTGCGCCAAGGAGGCCACCTACAAAGCGTGGTTCCCGCTGACCCTGCGCTGGCTCGGCTTCGAGGAAGCGCACATCAGCTTCGAGACCGAGGACTGCTCCGCCGATTCCGGTCACGGCAGCTTCCACAGCGAGCTGCTGGTGCCCGGCCAGACCACCGACGGCGGGGTTGCGCTGCGTTCGTTCGACGGTCGCTGGCTTATCGCCGACGGTTACATCCTGACCGCGATCGTGCACGCCTGATGGGCGGTCTCGGCGGGCTGCTCATCGTCGACAAGGACGGCGGCTGGACCAGTCACGATGTCGTCGCGAAATGCCGGAAGCTGCTGCGCACGAAGAAGGTCGGGCATGCGGGCACGCTGGACCCCATGGCCACCGGCGTGCTCGTTCTCGGCGTAGAACGTGCGACGAAGCTGCTCGGCCTGCTCACCTTGACGACGAAGGCTTACACGGCGACCATCCGCCTCGGGCAGGCGACAACCACCGACGACGCCGAGGGCGAGGTGCTGTCGACCATCGCGGCCGCGCACCTCACCGATGACGACATCGCCACACGTGCGACGGAATTGACCGGCGACATCGACCAGGTCCCGGCCACCGTGAGCGCGATCAAGGTGAACGGCGAACGCGCCTATGCCCGCCACCGCGCGGGCGAGGAGGTGCAGCTGGCCGCCCGCCCGGTCACGGTGTCGCGGTTCGACGTGCTCGCCCGCCGCGACGACGGCGATTTCGTCGACCTGGATGTGGTGGTCGAATGCTCCTCGGGCACCTACGTGCGGGCGCTTGCCCGCGATCTGGGTGCTGCGCTCGGCGTCGGCGGCCACCTGACCGCGTTGCGCCGCACCAGAGTCGGCCCGTTCACCCTCGACCACGCCCGCACCCTAGACGAGGTGGCGGCCGCGGCGGAAGCGGACGTACCGCTGCTCAGTCTCGACATGGACCAAGCCGTGCGCACCGCCTTCGCGCACCGCGAGATCGACGCCGCGCAGGCCGAGGATCTGCGTAACGGTCGCTGGCTCGAACCCGTCGGCATCGCGGGCGTGTACGCCGCCATCGACTCGGAGGGGCGTGCGATCGCGCTGCTGCGGGAGAACGGAAAGCGGGCGGCGTCGGTCATGGTTGTGCGCCCAGCCAACCTGTAGCGGGCGGAATTCGGACCACGCGAGCCCGTGCGGCGTGGGAAACCGGATGTCTCCGAGCGCCTGGCTCGGAGGGCGGAATTCATTTGTGGACAATGGTTTTCATCGATCGGCAGTGCGTTCGGCGTCGAGGTCGATGATCGGCCGTAGCGCGCCGAGTAGCGCCCCGAGGGACGTCTCGCGCATTTCGGTCCGCGTCAGCGTGCCGTTTTCCAGCCAGTCCACGGTGAGCGCCCGGACGAAGGTAAGCCAGCTCATCAGGATCGAGGAGGCGGTCGCGCGAAGGCGCCCCTCCAGCCGCATCGCGTCGAGCATGCGGTTGCGCAGTTCGCCGAGTTCGCCCGTGATGATCGCCTGGATCGTGGGATCGGCGGCCAGTACGCGGTTGGCGGCGAGCACGCTGTTGGCGTTGGCCTCGAAGTAATCGAAGTGCGTGTCCAGGCCCGCGGCGAGCTGGTTGGCCAGCGGGGCATCGGCGTCGAAGGTCGTCGCGATCAGCAGCTGATCGGACGCGAGTTCGTAGACGGCTGCGAACAGGTCGTGCTTGCTCGGGAAGTGCCGGTAGAGCAGAGCGCGGGAGACGCCCGCCGCGGCGGCGACGTCCTCCATGAGGACGCCATCGTACGGGCGTTCGGCGAACAGCTTCGCCCCGGCGTCGAGCAGCACGCGGCGGCGCTCTTCGGGGGAGAGGCGGCGGCGGGTACTCACCTCGTGAGCTTAGTTGACGTACGTCTACCAAAGGTCGTAGGGTCTTAGTAGACAAACGTCTACTAAGGGCGCGGTGGTACTCGGGAGGTCGATCCCCCGCATGCCTGTCGAATACGTGATGTCATCCGGGAGGGATGTATGTCCGCAGCACTGAAGTGGCTTTCCATGGTGATGGGCTTCGCCTGCGTCGGGATCGGGTTCCTGCACATCGCACTCGGCATCGACGCGGTGCCCGACATGGGCTCCTCAGGCGTGACCGCTGACAGTCAAAGCCGGTTTTTCGGCGCGATCTTCGTCGGATACGGCCTCGCCTGGATCTGGGCGGCGCGGCAGTCGCCGATCCCGGCGGCCGCGGTGCGCTGGCTGGCCGGGATCTTCCTGCTCGGCGCCGTGGCCCGATTCGTCTCGATGGCAGTGTACGGCTGGCCGCATTGGTTTCAGCTCGTGCTGACCGCCCTGGAGGTCGTGCTGCCACCGATCTACTTCTGGCTCGCCGCCGACGCCGATGAGAAGCGGGTCGGCGTGGCGCCGCTCGGCGTTCGGGTGCCCGAGGCGAGCTGACCGCATTCGCCGACGCGCTTGGCGTAGCCCGCCCGCAGCATCCGGAACCGCACGGCAGCGCTGCTGGGCTTTCGCTCCGCTGACAATCAGCCGAACGGGACCGCCCCGCGCTCAGGTCGCGCTCGGCGCGGCGTTGATCTGGTAGCGGAGGCGTTGCACGGCATCGTCCATGTGCTCGACGAGGAGGGCTCTGGCTCGGGCGGGTGTCGCGGCGACGATCGCCTCGCGCAGGTCGACGTGCTCGCGAACCTGTTCCCGAAGATCGGGGTAGGTGATCTGCAGGGCGCCCAGGCACATTCGGGTCTCGATCAGCAGGGTGCGGGCGGCCCGGACCAGCCGGGGGCTGGCCGCGCTCTCGACCAGTGCCTCGTGGAAGGCCTGATCGGCATCGGACACGCCGACCACGTCACCGCGTTCGGCGCATGCGCGCATCTCCTCGATGCTCGGCCCCAGTGCCTCGTAGGCGCGGGGTCGGCGACCGTCCAGGATCAGCTCGAGCGCGCCGCCCTCCAGCGCTGTCCTGGCTCGGTAGATGTCGATGACGTCGTCGAGGGTCAGTTCGATGACGAAGATGCCGCGATGGCGGATGCTGTGCAGGAGCCCCTCGGACACCAGGCGCTGCATTGCCTCGCGGACCGGCCCACGCGACACCCCGAACTGCGCCGCCAGGTCGGCCTCGCCGAGCTGCTCGCCGGGGGCGAGGTTGCCGCGCATGATCGCCTCGCGGAGCCGATCGGCGATCATCTCCGCGGTGGACTGCCGGTTCACCGGCTCGAAATCAACGACGGACATCGGTCTGCCTTTCCGCGAACAGAATGCCCAACCCGGGGACGACCGGCTCGGTGCCGGCCAGCCGCAGGCCCGCCCAGATCGTCACCTGGTTGGCCGTCAGCACCGGCTTCCCCAGCGTGGCTTCCAGCTCCGGCAGTACCGCCAAGGTGTGCATGGCGGTGTCGGGGATCAGCAGCGCCTCCGCGTCGGGGTGGTCGTTGTCGACCGCGAGCCGCAGCACCTCGGCGGGGGTGAGGGTGCCGACCTCGGCGGCGGTGTCGATGCCCGCGCTGGACATCGAGACGACCTCGATGCCCGCGTCGGCGAGGAACTCCACGAACAGCCGCGCGACGTCGTCGGGATAGCTGGCGGCGACGGCAACTCTGCGCAGGCCGAGCGCATGGACGGCGTCGGTGAACGCGAGGCTGGTGCTGGTCGCGGGAACGCCCGCGACCTCGGCCAGCGCGCGCACCTGGTCGCGGGCGCCCGTGGGGCCGTAGACGAAACTGCCCGAGGTGCAGGCCCAGACGACCGCGTCCGGCCGGTGTGGTGCGAGCAGTGCGGCGCCGCCGCGCAACTTCTCCGGGCTGCCCAGGTCGAGCAGTTCGGGGACGGCGTGCAGATCGGTGCCGTAGATGTGCGCCACCGGAAGTTGCGCGCCGAGCGTCGCGGCGGCCAGCGGGTAATCGTCCTCGGCCGCGTGGTCGGGGTAGATGAATCCGACGATGGGTGCCTGCATGCGATGTTCTTCCTTCAGAAAACGTTGAGGAGCCACTTTCCCGGACCCATCATGGGCAGCTTCATCCGGCCGAGACAGGCCCACATGGTGAGCTGGTTGGCGGTGAGGACCGGTTTGCCGAGCGCCTGTTCCAGCGGCTCGATGACGTCATAGGTCGGCAGGTTGGTACAGCTGACGAAGATGGCCTGGGCCGCGGGATCGTCGGCCCCGACGATCCGCTCGGCGATGGTGCGGTAGCTGACCTTCCAGATCCCGCCGCCGAGCCCGAGGTGATCGGAGCGGACCACGGCGCAGCCCGCCTCGGCGAGGAAGTCGTGCAGCTTATGGGTGAGAATCTCGTCGTACGGGGTGAGCACGGAGATCCGGGTGAGATCCAGATGGCGGATCGCCTCGAGCAACGCGCCCGAGGTGGTCACCGCGTCCTGGGCACCGGCCCGGCAGATGGTGTGGCGCAACGACTTCTCGTAGGCAAGGCCCTTGATGAAGCTGCCCGAGGTGCACAGGTAGGCGACCACTTCGGGCTCCACGTGCAGCACGTTGCGGGTAGCCGCGGTCAAGTGCACCGCGTCGGACACCAGCTCGGCCATCTCCAACGACACCGGCACCGGCTCGTAAGGGGTGCGGGCGAGGTGCAGGCTCACCTCCAGCGGCGCCCACCGCCAGAGTTCCCGTTCGAGTGCGAGGTCGAACGGGGCGATGACCCCGATACCACGTTGGGCAACAGGCCCATCGAGGTCGGGAAAGCTCAAATCCACTGCGGCCCCTCTCGCGCTCAGCCGGGACGACCTCCGAACACGATCGGATTGTTGACAATCATACGATGTGATCTTAACGTGTCAATATGGATCAGGGCCCGATTGTCGTCGTCCTGCATAGTGACAGTGTGCCCGACGCCGAGCGGATGGCCTCCGTGGCAGACCGCGCCGTGGTTCGCTACACGGAGGCGTCCGGGCTCGCCGACGCACTGCGCGGGGCGGAGGCGTTGTTCGTCTACGACTTCGGCACTCGCGCGCTCCCCGGCGCGTGGCACGCCGCCGACCGGCTTCGGTGGCTGCACATGGGATCGACCGGTGTGGACCCGGCGATGTTTCCCGAGTTGCGGGCGAGTGATGTGGTGGTGACCAATACCAGAGGCGTCTTCGATGGCGCGATCGCCGAATACGTGCTCGGGCAGATTCTGAGCTTCGCCAAGGACCTGTCCGGCTCGCTGCTGTTGCAGCAGCGGCACGAGTGGCGCCACCGCGAGTCCGAGCGAATCGAGGGGGCTACCGCACTCATCGTGGGCACCGGCTCGATCGGGCGCCGCATCGCCCGGCTGCTGCGCGCGGCGGGGATCTCCGTGCGAGCGGTGGGCAGGCGGGAGCGCGCCGCGGACCCGGATTTCGGCACCGTCGCCACCGACCTGCACGCCGAACTGCCCTGCGCCGACTACGTCATCGCGATCGCCCCGCTGACGCCGCGGACCAGAAACATGTTCGACGCCAGCGCTTTCGCAGCGATGAAGCCGCATGCCAGGTTTGTCAA
Source organism: Nocardia sp. 2TAF39 (assembly GCF_052114905.1). Taxonomy (NCBI): domain Bacteria; kingdom Bacillati; phylum Actinomycetota; class Actinomycetes; order Mycobacteriales; family Nocardiaceae; genus Nocardia; species Nocardia sp. 2TAF39. The sequence goes on from NZ_JBFRFQ010000005.1 coordinate 21,095, forward strand.
CGTCGGTCGTGGGGAACTCGTTGTAACCGACGATCTCGTCGCCGCGCTGCGCACCGGATCGATCGCCGCTGCGGCGCTCGATGTGGTGGATCCGGAGCCGCTTCCGGCGCAGCATCCGCTATGGGAGCTGCCGAATGTCCGAATCACCCCGCACAACTCGGGTGACTTCATCGGCTGGCGCACCGAGATCGTCACCGCATTCACCGAGAACTTCGACAAATGGATCGCCGGACGTCCGCTGGACAACGTGGTCGACAAAAGGCTGGGGTACGTGCCCGGCTGAAGGAGCCCAGTCATGAGCTACCCCGACATGAACACCCCAACCGACCCGGCCGCCATGACGGCGGTCGAGCTGGTCTCGGCCTACGCGGCGGGCGTATTGTCGCCCGTGGAGGCGACCGAGGCGATCCTGCGGGCCATCGCCGACCGCGACGGCGCGTTCAACGCCTTCTGCCTCGTCGATCGCGACCGCGCCCTGGTGCAGGCGAAGGATTCCGAGGCGCGCTGGCATTCCGGCCACGCCCGCGGACTGCTCGACGGCGTGCCGATCTCGATCAAGGACGTCTTCCTGACCGAGGGGTGGCCCACTCGGCGCGGCTCCACCTCGATCGACCCGAGCGGGCCGTGGCCGGTGGACAGCCCTGTGGCCGCGCGGCTACGCGAGGACGGGATGGTGTTTCTCGGCAAGACGACCACCCCCGAGATCGCGTGGAAGGCAGTGACCGACAGCCCGTTGACCGGCATCACCCGCAACCCGGCCGATCCGTCCACTACCGCGGGCGGGTCTTCCGGCGGCAGCGCCGCCGCCGTGGCGGCGGGCATGGGCCCGGTCTCGGTCGGCACAGACGGCGGAGGGAGCGTGCGCATTCCGGCCGCCTTCTGCGGCATCGTCGGCTTCAAGCCCACTTATGGCCGGATTCCGCTGTACCCGGCCAGCCCCTTCGGTCCGCTGGCGCACGCGGGACCGATGACCCGCACCGTCGAGGACGCGGCATTGCTGATGGACATCCTTTCGCTGCCCGATCCGCGCGACCCGACGGCGCTTGCGCCGACGCTCACCGCTTTCCGCGCCGAGATGCATCGCGAGGTGCAGGGTCTCCGCGTGGCGTACTCGGCGACGCTCGGCTACGCCCAGGTCGACTCCGAAGTCGCCACGATCGTTGACGCGGCGGTGGCCCGCCTTGCCGACGCTGAACTGCTGGTCAGCGCGGCCGATCCGGGTTTCACCGATCCACGCGAGGCGTTCGAGCTGCTGTGGGCGGCGGGTGCGGCCACCATGCTGTCCGGCTTCCTGGAGGGCACACGCGAGCGGGTCGACCCCGGGCTGCGTGCGGTGTGGGAGCGCGGCGAAACCGTCGGCGCCGTCGATTATCTCGTGGCGCGCAACGTGGCGGCACAGATCGGCATCACGATGGGCGCCTTCCACACCGACTACGACGTCCTGATCACGCCGACGGTGCCGATTCCCGCGTTCGAGGCGGGTCACGACGTGCCGCCCGACAGCGGTCTGCGGAGCTGGCCGCAGTGGACGCCGTTCACCTACCCGTTCAACCTCACCCAGCAGCCCGCGATCAGCATCCCGGCGGGCACCACGCGCGCCGGACTGCCGGTCGGATTGCAGATCGTCGGCCCGCGCCACTCCGACGATCTGGTGTTGGCCGTGGCCCGCTACGCCGAACACGTGCTGGCGTCCTGAACGCGAACAGCGGCCCCGGAGTGATCCGGGGCCGCTGGGTTGTGGACGTGGTCAGGCGCGGGCGAAGGCGAGTGTCTCGCCTTGCACTCCCTGCACCCACAGGGCATTGCAGGCCGCGGCGATCTCGGCGAGCCCGTCCTCGATGGTGGCGAAGACATTGCCGGGAACCCAGCCCAGATCACCATTGATCAGCAGGTTGTTGCGGCCGTAGAACAGGGCCAGGTCGGTGGCGCCGCGCTCGTGCCCGGCCGCCGACCCGGCCTCGTAGCCGTAGGCCGGGTTGCCGATCTCCCACGGCTCGAAGTCGAACAGGCACACGTCGCCGGGGATCGGTGTGACGGTCGGATTCTCCCGATGTGGCGCCGCGCCGATCCGCGGGACGAGGGTGTAGACCTCGTTGCGGGCGTACTTGGCGTGAAACGCGTCACCCTCCTGTGGCAGCGCATCCCACACGGCCGCGCAGGTTTGCGGAGCCTCCGCGTCCAGCAGCCGTGCGCGACAAGACACTCCGGCTTTGGTGAGGCTGATGGTGATGTAGCGGGCCATGCGGTCCTGCTTCCTGGTTGGTGCTCGGCGATCGAGCACAGCGGTCACGGAGCGAGCGACCTGCGGCGGTCGCCGCGGGATAGTGCTACAGCTCGGCGAGGACCTCGGACCAGATCGAGAGTGCATCGTCGATCTGAGTATCGGTCACAATCAGCGGCGGGATCATCCGTACTACGTTCATGTGTGCGCCGCAGGTCAGCAGCAGCAGCCCCTTGGCCACCGCCGCACGCTGGGCGGACGCCGCGGTGGCCGGATCGGGTTCGCCGGTGGCCGTGGTGAATTCGGCGCCCGCGAGCAGCCCGAGTCCGCGCACGTCGCCGATCGCCTTGGTAGCGCGATCGCGGAGGCCGCGCAGCAGCTGTGTGCCCCGGGCGGCGGCGTTCTGCACCAGCCCTTCGGATTCGATGACGTCGAGCGTAGCGATTGCCGCCGCGCACGCTACGGCGTTGCCGCCATAGGTGCCGCCTTGTGACCCCGGCCACGCCCGCGCCATCAGTTCGCGCGATGCCGCGATGCCTGAGAGCGGGAAGCCGCTGGCCAGTCCCTTGGCGATGGTGATCACGTCAGGGCGCACGCCGAAGTGCTGGTGGCCGAAGAACTTTCCGGTGCGCCCGAAGCCGGTCTGGATCTCGTCGAAGACCAGCAGGATGCCGTGCCGGTCCGCGCGCTCGCGCAATCCGCGGAAGAACTCGGTGTTGCCCGGGATGTAGCCGCCCTCGCCGAGTACTGGCTCGACAATGAACGCCGCTGTCTCCGCCGGAGAGGTGAGCGTGGCGAACAGATAGTCGAGCTCACGCAGCGCGAAGGCGGTAGCCTCCTGCTCGCTCCAGCCGTAGCGGAACGCAGTGGGGAAGGGCGCGACGTGCACACCCGACATGAGCGGACTGAATCCCGCCGAGAACCGGGTGCCGGAGGTGGTCATGGTCGCGGCGGCGACGGTGCGGCCGTGGAATCCGCCGTGGAAGACGACGACGTTCGGCCGCCCGGTGGCCTGTCGCACCAGCCGCAGCGCCGCCTCGACCGCCTCGCTGCCGGAGTTGGCGAAGAACAGCGCGTCCAGTCCGTCGGGAAGTACCGCGCCGAGCCGCTCGGTCAGCTCGAGCAGCGGCCGGTGCATGACGGTCGTGTACTGGCCGTGGATCAGCGAGGCGACCTGCGCCTGCGCCGCCGCGACCACGTGCGGATGGCAGTGGCCGGTGCTTGTGACGCCGATGCCCGCGGTGAAGTCGAGATATCGACGGCCGTCGGTGCCGTAGAGATAGCACCCCGTGCCGTGGTCGACGGTCACCGGAGTGGCCTGTTTCAGGACGGGCGATAGCTCGGTCATGGTGATCCGCCTCCGTGTGCGTTTGGGCGTACATCCGACGTTGTCTATTGTCGGATTGTCGACAATATGCATAACATGGCCGCACGGGTCGCAGCAATGGCCGGACGCTGCGCGGGGATGAGAGGAGCCGCCGATGCTCACCGAGAGCACCCTCAGCGCGGGGGAGCGCGCCGCGATCGACACAGTGCCGCGGGGTCTGTTCATCGACGGGCAGTGGCGAGAAACCGCCGGATCGCTGCCGGTCGTCGATCCGGCGACCGGACAGCTGCTCTGCGAGGTAGCGGATGCCGACCCGGCGGACGGACTCGCGGCCCTGGACGCGGCGTGCGCGGCACAGGCGGACTGGGCCCGCACACCGCCGCGGGAGCGCAGCGACCTGCTGATGCGCGTGCACCGCGCGCTGCTGGCCGACGTCGACCGGCTCGGACTGATCGCGACGCTCGAGATGGGTAAGCCGCTGGCCGAGGCGCGCGGTGAGATCGCCTATGCCGCAGAGTTCTTCCGTTGGTTCGCCGAAGAGGCCGTGCGCCTCGATGGCGGCTATCTGCCCGCACCGACCGGCGGCTCACGGTTCCTGGTGACCAGGCAGCCGGTCGGCCCGAGCCTGCTCATCACACCATGGAACTTCCCGATCGCCATGGGGGCGCGCAAGATCGCGCCCGCACTCGCCGCCGGTTGCACCAGCGTGGTGAAACCAGCTGAGCAGACGCCGCTTTCGATGCTGGCGCTGGCCGAGGTGCTGTCCGAATCCGGGCTCCCCGCCGGAGTGGTCAATGTCGTCACGACCGCCGACCCGGCAGGGGTGATGACTCCGCTCATCCTCGACGGCCGCTCCCGCAAACTGTCGTTCACCGGCTCGACCGCGGTGGGTAAACAGCTGCTCGCGCAGTGCGCGCAAACGGTCATGCGCACGTCGATGGAGCTCGGCGGTAACGCCCCCCTGCTGGTGTTCGACGACGCCGACCTCGACGAGGCGGTCGAGGGCGCGCTCGCGGCGAAGATGCGCAACATCGGTCAGGCCTGCACCGCCGCCAACCGCATTCTGGTTCAGCGCTCCGTCGCCGCCGACTTTGCACGCCGCCTGGCGGACCGAATGGCGGCGTTGCCGATCGGCCGTGGCACCGAACCGAACGTGGTCGTCGGCCCGCTCATCGACGCCGACGCCGTGGCCAAGGTGCAGTATCTGGTCGGCGATGCCCGCGCCCGCGGGGCCACCGTGCTCACCGGCGGCACCGTGCTCGACGGGCCTGGCACCTTCTATCCCGCGACCGTGCTGGTCGACGTGCCCGACGACGCGGAGTTGTGCCACACCGAGATCTTCGGTCCGGTCGCCGCGATCGGTATCTTCGACACCGAGGACGAGGCGATCACCCGTGCCAACGACACCCCCTACGGATTGGTGAGTTACGTGTTCACCGAGAACCTCCGACGCGGACTGCGGGTGTGCGAGGCGCTGGAGACCGGCATGGTGGGGCTCAACCAGGGCGTGGTGTCGAATCCGGCCGCGCCGTTCGGCGGCGTCAAGGAGTCCGGGCTCGGCCGGGAGGGCGGCCTGACCGGGATCGACGAGTTCCTGGAGACCAAGTACATCGGAGTACGACTGTGAAGGAGTCACAGTGACTGAGCGTCAGCGAGCGAACCGAGGACACAGCGCGCACTCGCGTACGACGAAGCCGAGCGTCAGCGAGGCGCAGTCGTGAGTGGATACCGCATCGCCACCATCCCGGGCGACGGCATCGGCGTCGACGTCACCGCGGCGGCGGTAGCCGTGCTCGACGCGGTGCTGCCCGGGCTGGAATGGACCGAATTCGACTGGTCCTGTGAGAATTACCTGCGCACCGGCGCGATGATGCCGGCCGACGGTGCGGAACGGCTCGCGGGTTTCGACGCGATCCTGCTCGGCGCGGTCGGCTTTCCCGGTGTGCCCGACCATGTTTCGCTGTGGGGCCTGCTGATCCCGTTGCGCCGCGCCTTCGGCCAGTACGTCAACCTGCGTCCGGTGCGCCTGCTGCCAGGAACCCAGTCCGCGCTGCGCGACCGCACCGCCGACGACCTGGACATCCTCATCGTGCGGGAGAACTCGGAGGGCGAGTATTCCCGCATCGGCGGCATCCACAACGAAGGCCGTTCCGACGAATTCGTGCTCCAAGAATCGGTGTTCACCCGCGTCGGGTGCGAACGGATCATTCGCTACGCCTTCGAGCGGGCCACCGAACGGTCCGGGCGGCTGTGCTCGGCGACGAAATCGAACGGACTCATCCACTCGATGCCGTACTGGGACAGCGTCTTCGAGCGCATCGCGACCGAGTATCCACAGGTCACGACTCGCCAGATGCATGTCGACGCGCTGGCTGCCGAACTGGTGCTGCATCCGGACCGGCTCGACGTGATCGTCGGCTCGAATCTGTTCGGCGACATCCTCTCCGACCTTGCCGCCGCCGTCACCGGAGGGCTGGGCCTTGCGCCTTCGGGCAATATCAATCCCGACCGCACCGCCCCGTCGATGTTCGAGGCCGTGCACGGCAGCGCACCCGATATCGCCGGGCAGGGCATCGCCGACCCGGTCGCCCAGATCCTGGCCGGCGCTATGCTGCTCGATCACCTCGGCGAGTCCGCGGCGGCTTTCGCGGTTGATCGAGCCGTGTGCGATGTGCTTGCGGCGGGCGATGTCCGCACCCCGGACCTCGGCGGCACCGCCACCACCGCCGATCTCGGCGCCGTGATCGCCGACCGCGCCGCGGAACTGGCGCGGCAACCGGCCCCCGTCGAACGAAGCTGACCGGCTCGGTCCGAAAACCCCTGTCCTGCAGAGTCTTATCCCGTCGCCGACCCGCAGACCGCCCTGGTCAGGCGGTGAGCCAGATGGCCTCGGCGGCAGGGCGGCCCAGGTCGGTCGGTGACTCGGTGGCGCCGATACGGATGGCGATGGTGCCCGCGTAGTCGCGGCGCTCGACGACCGTGATGGTGGTGTCCAGAGCGATGCCGACGGAGTCGAAGTAACGCAGCATGTCCGGGTCGGAGTCCGAGATGCGGGCGACGCGGCCGGACTCTCCCGCGTGGAAGTCGCTGAGCTGACGCGCGGGCGGAGTGGGCACCGCTCCGTCCACCGACGGAATCGGGTCGCCGTGCGGGTCGCGGTCGGGGTAGCCGAGTTTGGCGTCGATGCGGGCCATCAGCAGTTCCGAGACCGCGTGCTCGAGCACCTCGGCCTCGTCGTGCACCTCGTCCCAGCGGTAGCCGAGCTCGTTGACCAGGAACGTCTCCAGCAGCCGGTGCCTGCGCACCATGGCCACGGCGGCGCGGCGCCCCGCCGGGGTGAGGGTGATCGCGCCGTAGCGGGCATGTTCCACCAGTCCCTGGTCGGCGAGCTTGCGCACCGCCTCGGAGACCGTCGACGCGGACACGCCGATCCGCTCGGCGAGCAACTTGGTCGAGACCTTCTCCTGCGACCACTCCTGCGCGGTCCAGATCACCTTCAGGTAATCCTGGGCGACCGACGAGAGGGCGATCGTCGCGGTACCGCCGTGCGGTTCCCCCTGCACGGGGGCGTCGGCCAGCTCGCGTCGCGTGGCGATATCTCGTTTACCAGGCACATACCCGAGCTTAGGCACAAGGGTGCCCATACACACATTCAGACACCTGAACGCGGCAAACTCGCACAATATGCGTGTTCATCGGGTCATGCCTCACCGCTCGCGGCTTCGCGGGAGAGTCGGCGGTGTGGTGCTCGAACAACTCGGGTGCCCGCCGGTACGGCAGCCGGGCCCGCCCTGTCTCGAGATGGGTACTCTATCGGCCACAACGGGTTTGGTCTTGCGGTCGGTCAGGAAAGCTGGCCCGAGCCGCAATGTAGGTCAGGAGGTAGTGCGATCATCCATGAGGTTTCAGTGACCGGATTCCGAGCTGGCAAACCGTTCCAGTTCTGAGAAGTGGAACAGCTCGAACGAAGCTTCGGGTCGGCAGATGGTGGGACGGATGTCCGGACTGCGACATGGGTCGATACGATTGCGCCCTGTTCCACAAATCGTCTCACTGGAAGTCGCCGGGATGAGTTCAGGAACCGCCGTGCGGAATCAATTTCCGATACGGTCGCGCCATGATGACGGTGGATCAGACCGGCGCGACCGTCGACCGGCCCGGCCTGAAGGCTGCTGGCCTACGCTCGGTCCGGGAACGGAATCGTGATGCACATCCCGGACCGGTTGGGTCGCAACCTGCGGCGGATTCTGAACCTTATCCACGGCCTGCGGGAGAACGGGATCGGGGTGAAATCCCTTGCCGATCCGGTGCCGATCGACATCGCCGGCGAGGGCGTGGGCCAGGTGGCGGTGCTGCCATTGGCGCTGTTCACCGAGGTGGAACGCACCTGCACCGCCGAGCGGGCTGCGCGCCCGCGCGGCCGCCGAAGCGACGGGCCGGCGCATCGGCCACCGGATAAGTCGTAGTACATGGAAACTCCTGCAGCACAAGTGGCCTGCCTGCACGGTAAGGTGGACCCGGCCGCGGTCACGCCGGAACGCAACCGCACCGGTGGCGCATTTCGGGTGTTGGCGGTCAAAACAGGATGAAGTCGCCAATCGCCGAGACCGTTCAGGCTGCCACGCGGGCGCTGGCCTCCGCGTTCCGAGACACCGCTAAGGCGCTCTCGGCGCGCTACCGTGCGACCGAATCCGCCTTGCGCTCGGGGGCCGTCGGCTTGGCCGAGGCTGATACCCGAACACAGATGCTGGTGAAAGCTTCCGGACTCGCGTTCGCTGTCGGTGTGGGCGCGAGTGTGGGTCCCGACATCGGAAACGAAGTCGCCGACGTCCTCGCACCGAGCGGCGACTCGGAAGACCTGGGTCCGGAGGTGGACCGGCTGGTCGCGATGTCGCCCACCTTGTCGAAAAACGTGCGGGAACTTCAGGCCGCGGGCTGGACGATCGGTTACGGCTCGATCAAGGCCGGTGGCACCACGAACCGAGGCGAGAAGAAGATCCTGATCAACCCGGACGGAAAGAACGATCCGTTGCTGATCACAGCGGAATTGGCGCACGAGACCGGCCATGCCACCGCGGGCTCCGAATACATCTACTCGATCACCGACCCCGGACCCGGCGAAGACTACCGGCAGTGGTACGACAAGAATCTGTACAAGGCGTATCAGGACGAGTCCAATGCGGGATTGATGACCGCCAAGGTGCGGCGGGAAATCCTCGACAACGGCGGGCCGGATATCGACCACATCGACGACATCACCAAGACCTCTTACGACGCTTACGCCGCCGGTGATCTCACCAGACAGGCCGCGGTCGACCTGCTCGCCGACCATCTGCGTGATCATCCCGGCGGGTATCGCGACTATTATGGAAAAGACCTGGACAAACGCTGGGAGGAAGTCACCGGGACGCCGCCGCCCGATTCGCCCGGCAGTCTGCCCGGCAACGCCGGGGTTGCCCCGGGAAGTGATGGTAGCGCCGCCGGCAATAGCACCGACATCGACGGTCCCTACAAGTAGGGCCCAGGGTCCTGCGATCGCGTACCGCCGCCATAGCGAACCCATGCCTCCTGCACCAGCAACTGGTCGCCTCTAGGAGCCCGGCATGACGCCACAGGGCTCGAATTCATGAACCTCTGACAGAAACATTCCGCCACAGGTTTGCTGATGGGATGCTGGAAGGGTGGCAGGGTAGTCGGCTACTTGTGCCGGCGGTCGCTGGAAAGGCCCGATCGAATTCGGGCCGCCGCAGTGACCAGGGCTTCGGACATCAGTGCAATCGACCTCTATGAACCTCCGGCGTGCCCGCGCGCCGTGAAAGGTGAGAACCATGAAGCTCATAGTCATCGGCGGTACCGGACGGATCGGCTCGCAGGTGGTCCAGAAGCTGACCGCAGCCGGACATGAGGCCGTCCCCGCGTCACCGTCCACCGGCGTCGATCTGATCACGGGAAAGGGTTTGGACCAGGCGCTGGAGGGCGCCGACGTCGTTGTCAACGTGGCGAACTCGCCGACCTTCGATGAGGCGTCTGTGGACTTCTTCCGCACCTCCATGACCAACCTGCTCGCCGCAGGAGACAGGGCCGGTGTCCGGCACCAGGTCGTCCTCTCGATCGTCGGAGTGGACCAGGTGCCCCAGCTGGACTACTACCGGGCCAAGACCCTGCAGGAGGACCTGCTCCGACAGGGGCCCACGCCGTACTCCATCGTGCGCGCCACCCAGTTCTTCGAGTTCGTGGACGCGGTCTTGTCCGACACCTCCGACGACGACACCGTCCGACTACCCGCCACCCGCGTGCAGCCGATCGCCGCCGCGGACGTCGTCGACGCGGTCGTCGAGGTCTCCACTGGTAGCCCGCTGCGAGGGATCCGGAACGTCGCCGGACCGGACGTCTTCCCCCTCGACGAACTCGGCATGGTCACCCTGGCGGCACAGCACGACAGCCGCACCGTCGTCACCGACGACAAGGCCGGCATGTTCGCTGCCGTCACCGGTGATGTGCTCACCGCAGGGCCGGACGCACACCTGGCAGCCACGCACTACCGGGACTGGATCCAGAGGGCCCACTGAACCAGGGCTTCCACGGACCGGCCGCATGGAAAGAGGCCACTCGACGACTCGAGTACCTGACCGACTTGTTCTCAGCGCTCGGGCCGCGTCTCGAAAGGGCGATCGCTGTCCTTGCCGGCGTCGTCGAGCACCAACGGGGTTGCGTCATGCCAGTAGGCGTCCGCCAGGTCAGTTCCTCGGCGGGTGTTCCGGCCCGCGGAGCACCCCGGCTTTGCCGGTGGCGGGGGCTTACGGCGCGGTAGGAGCGGGTTCGGCCGCCGGGAGGTAGATCTCACGGCGCAAGCGTTCCAAGTCCGGCGCTGCGGGAGCGGAATTCTGCGTGAACCGATCGCTCTGATTCACCCGAAGCGCCCCTTGCGCAATGATTTTGTACATCGACGCGTATTTTTTCCCTTGACCCGACAGGCCGGGAAGCATGCGGAAGAGAGCGGGTGCGTAGCGGAGCGTCGCGTCGAGCTGGGCGCGGTGCTCCGCCAGCTGGCGCTGTACCTGCTCGATGGCTTCGCTGCGGGTGCAGCCGGTCTCGTGCCGGACCGCCCGGACCAGGTTGTAGGGGACATGGTCCGCCTCGTCGCGTTCCAACCCCACCAGGTCGTTCTCCACGAAGGTCACCCAGAAGGCGAGTTCCTCGAGACGCCGGATCACGGGGTGGTTGCGCAGCTTCGGCGGCAGTTCCCGGTCCTGGTGCACCTCCAGGTAGGCGAGGGCGACATCGATGCCACTGGTCGACTTCCGCAGTGGTAGGTAGTCGGCCGTGGAGGGGATGTAGCCGTTGATGCGATGGTGTGCTTCGCGTTCGCAGGCTTCGAACCACTCCTCGTGGTTGTCGAGGAACCGCTGCTGCCAGCGGGTGCTCCGGCCCTCGCGCAGGCGCGGCCACAAACTCGCCCATGCCCTCGGGATCGCGCCAGGACGCCACGGTGTCTGTGGGTCCTGGCGCAGCGTTGCCACCAGGCCACGCCGCAGCGCGGTGACGGCTTCCGGGTCCCGCAGCTGCGGATCCTCGAACAGGTCGTCCCACAGAAAGGCCAGCACGGCCAGGCCGACGCTGGTCTGTTCACGGGCAGCGTCCGCGGGGGCCAAGTCAAACGCCCCGATCCGGAGCGCGCCCGCCCACCGGTGGTAGTCGGCTTCGGCCGCGGAGACGGCAAGGCCGGTGTCCACCATCCAACTCCGCAGCCAACGCGCGGCCTCCTGCGAGAGCGCCGCACGGTGGGCTTGGGGTAGCTGCGTCGACTGCCGGGAGACCGTCGCAGGAACATGAGTTCGCCGGTCGAGTGCGGACCGGGCGTAAGTGATGATCGCGTGGCGTGCGCGCGGGTCAGCGGCCAGAGCGGCGAGCTGATCGGCCGCCTGGTCCATGAATTCATCGGCTCTCGAGCGCGCTTCGTCTACGGCACCGGAGGCGATGACGAGGTCACGCGCACGTGCGGCTTCCGCACCCGTCATTGCTCTGCCCAGCAGGCGGGCAAGGTCCCGGTCGCGGGCAGCCGCGCGGATCACGGGAAGTGTGTAGATGCCCTCGGGCAGATCCGCGTTGACGGGCTTGCCCATCTCTTCGGCGGTCGAGGTGAGGTCGAGGATGTCATCACGCAGCTGGTAGGCCAACCCGAAGTACCGGCCGAACAGGGCCAATGCCTCTTCTTCCTCCTCGGAGCGGCCGGCCTGCATCGCGCCCACCCGGCACGCCAGCGACAGCAGCACCGCCGTTTTGCCGTCGATCGACTCCAGGTAGGCCTGCTCACTGCGGGCGGACACGTAGAGGTCGGCGGCCTCGATCACCATGCCCGCGCACATCTGCTCGCTCGCGATCGCCCCCGCGAGAACTTCGCGCAGGCCCAGTTCGGCCATCAAGCGCCCGCCCGAGGCCGTCACGGCGTCTCCACCCAATACCGCCATATGCGATCCCCACACCGCGTTGGCGTTGGGGCGGCCGCGACGCTCGTACGCGTGATCGATGACGTCGTCGTGGTAGAGCGAGCCCAGATGCAGCAACTCTATCGCGGCGGCGGCGCGCACCGCGCGGTCGTCGGCCGGCACCGCGGGATCGGTGAGCAGGTAGTACGACAGCAAGGTCAAGGTGGGACGGACCAGGCGGCGAGAGGTGTCGGGCCCTTCGTTTGTGAGTGCGGTCAGCTCGGGTCTACCCTCGAACCGCACAGGTCCGAGAACATCGCGGACGCGGTCGAGGTCCGCATCCAGATGCGGGAAGACAGCGGAATCGATTTCACGTGGCACGCGGGCACTCCTGACTGGTTACATCGGTCATCTACAACACCGCCGATCAATGGCAATTCGACACCACCATTACGCGGAAGATGTTGGTATCGGCCAATTTTGATGCGGCAAGTGAGGGCGCCTCGATCTCCTCGTACTCGGCAGACAGGTGAATATCCGCTATGTGACCGGTACGCCGCGACTGTGGACGGCGGGGACCAGGCCGTTCGGCCCCGACTGTCCGCGTCCGCGAAACCGGCGACATCCACCTGTTGAGAACCTGGAACGAAGGCGTTCCCGAGGACATCCCGCACGACCACCTGTACGGCATCATGTGGAACCCATCGGTATGAACACGATTTCATCAGGAGAGGACGCCATGAGCGATGATCCGGCCGCCGGAGATGACGCCGGTACCTACGATGTCGCCATTGTCGGTGCAGGCATAGTCGGGCTTGCGGTCGCGCGGGAGATGCTGTCGCGGCGTCCAGCGGCGCGTTTGATCGTCATCGACAAGGAGCACGCCGTTGCGCGGCACCAGACCGGGCGCAATTCGGGTGTGATTCACGGTGGGATCTACTACACACCCCGATCGTTGAAGGCACGCTTGTGCGTCGAGGGCGCGCGGTTGATGTACGACTATTGCGACGAGCACGCCATTCCGTACGAGCGATGCGGCAAGCTGATCGTGGCCGTCGCGGACCGGGAGCTCGCGGGTCTCGACGAACTGGAGTCCCGAGGACACGCCAACGGCGTGCCGGGGCTCCGGCGGGTCGGTGCCGAGGAGATCCCCGACATCGAACCGGCGGCTCGCGGTGTGAGCGCACTGCACGCACCCGACACCGGCATCGTCGACTACGGTCTTGTTGCCCGGACGATCGAGCGCGAGCTACGGGACAAGGGAGTGCATTTCGCGTTGGGCCGCGAGATCACCGGGATGCGCCGGACCGGCGCGCACACCGTGCTCGAGCACGCCGACGGCGAATTCCGCGCGGGTCGGGCGGTCTGCTGCGCAGGCTTGTGGTCCGATCGGCTCGCGGTGTCGGCCGGGGCCGCACCGGATCCGCGCATCCTTCCGTTTCGCGGCGAGTACCTGCACCTGGCCGCCGATCAGGAGCCGGTGGTGCGGGGGATGGTGTATCCGGTCCCGGATCCGGCGTTGCCGTTTCTCGGTGTCCACATCACCAAGCACATCGACGGTCGGGTGTCGCTGGGGCCCACCGCCATGCTGGTCGGTTCGCGCGAAGGCCGCCGTGCGCTGCAGGTGTCCGCGCGCGACGTGGCGAGCACACTCGCCTGGCCCGGGACATGGAAGGTGGCGCAGCGGTTCTGGCGGGTCGGCCTCACCGAGATCCACATGGCCTCCAGTCACCGCGCCTTCGTGCGAGCATGCGCGAAATACGTACCTGCCGTGGCCTCGATGCGGTTGGACGAGCACACCGGAAGTGGCGTACGGGCGCAAGCGGTCGCCCGCGACGGGACGCTCGTCGACGACTTCGTGCTGTCGCAGACTGCGGGCGTCGTCCATGTCCGCAACGCTCCGTCGCCGGCCGCGACGTCGGCGTTCGCGTTGGCGCGGGAACTGGCCGACCGCTTCGAGAAGCACTCCGTCACCGGCTGATCCGCCCCGCCGCATCGCGAACCTTCGGCAACCAAGGCGTCATCGGCTACACCGACCCCCGCCAATGTCGAAGCCCTGCTCGGACGCCCGAAACCCGGGCCGTGACCGCTAGGTTGACCGGCGAGCCTCGGCAACACCATCGAATCTTCGGCCGGTCAGCCGCGCGGTCGACGGGGCACGCAGCGGCTCACCGGAGAGGTTGTAGAACGTCGCGGTGGCCGATCCCGTGAACCGGTCGCCGGTCACCTCGAGTTCGAAGGCGACGATCCCTTTACTCACCACTGCGGGGTCGTCCCGATCGACAACGAACTCCACGAACGCGCCGGAAACGAGGGCGCCGTCGGAGCGCCACGTGCCCATGCCGTTGCTGTCGCTGGTGGCACGATTGCCGTGGTCAGGGTTCGACTGCAGCATGGTGCCGCCGGCGTGGAACTGCATCACGTGGTAAGCGAACGGAGCGCCATCGGCGATGACCTCCCATGTCCCGAGAACGGGATGCTGATCACTCACGGCTGAGCCTCGCTGGCGCTCGGTTCCGGCATGACCGAGAACTCGGCTGTGTTCATTGTTCGCTCGCTGCGCTCGCTCATGCCTCCACCTCGCTGGCGCTCGGTTCCGGCATGACCGAGAACTCGGCTGTGTTCATTGTTCGCTCGCTGCGCTCGCTCATGCGGTGTCCTTGCATACGGTGGCCAGCAGTTCGATGCCGCGGTCGATGTCGTCTTGCGGCACATTCGCGAAGCTCAGTCTCATCGTGTTGTGGTGGTCGGCCTCGCTGTCGGCGAAGAAGACGCTCCCAGGCAGGAAGGCGACGCCGTGCCGCAGGGCCTTGTCCAGAAGCGCGTCGGCGTCGAAACCTCGCGGGCCCTCGATCCACAGGAACATCCCGCCCTCGGGCTCGACCCACCGGAAGCCGTTCGGAAAGTGCCGCTCGACGGCGTCGACCAGAGAGTCCAATTTGGCCGAGTACGTGCCGACGACGTGGGTGAGGTGCGTCGCTCCCGCCGCGCTACCCAGAAACTCCGCGGCTATCGCCTGACAGTACGTCGATGTTTGCATATCGATGCCCTGCTTCAGAGCGAGCACATTGTTCAGCAGCTCGGGAGGCATGACGGTGATACCGACACGGATCGCCGGCGCAAGGGTTTTCGACAGCGACGTGATGTAGACCGAGTTGTCCGGCGCAAAGGAATAGAGCGCAGGTGGTGACACCCCGCGGTAGCGCAGGTCGGTATATACGTCGTCTTCGACCACCAGCGCGCCTCGGCGGACAACGATATCGGCTATCTGGATTCGCCGCTCGGTCGGCATCGTTCGCCCAGTAGGGTTTTGGAAGGTCGGCAGCAGGTACACGAAGGCGACGTCATATCGGGCCAGGGCCTCGTCCAGCGCTTCCGGCACGATTCCGAAATCGTCGGATGCCACCTCGACAACGGTCGCGCCGTGGCTACGGAATACCTTGACGGCCGGTCCATAGGTCGGGGTTTCCACCAGAACCACGTCGTGAGGGTCGAGCAGCGCCAAACACACGTTGTGCAATGCTCCGGACCCGCCGGTCGCGATATGCAGTCTGTCGAGTGAGCACCGAATATGACGGTGACTCAAAAGGTTTCGGGCCTGATCGAGTAGGGGTGCGAATCCCCTGGTCATACCGTACTGGAGGACCGCACTTCCGTATTTGCCGATGACGTCTCGGGACAGTGCCGAGAC
Organism: Nocardia sp. 2TAF39; assembly: GCF_052114905.1. NCBI lineage: Bacteria > Bacillati > Actinomycetota > Actinomycetes > Mycobacteriales > Nocardiaceae > Nocardia > Nocardia sp. 2TAF39. The sequence goes on from NZ_JBFRFQ010000005.1 coordinate 36,760, forward strand.
GAGTTCGCCCGGCAACAGTGCAGGGTCCGGCGCGCCGACGGCGAACGAGACCACCTCAGGGCGTTGTGCGAGCGCCGCAAAGATGTCGTCGATCGGGCCGCTGGTCACCGCGGTCGCACCGCGGCTGCGTTTGCCGAGAGCCATCTCACGAACCGATCGGGTGACGTCGCCGCAGCCCGGCCACGACATCGGGTACGTCGACGTCGTGTTCCGGCGCCAACACGACGTCGTCGTTGAACAGGGGATCGGTCCGCATCTCCACCGCGACCAGGTCCTCGGCCTCGTCGAGGTTCACGGCCACGTGGATGACACCCTCGGGGATGTAGATGAACTCGCCTGGGCCATGAAAGTGTGGAGTCAATTCGGGCCCGATCAGCGTGACCGCCCTACCGCGCAGGCAGACGACGATGATCTCGCTGTGCGCATGGTAATGCGCTTTCGACATCGCGCCGGGAGCCATGTTGACCATGCCCGCAGAGATGCCCGTCGCACCGCAGGTTTCTTTTGTGACACAAGGGATCAAGCGTTGTCGTTGCCGTCCGATTGTCTCCGCCGATTCGGACGGACCGATCACACGGACTCGCTTGGCTGCACTTTTCATGGGGTTACTCCCGGATACTGCTGGCGCCGACAGGGTCGGACGCTAGACCATTCCCACCACTGGCGTGAGGTGAAAGTTCTGGTCGGGGAAATTCCGGCATGCGCAGGCTATTCGCGAATCGACCCTGCTCGTTTCCGAGTTGGGCATCGAGAATTCGCACGGCGGTTGTCTCGGCGAAGTAGATGCGGCCGTCGGTGTCGTGAACTGCGACGTTGTGGCGTAGCAGTCCACTACCTTTCCGGTGGACGTGCGGTATCCGCTGTCTCCCGGAGCCGGGCGGGTTCGGCGAACGTGGCGTCGCCGTCACCACAAGGTCCGCCGCCCGCAATCACGCGGACAGGCGGTTCCGGTGTGCCGACCCGATCTCCACAGCCCCGTCGGATCCGACATGGTGGCTGGGGTGACGGGTGACAGTGCGCGTGCTAGTGCGCAGTTGGGGCACTCTGAGGGGACGACGGTGGCGGGTCGTCACTACATTGATGAGAGCGGGTACATGCGCTCGGCGGTCGACAATGCGGATGTTCTAGAGTCGCTGGCTCCGGCCGAAGTTGGAACAAAGTTGGAATGAGGGTCCGGTGAGTTCGTTTGGGTTTGTCCCTGAGCTGCAAAGTAGGGTCTGAACTGTGCAGAGATGGCGAAGTCTCGACGAAGTGCCCGCGGACTGGGGGCGCTGCGTCCTCACGATCGGTGTGTTCGACGGTGTGCACCGCGGCCACGCCCAGCTGATCAGCCGGGCCGTCAAATCCGCCGCCGCGCGCGGTGTCCCCGCGGTGCTGATGACCTTCGACCCGCACCCGATGGAAGTGGTCCGCCCCGGCTCGCACCCCGCCCAGCTGACCACCCTGACCCGCAGGGCCGAGCTGGCCGAGGAACTGGGCGTCGACGTGTTCTGTGTGATGCCCTTCACCCAGGAATTCATGAAGCTCACCCCCGCCCGGTATGTGCACGATCTGCTCGTCGAGCGGCTGCACGTGGTCGAGGTCGTGGTCGGTGACAACTTCACCTTCGGCAAGAAGGCCGCGGGAACGGTCGCGACCATGCGAGAACTCGGTCAGCGCTTCGGGTTCGAGGTCGACGGCGTCACGCTGCTCGGCGAACATGCGGTGACCTTCTCCTCCACCTACATCCGCGCCTGCGTCGACGCGGGCGATATGGCGGCCGCCGCCGAGGCGCTCGGCCGTCCGCATCGGGTCGAGGGTGTCGTGGTGCACGGCGACGGCCGTGGCCGCCAGCTCGGCTTCCCGACCGCGAACGTCGCTCCGCCGATGCACGCCGCGATCCCGGCCGACGGCGTGTACGCGGGCTGGTTCACCGTGCTCGGCCCCGGCCCCACGATCGGCACCGTCACACCCGGCGAGCGGGCCATGGCCGCTATCTCGGTGGGTACCAACCCGACCTTCTCCGGCCGCGCCCGCACGGTCGAGGCGTACGTGCTCGACGGCGAGGCGGACCTCTACGGCCAGCACGTCGCGGTCGATTTCGTCGAGCACGTCCGCGGCCAGCGCAAGTTCGACTCGATCGACGAGCTCATCGAAACGATGGGCCGCGACGTGGAGACCGCACGCAAGATCCTGGCCGCCGTCGACGACCGCTGAGCGTCAGGACTTCATGAAGTCGAGCAGATCATCGTTGAGCTGCCTGGCATGCGTGATGTACAGCCCGTGCCCCGCGGTCGGGTACTCCTTGTAGACGCAGTTCGGGATGAGCTTCGCGGTCCGCCTGCTGCTCGCGTCGATCGGGATCGACTGATCCGGCTCCCCGTGCACGACCAGGGCGGGAACCGTCGAGTTCCGCAGCGTCTCCCGGTGGTCGGACTCGAAGGTCGACTCCCCTACCGCGATCGTGGCCCACGGCGAGGCGGACAGGCAGCGGCGGATCTCGTGCTCGATCAGCGCGGGGGAGACGTCGCTGCCGAGATGAGTGGCGAAGTAGCCCTGTGCGCGGTCGGCGAACCATTTGGGCCGGTCGGTGCGCCATTGGGCGATCGACGCGCGGCTCAGCGCCTCCGGAAGACCCTCGGGGTTGTCCTCGGTCTGCTTCAGGAACGGCAGCGTGGTGGCGAACAGAGCGATCCGCGCAACGCGGGACTCGCCGTGCCTGGCGAGATAGCGGGCGACCTCCGCACCGCCCGCAGAGTGGGCGACCAGGGTGATGTCGCGCAGATCCAGTCGTTCGATCAGCGCGGCCACGTCGTCGGCACGGGTGTCAAGGTCGTAGCCGACGGACGGGCGGTCGGAGCGGCCGTGCCCGCGCCGATCCAGCAGAACACAGCGGTAACCCTGCTCCACGAAGAACGGGACCTGGTATTCCCACATCTCCGCGTTGAGCGACCACCCGGCCAGAAACACCATCGGTGCACCGGTTCCATAGTCCTCGTAGGCCAGGCGGGTTCCGTCTGTCGTTTCCAGGTAGGGCATCGTTCTCTCCTCGTATTCGGCGGTTCGAGAAGAAGATTCGCACCCGCAATGCGGCGAGTCGATTACTCCGGAGGTAATGCTGGTTCTTCCCTGCCGATCGGGTGCACCGCCCGCGATTTCGGCGGGAACAGCCCGGTCCGGTAGGGTAGATCCTCGGGTTTGCTGCGGTCCGCGGCGGCGCCCGCACCGGGTCACCGGATATCCGAGCGCGGAACTGAGAAATAGGAGTGGATGCCGCATGGCGCTGACCACCGAGCAGAAGTCGGCGATTCTCGCCGAGTACGGCCTGCACGAGAAGGACACCGGTTCGCCGGAGGCGCAGATCGCGCTGCTGTCCAAGCGGATCGCCGACATCACCGAGCATCTGAAGAAGCACAAGCACGACCATCACACCCGCCACGGTCTGATGGCGCTGATCGGTCGTCGCAAGCGGCTGTCGAAGTACCTGCAGGACAACGACATCCACCGCTACCGTTCGCTGATCGAGCGCCTCGGTCTCCGGCGGTAACATTCGGCTGTGTTTTCGGCCGCGCGGGCGCGGCGTGTTCACGGCCCCCTTGTGGCCCGCGTCCGAGCGACCGACGCTGGCGACTTCGTCGCGGGCGCGTCGGCCGCTCGGACGCGAGCCGGGCCGCGAACAGGGGAATGCTAGGCCTCGCTCTGTTACGAAAATAGCGAATTTTCCCCACCCACGGCGGAGCGCGCAGCGCCCCTGAACAGCTTCGCTCGGAAACTGGGGTTCGGCCGGTGTGGTCGCGTCAGGGGGGAGCGGTGGCGGGCTGTGCGGCCTGCTACTGCGTGCCGTGCGGTCCCGTTGGTGAAGGCTCCTTCTTCGCTCGAAGATGACGGATGGGCCGGTGTGGGTAACGCGTGACTGCGGATTCGTCGCTGCGGTGACTTGTGGCTGACGTGACCGCCGCTGGCGACTTCGTCGCGTATCCGGCGGCCTTTCATGATTCGCGCATCCTCGGGGCTCGCATCGTGGTTGCCTGAGTGGCAAGTGACTGCTCGATTACGTGGTGTGTCCGAGGCGGTCGACAGCTCGGCCAACGGGGAGACGTACAATCGCCTCGTTGGCTACTTGTGTATCAGGGGTGGATTTGCCCCGTCGCACTACAACATGCACAGCCGTATGCACCCGCCGCGTGGCGTCGGTCTTCGGTAGTGGCCTTTCGGCAGCGGGTTCGCGCCGTCGGGCTTCGATCGATGACCGCCTCCGCGTCGCCGTGTCCAAGGGGATTCGGCCGGGTGTGCGCGTCGCAGCCAGGAGGGTTGCCGCGCGCCCGTGCCCGGTACGGCTGACAACAGCCGGATCGCGCCCACAACGCGCTCGAGCCGGCGAAGACGAGAGGTTGAGAGAAGAGAATGACCGAAACAACTGAACGCAAGACATCGGCCATCGAGGTCGAGCCCGGCGTATTCGAATCCGTCGCACTGATCGACAACGGCAGCTTCGGCACCCGCACCGTCCGGTTCGAGACCGGACGCCTGGCCAGGCAGGCCGCCGGCTCGGTCGTCGCCTACCTGGACGACGAGACCATGCTGCTGTCGGCTACCACCGCGGGCAAGCATCCCAAAGACCAGTTCGACTTCTTCCCGTTGACGGTCGACGTCGAGGAGCGGATGTACGCCGCAGGCCGCATCCCCGGTTCGTTCTTCCGCCGCGAGGGCCGTCCCTCCACCGACGCGATCCTGACCTGCCGCCTGATCGACCGGCCGCTGCGCCCGTCGTTCGTCGACGGCCTGCGCAACGAGATCCAGGTCGTGGTCACCGTGCTGAGCCTGGACCCGAACGACCTCTACGACGTGGTGGCGATCAACGCCGCGTCCGCGTCCACCCAGATCGCCGGTTTGCCGTTCTCCGGCCCGGTCGGCGGCGTGCGTGTCGCGCTGATCGACGGTCAGTGGGTGGCGTTCCCGACCGTCGAGCAGCTCGAGGGCGCCGTATTCGACATGGTGGTCGCGGGGCGCGTGGTCGAGTCCGGTGACGTCGCCATCATGATGGTCGAGGCCGAGGCCACCGACAAGGTGATCGAGCTGGTCGAGGGCGGCGCGCAGGCGCCGACCGAGGCCGTCGTCGCCGAGGGCCTCGAGGCCGCCAAGCCGTTCCTCGCCCGCCTGTGCCGCGCACAGCAGGACCTCGCTGAGCTGGCGTCGAAGCCGACCGAAGAGTTCCCGCTGTTCCCGCCGTACGGCCAGGACGTGTACGAAGCCGTCGAAGGCACCGCCAAGCGCGAGCTGAGCGAGGCGCTGGGCATCGCGGGCAAGCAGGAACGCGAGGAGAAGATCGACGAGATCAAGCTCGCCGTGCTCGACCGGCTCGGCGACGACTTCGCCGGTCGCGAGAAGGAACTGGGCGCCGCGTTCCGCTCCGTCACGAAAAAGCTGGTGCGCCAGCGCATCCTGTCCGACGGCTTCCGTATCGACGGCCGTGGGCTCGCCGACATCCGTGCGCTGTCCGCCGAGGTCGCGGTGGTACCGCGCGCCCACGGCTCGGCGCTGTTCGAGCGGGGCGAGACCCAGATCATGGGTGTCACCACCTTGGACATGGTGAAGATGGCCCAGCAGGTCGACTCGCTCGGCCCGGAGACCAGCAAGCGCTACATGCACCACTACAACTTCCCGCCGTTCTCCACCGGCGAGACCGGCCGAGTCGGTTCGCCCAAACGGCGCGAGATCGGTCACGGTGCGCTGGCCGAGCGCGCGCTGATCCCGGTGCTGCCCAGCCAGGAGGAGTTCCCGTACGCCATCCGGCAGGTCTCGGAGGCGCTGAGCTCCAACGGCTCCACCTCGATGGGCTCGGTATGTGCCTCCACACTGTCATTGCTGAACGCCGGTGTGCCGCTCAAGGCGCCGGTCGCAGGCATCGCGATGGGTCTGGTGTCGGACACCATCACCAATGACAAGGGTGAGGACGAGGTCCGCTACGTCGCGCTGACCGATATCCTCGGCGCCGAGGATGCCTTCGGCGACATGGACTTCAAGGTCGCGGGCACCCGCGAGTTCGTCACCGCGCTGCAGCTGGACACCAAACTGGACGGCATCCCCTCGCAGGTGCTGGCCGGTGCGCTGAGCCAAGCGCACGACGCGCGCACCACCATCCTGGACGTGATGGCCGAGGCCATCACCACCCCGGACGAGATGAGCCCGTACGCGCCGCGCGTCACCGCGATCAAGATCCCGGTCGACAAGATCGGCGAGGTGATCGGCCCCAAGGGCAAGGTGATCAACCAGATCACCGAGGACACCGGCGCCAATATCTCCATCGAAGACGACGGCACCGTGTTCGTCGGCGCGACCGACGGCCCGTCGGCGCAGGCCGCGATCGACGCGATCAACGCCATCGCCAACCCGCAGCTGCCGAAGGTCGGCGAGCGCTTCCTCGGCACGGTCGTCAAGACCACTGCCTTCGGCGCGTTCGTCTCGCTGCTTCCGGGCCGTGACGGTCTGGTGCACATCTCCAAGCTGGGCAACGGCAAGCGCGTCGCCAAGGTCGAGGATGTGGTGAACGTCGGCGACAAGCTGCGCGTGGAGATCGCCGACATCGACAACCGGGGCAAGATCTCCCTGGTACCGGTCGACGAGAACGCCGAAGAGCCAGCCGACGACGCGGCCGATGCCGGCGCGGCCGGGACCGAGTAGTACTTGTCTCTGTGACGAAGAAGAAGACGGCAACCCCTCTGCTCAACACCGGGCGGGGGGGTTCGTCACTGGAGCTGCGGGTGGAGAGCGAAACCGGAGTGCGGCGTACCGTGCTGCCCGGCGGATTGCGCGTGGTCACCGAGTACCTGCCCGGGGTGCGCTCGGCCTCGATCGGTGTCTGGGTGGGGGTCGGTTCGCGCGACGAAGGCCCGACGGTCGCGGGCGCCGCGCATTTCCTGGAGCACCTGCTGTTCAAGGCGACGCCCACGCGGTCGGCACTGGACATCGCCGAGGCGATGGACGCGGTCGGTGGTGAACTCAACGCGTTCACCGCCAAGGAGCAGACGTGCTACTACGCGCACGTGCTCGACGAGGACCTGCCCTTGGCTGTCGACATGGTGTCCGACGTGGTGCTGAATGGCCTGTGCCGGTCCGTGGATGTCGACGTCGAGCGTCAGGTCGTGCTCGAGGAGATCGCCATGCGCGACGACGACCCCGAGGACCTGGTCGGCGACGCGTTCCTCACCGCGCTGTTCGGCGACCACCCGATCGGGCGCCCGGTGATCGGCTCCATCGAGTCCATCGAGGCCATGCGGGCCGCGCAGCTGCGGTCGTTCCATCTGCGGCGCTACCGGCCGGACCGGATGGTGGTCGCGGTCGCGGGCAACGTCGAGCACGACCACACGGTGGAGTTGGTGCACCGTGCTTTCGAGAATCGACTCGACCTTTCGGCGACGCCCGCGCCGCGGCGGGAGGGACGGTTCCGCCCGCACGGCACGCCGCAGCTGCACTGGAGCCACCGCGACAGCGAGCAGGCGCATCTGGCCTTCGGGGTGCGCGCCTTCGGGCGGCACGAGGGGGATCAGCGCTGGCCGTTGTCGGTGCTCAACGCGGTAGTCGGTGGCGGGCTGAGTTCCCGTCTGTTCCAACGCATCCGGGAAGAACGCGGGCTCGCCTACTCGGTGTACTCGAGCGTCGACACGTTCGCCGACACCGGTGCGTTCTCGGTCTACATCGGATGCCAGCCGGAGAACCTCGGCCAGGTGGCGACACTGGCACGTGATGTGCTGGAGGAGGTGGCGGCCAACGGTATCAGCGACGCCGAGTGCGCGCGGGCCAAAGGCTCGCTGCGCGGCGGCCTGGTGCTCGGCCTGGAGGACTCCGCCTCACGGATGAATCGGCTCGGACGCAGCGAACTCAGTTACGGCAACCATCGCAGCGTCTCCGAAACCCTTTCCCGCATCGACGCCGTCACGACCGAGGAAGTGTCCGCCATCGCGCGCACGCTGCTGTCCCGGCCCTTCGCCGCGTCGGTCGCGGGGCCGTACAAGCGCACTCGCGATCTGCCCGCGACCGTTCGGCGGCTGGTGCCCAGCTGATCCCGGTACCGCTGCGATGTGATCACGTCGGCCGGCCCGGATCTCCGTGTCCGGCTTGGTGGAGAATCCGTTGCTGCGATACGGTTTCGGCCGACCGGGGGTCGGCATCCGCGTTGGTGTAGTGCTGAACTCGGTTGTCCAGGTACCGTTCCGGCAATCTGTGGCTAGGAGTCGAGATGAACCGAACGAATCGTGCCCTTCGCTCGCTGTGCATGGGGTCGATGCCGATCCTCGTGCTGTCCGCGTGCGGCGGTGAGAACGGGGGCACCACAGGCGGGCCGACTGCTGCCGCGCTACGCGACGAAGCCTCGAAGATGACGGCCGCGTTGGCGAGCCACGATTACGCTGCCGCCTATCAGTTCCGCTCCGCGCGCTGCAAACTCACGCTGAACGAGGACGATTACGCGGCGTCCATGGCGCAGCTCTACGACGGCAGGGACCTGAAGAACAAGCCGTCGGAGGTCACCGTCACCACGTCGGGATCGACGGGAACGGTCACGATCAAGAACTTCGATGCCCGCGCCGGTGAGGACGATACGAAGCCGCGGACCTGGACGTTCATCGACGGGCAGTGGCGATTCGACAGCTGCTGAACGCGGTTGCGGCAGCGAAGGCGACCGTATCACTCACGCTGGGCCCGATTGGCGGCTTCGACGATCGTGCGGACCAGCCCGGGCAGGGCGGATTCGAGATCCTCGGTACGCAGGCGCTGGCAGGTCTGGCCCGCGATGATCAGGCGCTCGATGACGCCGGCTTCGCGCAGGATCTTGAAGTGGTGGGTGGCGGTCGATTTGTTGATCACCTCATAGAGCGCTCCGCAGCGGACGGCCGTCCCCGCGTTGCTGAGTCGTCGTACCATTTCCAGGCGCACCGGGTCCTGGAGCGCGCCGAGCACCGTGGGTAGCGAGGCCACCGGCGGCGCGTCGGATGCTGCCTCTTCAGCATTCGCCATGATCTAGCTCACTCCCAGGTTTGATGATCATCGTACTAGATGTATGGTCGATTGCGGTTCGACCGTTATCAAACTTACCTGATCGGAGTTTCGATGGCAGCGACAATGACGGTGGCCGCAGCGGACGAGCAGACCGAACAACGTTGGGCGTACGCCTTGGTGCTGGCCGCGACCGGCGTGGCACTCGGGGTGTCGGGAGTGCCCGCACCGCTGTACGGCATCTACGAGAGGCAGTGGCACCTCTCGCCACTCACGACGACCATCGTGTTCGCCGTCTACGCGGTCGCCGCGCTGGGCGCGGTGCTGGTGTCCGGACGTATTTCCGACGTAGTCGGTCGAAAGCCGGTGCTGCTCGGCGCTTTCGCCACCATGGTGGCGGGGCTGGTGGTGTTCGTGCTCGCCGACAGCGTCCCGCTGCTTCTGCTCGCGCGTGCGCTGCATGGCGTCGCGGTGGGCTCGACCGTGGTCGCGGGCGCCGCCGCGCTACTGGATCTGCGTCCGCATCGCGGCGCGCGGTCCGGGCAGCTCAGCGGCGTGGCGTTCAACGTGGGCATGGCCGTGGCGATCCTGGGCTCGGCGCTGCTCGCGCAGTACGCCCCGCATCCGCTGCGCACGCCCTACATCGTGATCACCGTTGTCTGCCTGGCGATCGGCGTCGGCGTGCTCGCACTGCGCGAACCGCACTCGGCGCGGGTGGCCGATCGTATCCGGATCGCGAAACCGGCGGTGCCGCAAGAGATCCGCGGCGACTTCTGGTTCTCGGCGATCGGGGTGATGGCCGCCTGGTCGGTGCTCGGTGTGCTGCTGTCGCTGTACCCCTCGCTGGCCACTCAGCAGACCGGCATCCACAACCTGGTCTTCGGCGGAGCGGTCGTCGCTTCGACCGCGCTCTCCGCCGCCACCGCACAGCTGTTCGCGACCGGGGTGCCCGCACGGTGGGCCGCGATCATCGGCGACACCGGCATGGCGCTGGCGCTGCTGCTGACCGTGCCGGCGCTGGCCACACACAACTGGGTCGCGGTGCTCGGCGCCGGTGTCGCGCTCGGAGCGACCTTCGGACTCGGCTTCGGCGGTTCACTCCGCCACCTGTCGGACGTTGTGCCACAACACAAGCGGGGCGAAACGATGTCGGCATACTACCTCCTGGCCTATTCGGCCATGGCGTTGCCCACCATCCTGGCCGGCTGGGCGGCCACCGCCTGGGGCCTGAGCACCGTCTTCCCGTGGTTCATCGGGGTCGTCGCCCTGGCCTGCTTGTTCGCGGCCGGACTCGGCGTGCGCCGCAACCAGGCGGCGGCCAGGCACACGGCGTGAGCGGCAATTGGCATTTGCCCCCGGGTGTCCGCTAATGTTCTGTGTCGCATCCCGGACAAAGCCGCGATGCGAATGCGGATGTAGCGCAGCTGGTAGCGCATCACCTTGCCAAGGTGAGGGTCGCGGGTTCGAATCCCGTCATCCGCTCCACGAAAACGCCAGGTCAGTAGCGTGAGCTACCGGTGTAGACGTGCATGTCACCACTTGTGTCACCACGTCACCATTTGCGGTCACGACAGCTTCTCAGGGCAACTACCGGCTCTGGAGGCTTCATGCTCACTCCCCGCCCGCGGCCCCGTAGTAACGGGTCGATCGCTTGGCAGGTTCCGTTCCACTACTACGACGAATCCGGGCGTCGACGGTCGACGTCGGAGACTTTCGACGATTTCGAGGCGGCTGTGCGCTGGTGTGAGCTGGCCGAGGTGGTCGGGGTCGGCGAGGCGCGCCGGATCCGGGAGATTCAGCTCGGATCCGGAGTGCGGTATACGACGCTGGTGGAGTGGTTGCGCAAGTACACCGCGCGGCTGACCGGGATCGAGGAACGCACCCGCGCCGGCTACATCCGCTACATCGATGTCGACATCGAACCGTTCAGGGGCTCCTCGCTCCCGATCACCGCGTTCAACCAGGATCTGGACGCGGCGTGGATCGTGCACCTGGAACAGGACAAGGGCAACGGCGCGAAAACCATTCACAATAAACACGGATTCCTCTCCGCCGGTTTGAACGCGGCCGTGGCCGAACGCCCGTCGCCGTTGATTCCCTACAACCCGTGCCTGGGTATCCGGCTGCCGCGCCACGACGCGCCGGAACTCGACATCTTCGACAACGACGAATGGGAGTTGTTCGAACAGTTGATGCCGCCGCGGTGGCGCCCGCACGCCGAGTTCAACCTCGTCTCGATGGCACGGCCCAGCGAGGTCACCGCCATCCAGATCCGCGACATCGACAAGCGCACCGGTGACGTGCGCATCAACAAGGCGTGGAAGCACGTCGGCGGTGAGATGAAGCTGGGAAAGCCGAAGTCCTCGCGCGGTATTCGCACCGTCACGGTTCCTCTGGAAACCCTCGAGCGCTTCGACCTCGACCGCCCGGGGGACGAGTTGCTGGTCCACACCCAGCAACGACACCCCGATCAGCGCGGGCTACTTCTACGCCAAAGCCTGGGTACCCGCCATACGCCGCTTGCGCGCCCTCGCCGACGGCAACCTCGAACCGTTCGGCCCCAACGCCCAATGGAAGGGCGCGGATCCGGACTACCTGCTGGAACGGTTCGCCGACGCGATCGCCTCGATGCGCGGCAAGCGCCTGACGCCCTACACGCTGCGCCACACCGGCATCTCCTGGAAGCTCCAGGATGGCGTGCCGCTGTTCGTCGTGTCCCGCGACGCCGGACACAAATCGGTCAACACCACCGACGCCCGCTACGGCCACAACGACCGCCGCGCCAGCGCCGCAGCCGCCCAAATCATCGCCAATCGGCTGCCCCGCGCCCGCGCCGCGATGCTGCGCACCGTCGCTTGAACCAGCTGCTCCGAGTACTCGACCTGCCCACCAGGATTCATTTCATGACCGCAGCGTCGGAATGAAATGAAATGGAATGAAACGGAATCCCATGATGCTGAAAGCCGTCGACGCACACACCACAACCACCGACACCCCGCCGCGATGCCAGTTCCCTTGGACAACGGGGGCACATGCGAGGCCGCCGTCCTGATCAGCGGCAGACCGGGCGCACCGCGCAAATACTGCGACAACCCCGACCACACCGCCCAGAAAGCACTGCGCCACAGGCGCAGAGCCGACGACCAGGCCGTCAAACGCATGGAGCAGCGCCCGTCGCGTCCGGTCACCGACGGCATGAATGTCTTCGACGATCTTGTCGACCGCATCGAGCTGACGCGTGCGGAACTGGCAGCCATGCTGGTCGACGCCGGTGAATTGATCGCCGAGGTCACCGACCCCGCGGTCATCGACCGCGAGATCGCCGAGGTGCGACGGGACGCGACCGTCCGCATCGCCGCCGCCGAACAGGCTCGCGCCGATGCGGAGAAATCGGCCACGGTCATGGCACGTCGGCTCGACCGCGCGGTCGAACTCGAGGAGCTGGCCCTGGTCGCCGCCGACGAAGCCGCCGAGGAAGCACAGCAGGCCAAAGACCTTGCCGCACAAGCTGCTACCGACGTACAAGAGCGCATTGCCGAGGTGGAAGCGGATCGCGACCGGGTGTACGCGGAGGCCGAAGCGGTCTTGAAGGAAATGCGCGGACACCTCGACGCTGCCCGTGCTGCACAGGCCCACGCCGAAGGCGAACGAGATGCCGCAATCGCCAACGCCAAGACCGCAGCGCAAGAGAACGCGACGCTACGCCAACGGCTCGAGGACCAAGCCACCGAACACCAACACCAGGTCGAACAACGCGATATGGAGTACTCCCGCGCTATTACCGCTGCCCACGCCATGGCCGACCGCGCCGCCCGCGAACACCGCGACCAAGTCAGCGAGATCCTGTGGACATACCGCGGGCCGATCAGTCCGATACACACCGAACGCCAGCTCGAACAGAGCACAGCCGCTGCCGATCTGGTCGGCCTTACAACATCGGCCGTCTGCTTAGGACTGAAGATGGACCGGGCACGGCGTTCGGCTTCCATGCCATGAACCACGACGTCACCGCATGGTTGCATGCACGCCGGTGTGTCAGGGTCTTAGGGCCTGTCTGGAGTCGTGATCAATGCGGTCTGTTTTCGGGCCCGAGGGTCGCGCCGAGCTGGTAGAACGCTCCGGTGACGCAACGTGAACTGAGCGATGACGAGTGGGAACTAATAGAGCCGTTTCTGCCGATAGTGCGGTACGGCCCTTTCCCACAGCGCCTGCGGGAGCAGTTCGAGGGCGTCATCTGGCGGTTCCGCACTGGCAGCCAATGGCGAGAGGTGCCAGAGGAGTTCGGGGCCTGGCAGACGGTCTACGGCCGCTTCACGCAGTGGCGTGACGTCGGCATGTTCGCCGCACTGATGGAGGGGATGATGGCCGAGGCCGCTTGGCGCGGCCAGGCGGATATGTCTTTGGTCAGCGTGGACTCCACGGTGGCCCGCGCCCATTACGACGCGGCCGGGATGGTGGTGGAACCGGAGGTCCTGGCGGCGCTGGAAGAGGCCGCGGCGCAGAAAAAGGGGCTACGGAAACCGCGCAAATCGCCCCTGCGACCGTCGACTCGCTGGCTGGCGATTCGCTGGCTGGGGAGTCCGAGCGGGCCGAGCGCCGGCGGCTGCGTCGGCGCCGCCGGGCCCGGCTCGAGGCCGCTGCGCTGGGGCTTCGCGCGGCGGGCTGACCAGCAAGGTCCACCTCGCGGCAGACCGGCGATGCCGCCCGCTGGCGTTCGCGCTCACGCCTGGGCAGGCCGCCGACAGCCCCGGTTCGTCGCGGTGTTGGAGAAGGTCAAGGTGCGCGGACCAGTGGGCCGTCCGCGCACCCGACCGGACACAGTAGCTGCCGATAAGGCGTACTCCTCGCGGGCGAACCGCGCCTACCTGAGCAGACGCGGGATCAGGCGGTCATCCCGGAGAAGGCCGATCAGGCTGCGAATCGCAAGAAGCGCGGCAGGGACGGCGGTCGACCGGTGGCCCATGACGCTGAGCAGGACAAGGAGCGCAACACAGTGGAACGCTGCATCAACAAGATCCGAGCATGGCGGGGCCTGGCCACGCGCTACGACAAGACGCCCGCGAGCTACATGGCGGGGCTCCAACTACGCGGATCCATCATCTGGATGCGCAGCCTCAACCCGGGGCCGCGATCGCGACGCCCGGCGGCAAGCCGGACGCCGCAACCGCGCACGTCAGGCCGGCGAGGTGATCGGCCGGCCGAAGTGCCGGGCAAAGAACCGGACCGCGCTGTCGGCCTCGAACCGGGGCAGCTCCTTGTGCTTGCCCGAGTTCACGTGCAACGACTTCTCCTTTGAGGCGAAGGCGTCGAACAGCGCGAGACCCTCCTCGCGCGAGATGTGCTCGTCGTCCCACTGCAGGTCGAACTCGATCGGGATGGTGATTTGCTTCGCCTTCTCGGCCAGGACATCAGGCCAGTGCTGGCCGAAGACCGCGGCGGTGATCCTGGGTTCGATCGCCACGAACGGTATGCCGATCGCGGTGCCCATATTGATGCCCCAGAAGCCGACCGGCCCGTCAGTGCCGATCTCCGGAAGTTCCTGGAGGGCGTCCAGGGTCGCCTGGTACTCGGGCACGGCGAGCTCCGCCAGGTGCGCGTTGTAGCGCACGACGATCGGGCCTTCCGGCTCACCCGCCGCCCGCGCCCGGAACAACTCGGCGATTTCCGCCTCGTCGTGCGTCGTGCTCGGCCGGTCGCCGTGACCGGGCGCGTCGATGACGGCGACGTGGAAGCCGCAGCCGGTCACGAGGAGACGGGCGCGGCCGGACATCGCCGGATGCTTCTTGTGGTTGCCGCCGCCGTGGGCCATCAGGACCAGGGGTGTGCGATTGGCTGCGCCGGAAGCCGACGACCAGGGAACGCCGGGGACGCCGCCCACGATGAAGTCGCGTTCGACCATGCCGTTCGACGACGACTCGGCGGTGAACTGCAGAGAGTGCATAGGTGTTGCCTTTCGGGAATGCCTTGTTGTCGAGGCGCTCCCGGCGTCATCTATGTCAATCGCCAGCCGTGATGGGAAGGGAGGAGCACCCACGTTGATACAGCGTTCATGGGTTTCACCTCCTCGGGTGGTGTCACGGTCGACAGAAAGCTACCAGCCCGATGATCATCCCTCAACCCATTTCCCCGCCACGTCGTTACGACTCCAGACAGGCCCTAGTCCGGTCAATGGGTGAGGGACGACCGGGTCGTCCCTCACGAGATATTGTCAAATTCTATGGATCACGCAGCGACGGGCTGGTCTTTGTCTCGGTTGGCTTTTGGCGTGGTCAGGTCGGTGGTGGCCGTTGTTGTTCGGTGGCTGCTTCAAGCACTGCGCGGATGAGGTCGGAGGATTGTTCGGCGATCCGGGCGGGGGGATAGGGCCGGTCGTGTTCGAGCCACCAGAGGATCGACTGCACGAACATCGCTGAGATGATGCTGGGCACCAGATCGTCCGGGGTTCGATCGGGCAGATGCGCGGTCGACATGGTGGCGAGCGCGTTGCGCATCCGGTCGGCGAACCAGGGGCTGCCCTTGCGTCCCAGTAACGCGCGGTAGAGGCGGTGGTAACTGTCGATGTGGCGCAGGAAATCGGCCCAGCGTTGTCCGGGTGAGCGGGTGTCGTCCTCGGTAGCGGTCATCTCCGCCATGGCCTCGTCGAAGATCTGCTCGACGAGGTCGTATTTGTCGCGGTAGTTCCGGTAGAACGCGGCTCTGCTGATCATCGCGCGGGAGGTGAGTTCACCGACGGTGATGCGGTCGAAGCCGCGGTCCTCTATCAATTCCACCAGCGCCGCGCGCAGCAGTGTGCGTGTCCGGCGCACCCGCACATTATCCGGGCGAGACATTCATGGGCTCCTTGTCTCGTTCTACACAGTCTGACGAATGTGATCCTTGCGCCGCCGCTGCGGGTCCCCAGAAACTGGACTAGTCATCGCGTACGAGACAGATTGTCTCGATATGAACCGTCTGTCAATGAAGGAGTGTGGCATGCGTGCTGTTCGGGTGACCCGGTTCGGCGCACCGGAGGTGCTGGCCGTCGACGAGGTGGACGACCCGGTACCGGGCGAGGGGCAAGTCCTGGTCGAGGTCGACCTGGCGGGGGTCGCCTATGGGGATGTGATTGTCCGATCGGGCCGATACCCCTTGCCGCTGCCCGGGATTCCCGGCCTCGAGGGCGCCGGGCGCGTACTCGCGGTCGGCCCCGGCGCGGACGAGACATTGGTCGGCAAAACAGTTGTCGCAACGACCGTCGGCTGTGGGATCTCGGCGTCGATGGGTACTGCGAGATGATCAGCCACATCGAGGCCGCAGCGCAAATCGATGGATTGACAGTCGGCGACAAGGATATTCAGCTTCGAGCCGCCTATTCTCTCAGCCTTCGGCTCGCAAAGACGGTACTCGGTTTGGTCTCAGACCTCAACACGCTGCAGGGAATGCGCAACGGCCCGATCCTGCCCGGGCTGGAGGGGATTGAACAGCTGGTGGCACTGAAAGCCAATCATCCGCAGGTGCCCCAGTTGCACGAGCGACTCGTGAGCCGCTTGCTCGGAACCTCCGACGAGCCGATCGGCCCGCCTCAGCTGGCCCTATGAGCGCCTTGGCGTGCACGCTCCGGTGGTGAGCTGCATGGCAATGGGATTCGGTGACCGCCAAGCCCGGGTCTTCGACGGCCTCCCCGACATCGCCGACGTGCAGAAGTGGTTTGTAGGGCAATCGCCGGAAGCCGTTCGACATCGCCTCCGCTCGATCACCCTGCAGCTCCACGGTGAAGCGAATCCGACCAAAACGTCAGCGGTATCGTGGCCGGTCACGATCCGGAACTGGCTCGCATTCGAGCTGCGCGACGGTGCTCAGCGCTACTGCCTGCACAACGGCGCCTGGTATCGCATGGATACCCGGAATCTCGAACGCGTTGATCAACGGACGGACGACATTCTGTCGCAACCGGCAAGCATCTCGTTGCCCGCCTGGGTCCCCGGGGAAACGGAAGGTGACTACAATATTCGCGCCGCAGGTGTCATCGGCGGATACCTATTGGACAAGAAGATGATTCATACGCCGCTCCATCCACGCGGCATAGAGTCGTGCGATATCTTTGTTCCGCCCGGCATCCTCATTCACGTCAAACGAGCCGACAAATCCGCCTCGATCAGCCATCTGCTTGCCCAGGCATTGGTATCCGCCGAAGCCCTCGCGCATGACGAGTTTGCCCGCGAAGCATGGATGAAAAAGATCGAATCGGTATCAGGCGGAGCGGTATCGCACGCTACGGCCACCGAGGTCGTGCTGGCCATCGCGGGCGCTAAACCGGTAACGACGAACACCCTGTTCACGTTCTCCAAGGTGAACCTGATCCGGCAGTACGACCTACTGCGGAATCTGGGGGTGAATGTCCGAGTGGTCTCGATTTCCATCTGACGCAGTGCGTTAGGTTCGACGGCGCGGGGCGCGGTCTGGACACGAACAGTGAAGTGCTGCACCGACTACCGCGATCCGTTTGCCCGGTCCGGGCGGCAGTTCGCGGTGGTGCGCCGCGAAGTTTTCGGCACGTTCGCAAGCGATGGCTAGGATTCGTCCGGGGCTGGGTTGATGGACAGTAGCCAAGCATTTTGTGCGGATCCATCGCCGATGGCTGCTGCGCGCTGACGATACCGGCAGCTCCATGGGGGCAAGCGGGCCTGCTTTCCTTCCGGTCGTCATCGCCCAGTGGTCGGCTTTCTGCGGCGGGAGGGTTTCATCGTGCCAGGGATGACGTCCTTGCCGAGATGCTCCTTGATCAGATATTTCAGCTCCGGTCCATCGATGAGTTGCATGCGGCGGTGCCGCAACGCGAAATCTTTGCTGGCCTTGCCGAACCATGACGTCGTCACGAGCACGCCGCGGCTGGCATGCATGTCCTCCATGACGCCAGCCAGCGCCCGAATCGCGTCGATCCCGACGACGTCGCGGTACCGCTTGGCCTGAATTACACACTCGCCACCCATGACCGGGTCGGTGTTGATCGCGACGGCGTCAATGCCGTCGTCCTTGGATGCCTGGGTGTTCCACGACTGCATGCCCATCGCTTCAAACAGTTGCCGTACCAGCCGTTCGAAGTCGTATGGCGTCATGTCCAACAGCACGGGCCGTGAGTCGAGGCTGCTGGCCACGTCGACAGAAGCGTCGAGTTTATAGCGGGACAGGTCGGGATCGAAGATCGGCCGAACAGGCTCGAGATCCCACGGATGCGGTGAAACGATCGCATTCAAAAACCGAAGGCACTCAACCGGATCCAGCTCTGTGAGTACCAGCTGTTCGAACTGCTCGCGCGTAGCGGAGACGCTGATCAGGCACTGGTCCTCCGGCTGACCAGTCGCCTTGTTCCGCCCGGCCACCAGACCGTTGATCGCTACCTCGTCGACCAACGACGCAGGCTGCACGGCAAATGCGTCGCGCATTGTCAGCAAGACCAGTTGCCCGAGCAGATCGGCGTACCGCTGTCGCAGCTCCTTTACCGGACGGGCCGCGCTTACGATGTCGTCACGCGCCTGCACGTAACGATATTCGCGTTCTGTCGGAATGACTTCGATGCCGGGGAGTTTCCGGTCGATCAATAGTCGCTGTGGGTCTGGTTGGTAGGCAACTTCGACATCGATCGGCAGATCCACAGGCAGCTGCGTCGCTTCCAGGAGCACTTCGAAGCATTCTTCGACCGAGGCCGGTACTGCGCCGTCGACGCCGAGCTGAAGAGCGTCGACTCGGCTGTTGTGCTGTTCGACCGCTTCCGCACGAGTCTGCTCCGTGGCGTCATGCTCCTCCATGGCGGCGGCCCAGGCCGCGTGACCGAAACTGTCACCTGATCTTGCAGCAGTCCCCAGTATTTGTGCGCCGGCGTGGTGCGCGGTCTGGATGTCTGTAGTGATCTGCTGTAGGCGGGCTTCGTCGGCGACCAGCGCCCGATAGATCTCGGCCATTCCGCCCGGTTGGGACGGATCGGCGTCCCCGTTGTAGGCGAATTGCGTCGGATGAATCTCGAGCACGGGGTGGGGGTGCAGGCGTTTCACCGTTGGTCGGTAGTTGTCCTGCCGCGGGACTGTCGACAGTGTGGATGCGTGAGCCGAGTTGGTGGTAGATCAGGTCGTCGAGTTGGTCGCGCCGGTAGGGGGTGGCCGTGAGTCCGAGCCAGTATCTGGCGGGTATTTGGTTGAGGACTTCGGTGAAGGCGGAGGCGGCGATGTGGTGGCATTCGTCGACGATGACGAATCCGTAGCCGTTGGTGAGTTCGGCTACGTTGGTGCGGCGTGCCAGGGTGGGGAGCAAGGCGATGTCGATGACGCCGGTGGTCTTGGATCGGCCGCCGCCGATTTGTCCACACTTGAATCCGAGATGGTCAGCGATCCGGACCCGCCATTGGTCGGCCAGGGCTTTGCGGTCGACGAGGATCAGTGTGGTCGTGGCGCGGGATGCGATTGCGGCGCAGGCGATGACGGTTTTGCCGGTGCCGGGCCGTGCGACAATTACACACGTGTCGTCGACCTCGATGTCGCCTACGGCGGCTCGCTGGTCGGGGCGCAATTCCGCCGAGCAATGGAATGACTGTGGGTCGCCTTCGATTCGGTTGTCTTCGATGCGCAGTGTGCTGTCGGCGGATTCGACTAGTGTGGTGAGCAAGGGCAATAGTCCGCGGGGGAGGACGAGGTCGCAGTCGAGGGTTTCGTCGTAGCTGCGCAGGTATCGTGGTGTGTCCCAGGTACTTCGGCGGGCGCGCTGGCCGGTGTAGAACTCGGGGTTCGGGATGGACGCGGCGTGTTTGACCGCCGAAATCATGGCTGGGCCCAGATCGGCAGCGGTCAGTTGGAGTCTGGCTGCGAACGTTGCGCGCACCACGGCTGCCGGGCGTGGCATGATCCGCGAAGAGGTCGGCAGTTGCAGGCGCCGAACATCGTGTCCGACTTTTGGTTCGGGCAGCGTGTTGGCAAGTGCGGCGACTTGTTTCGGTGACAGTCGGGGGATGCTCGACAGGTAGGCCCACTGGTCCTCGAAAGGTTCGAGAGTGGCCGGATCCAGGAACAAGGTGGTGCCGTGTTGGCGTCGGGTTCCAATCAGTGGTGCGGCGATGAGATTGCCTATGCCGCGGCCGGTGTGCGTGTCCTGTGACGGGAACAGTCGGACATAGCTGGACAGATTCATGCTGCCGCGCAGCTGGATCGCCTCGGCCAGCAGACCGGTGGCGATCCGTCGAGCTAGAGCAGCGGCGGTGGCCTGTGCCAAAAAGATCCACACATGCGCACCTCGACCGGATTGCGACACCTCGAGCGCTGCGGGGATGTCCTTGGTGCGGGCCGCTTTGAGGTATGCCAAGGCATCGAGCATCGCGGTGTCTTTGTCGAAGTCCGCGGCGACCCACCAGCAGGTGTCGTCGTCGCCCAGCGGATACAAGCCAATGTGGTGCGCCCCCCGCAGATGGGCGGCGACGACCTCGTCGGTGAGCGGCAGGTACGACGCCTCCGATCGTGACATGCCAGTGCGCCAACGTCCCCGGATCGCGGGCATCCAGCCCGATCGACCGTCCTGGCGGTTCTCCCGGCGAATCGCGTAAAGATCGGGGCGGCAACGGAACAAGTCGAGGTAGAACCGAACCTTGGCTTCCGGAGCCGAACGCATGTCGACCGGGGTCGACACCGCGATCTGGTCCGGATCGGCTGCGCGCGCCTGGTTTTCGGTGAGGTCGAGTAACCGCCGCAGGCGGGCGTTGTCGGCACGGAGGGACTCGAGCTCGCCGGGGAAGCGTTCCACGGCCATCCAGTGTGCCGTGCCATCGTTTCTACCGCTGAGAGTGGTTACGGGATGGGTTGCTCATTCCGCCCACCGCGTGAGGTTGCGTACAAGCCTAATCGACCGACGCGATTGCTCCCGCAACTCCGCCCGCCTCCGACCATGACGGCAAATTTCGGCCTATACGAATCGCGCGACTCCGCGTCTGGTTCCGAGTGTCGAGTCGTCCAGCCGGAACACGCTACGGCGTACTATTTTTACGTCCTCTCCTCTATTTACTTGCGTAAAATTCTCTATTTGCGTTACCCTGACCGTCAGGGGCAAGAACAAGGAGTCCTGTGAGCGCAACCATCGAAGTGGACGATCGGACCTACAGATCCTTGGAGTTCGCAGCACGCATGAGCGGCAGCACGCCGGGTGATGTTGTGGCCAAACTGGTGGCTGATGCAAGCATCCCTATCCCCACGACGAGCGTGGAGGCAGAGAAAACCAAGACGACAATCAAGGTCTCGGTCTACGCCGACTACGAGGGTCACCGTACGCACGGCTCCTACGACCGCAACACCACCCGGATCGACATCACATCGGGACCACTCGCCGGACGCAGCTTCAAGACGCCGACCGGAGCGGCCGGGGCTGTGGTAGCGCACTACAAGCCGACTGTCAGCCCCAACCGCAATGGGTGGTCCTTCTGGATATTGAACGATGGGTCGGGCAAGTCTCTTCAGAGCATCCGGCACTCGGCATGAACGCGGCTGCGAAAGAGCACTTCCACGCCGACATCGTGGCCGACACACGGCGGGCCCGGCCAGCCATCCGAACCCAGCCGTGCTTCGCCGCCAACAAGCCTCGGTGAGGCTGTTCGCCCCAGCGATGCCTGACTAAATCCGGCGTCGATCCACCGCCGTAGGTGGACGGCGGTACACCGGTATCGGCAGAGGACACCGTATCGGCACATGCGCATGACATTCGCATGTAGCCTGTAGGTATGGTCGTTGCGATTCAGATCAAGGACGTGCCCGAGGAAGTGCGGGACGCTATCGCCGCACGTGCCGCAGCTCGCGGTCAGTCCACTCAGGTGTACCTTCGTGCCCTGCTGGAACGAGAGTTGCGTGCCGAGCGGAACAAGCATCTGCTCGAGAGCTTGACAGGGCACCGCAGCCTCGGCGTAAGCGCTGAGGATGTCGTCGAGGAGATTCGTGGCGGCCGCGAGGACGACGAGTGATCGTCGTCGACGCGAACGTCATGGTTATGGCCTTGTCGAGCCCTGCGACTCAGGGCAACACCGCGCGAGCGGCGATGCTCGCCGACGACGACTGGATCGCTCCCTCGCACATGCCATTGGAGGTGCTGCGCACCCTCCGCAAAGCCGTGCTCGGCAATCGCTTGACCGCCAACGACGCCGACGCCGCGTTCCGAGCGCTCGCCGCTATGCAGATCGTCTACGTAGGAACCGATGTCTCTCTGTTACATACGGTCTGGGCGATGCGCCACAACGTCTCGGTATACGACGCGGCCTACCTGGCGGTCGCTGTCCTCCACGACGCTCCGCTCATAACCTTCGATGCCCGGCTCGCCAAAGCCGCCGAACAGACCAAACCAGACATCCGCGTCACGTTGCTCTGATTCGGCGTGCGTGCCATTGGCGCGGAGCCCCTCGCGTCCGGTGTCTCGACGTGCGCGACCGCACTTGTCCCCACCGACGAGCACATATCTCGACCGGCTTCGATTTCGATGTTGAGTAACAAGATTCATCTCGCTGTCCACCCCTTGGCAACGAGTTCGATCGGCGGCCGATAGTCGCGGGCACTCGAGATGACGCGGCGCAGGCTCCGGTTGAGGTACATGCTGTCGGTATGGTCGAGGCCGCCGGAGCCATCGATGACGTGTTGGCAAGTAAAGGCCAAGTCGTTCATGCACCCGAGCACCTGACGATCCGCCGTCGTGGCCAGGACGAGTTCGCGTGCCCCGGTGTCGGCAAACGTGTCCAGGGGTAGTTGCTCGTCGCGGAGTTCCCGCTGGATAAGGCGAGTCGTGAGGGTGCCAGTGGCGCGTAGGTCGGCTGCGGTGACGTCCGCTTCGAAGACGGTGAACAAGGTCGCGGAGTGGGTCAGCAGGAGACATTTGCGGCGGTTGAACCACAGCAGGTTGGCGTACCAGTCATCGGGATCGGCCTCGGGCGTCGACTTGTTGAGCCGCTGGGTGCCGATGACAGTCAAGAGTTTCTTGGTGCACCGTAGGATCATTTCGCGATGGTCGGGTTTCTCGGTCGTAGCGTCTCGCGGTGGTGGGAAGCGTTCATCGCGCAAATTCTCCCATCGCACCGCATCATCGACCCCGATCAAGTCAACTTCCGAACAGCACTAGCGACTGCACTCCGGCGACGGAGTGCTTTCCCCATGGCGAGTCACCGTCTGTGTCGCCTCAATGTCGTTTATCCGTCCGCGGCACCGAAGTCGATCGCGCACCGCCTATCAGCCCCGATTCGCCTCGATGTCGACGGTGACCAGACGTCTGATGAAGGCCGGCTTGCTGGTGTGCCGTTCACACAATGCTCTCGCCTGCCGCGTGAAGACATCGGTGTGGCCGTCCCGTTCGGCGAGATCGCGCAGGTCGGTGAGCAGCTCGATCGCGGCGTCGTACTGGCCGGACTTCTTGGTCGCGACCATTACTTCAATTCGTTGCCAGGCACCGTCCTGGTCGCGGGCGAGCTCGTTCAACCGCCGTTCGCGTTGACGTGCCCGCCGGGCCTCGAGCCGAGCGTGCTGTTCGGCCCGGACAGCTGCCTCACGGCGTTCCCGCTCGCTCCGGTGTCGGGCCGTACCGTCGAGCAGGTCAGCGACGGTACGCCGTGGCGCCTGGTCGGGTGCGGCCGTCGTGGACTCGCGGAATCGGCGCAGAAGTTCCATATGAACACTCGCCGCGTCGTCATCGGCGACACGCAGCAACAGCCGATCTTTCTCTGCCACATCGAGATCGGCGATCCATGCGGCGAGCGCACGCGGATCATCGGCCACCGCGTCGAGATCGGGGCTCGCCGACGCCGCGACGTGCAGCAGATCGCGGTCCAGCCGCAGGAAGTCGGCCATCGCCCGCTGAGCGGCGGTGATTGTACGCAGTCCCGGCGGCACCGGCGGCTCGAGTTGGTCATCATGATCGCGGCCGAAGGCCCACGCATCGCGTTCCCACATGCCGTACCCGGCCAACCAAGCCAAATACAGTGGTCGCAGATCTCCGGCGGCAAGATCGGCGCGCACTCCGACGATGGCCGACAACGAAGTCTCCGCGTCCTCCGCCCAGTCACCGGACTCATCCTCACTCGAGAAGCCGAGAATGATGTTCGTGCCGGATGTTTCGGCGGTGACACAGTCGCCGAGACAGTACTGTTCTGCCACCTCGGGACCGAGCAGTGTGCGCGGCAGTCGGAACATCAGCTGGCGAGTCCCCCAATTCGCCAGATACAGGTGCGCATCGTAGTAGCGCTCGACCATCCGGCGTATATCACCCCGGAAACTGCCCCAGTGGTATTCGTTGACGAAGCTCGTCGCGGTGATGCGCGCCCGGGTGGACAAGGCTCGCACCTCCGCCTGCTGACGGTCGTCCAGCGGGCGGTCGAGGGCGACGAACTCGTAGTACTGGTACTCACTCACGACAGCACCTCGAACGGCTCTGCGGTGAAAGCGGAGTCATCACCGAGATGGAAGAACAGGTGTCCGCGTAGCGTGGCGGATTCGGTCAGGACAGCCCAGCCGCGACCGTTGACCGGCTCCCCCTCGTCATCACCTTCCCAACTGAACTTCACGCACTCACGACCGTCACGGATCCCGATACAGCAATCCATCCACCCGCGCACGGCGATGAATCCGAACTCACCCGTCCCACCAGGGTGGAACTCCATGAATCCAGGCTCGACAAGATCGATGGCTTCGCGATCCCACAAGTCCATCGCCACGATGCGCCAACGTCCCGCCACAGTCATCGACATTCCCGTCCAGGTGTGTCCAACATCCCGGCGAGGATAGTCATGGTCATGCCACTGCCGGTTGGTGACCGGTCACACCCGAACACTATGTGGCACATCAGGTTCAATGATGCAGCGACCAAGCCAGTCCCGTGGTCCGGTGCGGGAGACATCCCGTCACCCACTGAGGGCTGGTGACTACGTCACCAGGCAGATGGTAGCTTGGTGCCCCACAACGTACTGAAAAGTTCTGAAAGGTCTGTTGAGGCCCAGCATTTGGGTTAGCTGAGGCGATTGACCAGGGCTTTTGTGAAGCGTCTCAGCGGGGTTCGAATCCCGTCATCCGCTCCACGAAAAGCCCAGGTCAGCCACTGAATGGACAGGCAACGTGGCGGTGGTGTCACCGTCCGAAATCGACTCGAGCGTGTGAATTGGCCGGGCTGAACTTCGACCACACCGACGATCTCATCGTGGACTGGTGGCTACTCCGCTGTGAACTGGTTCCGAGCGGGCAACGATGCGCACGCCGACGAGCTGACCTGGGTGAGGCCAGATCAGGTTTTGGCGCAATGTTGGTGGCGCCCAGTCGCTGCCATCGGCCGGATCGCCGCTGGCTGATCAGGTGAATCCTGCGGTAGGTCAGCGGTCGCGGAGGGATTCGATTGCTGTGCGGAGTTTGGTGGTGGCCTCGGTGGCGATGGGCTCGAGTGCGGGCTCGCTGGTGACCTGGACCATCAATTCGGGGTTCATCGCTTCGATGATGATGGTGTTGTCGGTCGCGGTGTCGCGGCGAACGATCACGTTGCAGGGGAGCAGCAGCCCGATCTGACGGTTCACGCCGACCGCGCGGTGGGCCAATGCGGGAGCGCAGGCGCCGAGGATGCGGTAGTCCTCCATGTCCTCGCCGAGTTTGGTCTTCAACGTCGATTTCATATCGATTTCGGTGAGCACGCCGAATCCCTGGTCGGACAGTGCCGCACGGGTTCGTTCGACGGCGTCGTCGAAGCTGGTGTGGAGTGTGGTGGAGAGGGCCAGGTTCATGGTGCGGCCTGCTTTCTGTCGGTTCGGCTTCGGTGATGAGACGTCAAAGGCGTCGAGCTGGTCGAGTTGGCGGGGACACCGAGTCGCAGGAGTTGCAGCGTCGCCGGGCACCAGCCGCAGCAGTACGAGTGGGAAGTCAATACCCCGGGGTATCTCGAGGTGAAGGGTGGGCTCCGGCATGGTGTCGATCGGGAGCGTTCGGCGCCGCCGATCCCGTTCACATCCGAACAACTTCGATACCCCGAGAACGAACTCGGTCAGGCGGGGATCAGACGATGCCGCCGTTGGCGCGGATGACCTGTCCGTTGATCCATCGGCTCGGGCCGGCCAGGAATGCGACGACTTCGGCGATGTCGTCGGGTGTGCCGAGGCGTTCGAGCGGCGGCTGTGCGGCCATGCGGGCGATGGTTTGTTCGTCCTTACCGTCGAAGAACAGGGCAGTGGCCGTGGGGCCGGGAGCTACGGCGTTGACGGTGATGTCGCGGCCGCGCAGTTCCCGGGCCAGGATGCGGGTGACAGCTTCGACGGCAGCTTTGGTGGCGGCGTAGGCGGCGTAGCCGGGCAGTGCCAGGCCGAGGACCGAGGTGGAGAAGTTGATGATCGCGCCACCGGGTCGGAGCCGGCGGGCGGCCTGCTGGTCGACGACGAAGGTGCCGCGAATATTGGTGCGGTGCATCCGATCCATAGCGTCCAGGGCCAGGTCCGCAACCGGTGCGAGGTTCATCGTTCCGGCCGCGTTGACTACGACGTCGACGCCGCCGAACTGCTGCTCGGCAGTGTCGAACAGGGCGGCGACGGCGGCTTCGTCGGCGACGTCGGCACGGACCGCGACGGCCTTGCCCCCTGCTGCGGTGATGCCCTTGACCGCGGCGTCGGCCTCGGCGGTGTCGGCCGCGTAGGCGATGACGACCGCCATACCGTCGGCGGCCAGCCGCTCGGCGCTGCGCCGTCCGATGCCCCGCGATCCGCCGGTCACAATCGCCACTCGGGCGCTCATGTTCTCGGTCCCTTCGGAAGTGGGTTTTCCTGCTGGACACAATTCCGCTTACGGCAGGCGGGAGCCGGAGGGGTCACCATGCTCCCCGGGATATCCACCGACTGCTACATCGAAACCGAACAAGGTCGCGGCGGATTCGGCTGCCGGACATCGAGCTGACACCGATCGGATGCTCGCTGTGACCTGCAAGAGCAGCGGCGGAGGTGACGTCGAGGCTCGAGTTACAGCGGCGGGCGCTGCGGTCTCGCCGTTTGAATGCGGATTCGTGGGTATCCGTTCTGGTGAGTCTCGAGCGAGAGGAGATGAGCACGATGATGACCATGGATCAGATGATGGCGATGGCACGCGACTGGTTGAATCAAATGTTTCCCGGCATGCCGATGATGATGTGATCATCCACCGCGGAACGCCTGTAAGACGGCTGCTGACACCGAGGCTGAGCGGGCTCTAGCGGTCCGGTGGTTCTTTCGAACCTCGACACGACATCGGGCCGCAGGTGCAGCACGGCCTTCACCGTGTCCGCCGGGAGGGCAGCAAAATTTCTGCGCGTAGTCGAGGCTGAAGGGAGCCGGATATGCAGGCCGATTTGCAGCATGCGAAGCGTCCGGTCAGCACGGTACTGGCGGGTCCGTACGGGCACCCATTCCATCCGATCATGGTCACTGTTCCGATCGGCGCGTGGGTGTCCGGTCTGGTGTTCGATATCGCCAGCCGCTTCGTCGACGACCCGGATTTCCTTGCGAAGGGCTCGCTGTGGCTGACCGGCATCGGCGTCGTCGGCGCCTTGGCGGCCGCGACGGTGGGGTTCCTGGATCTGCTTGCCATACCGACCGGTACCGCGACGTTTCGCACCGCCCTGGCGCACATGACCCTGAATCTCGCTGTCACCCTGGCCTATGTCGTGAACTTCCTGTGGCGCGGCGCCGGCAACGGTCCGACGGGTGCAGTCACCATCGGACCGATCGTGTTGTCCGTAATTTGCCTCGCCGTGCTGGCGATATCCGGATTTCTGGGTGGAAAGCTGGCCTACCACTACGGCGTCCGCGTTGCCGACGAACAGATCCAGGCCGAGGGCTACCGAAAAACATCGGAGGAGCATTGATCATGGATATTGCCGCGCTCGTCACCTGGGTGCTGACCGCGTCGGGTGGCGCTTTCCTGTTGGGAACCTGGATCGCCAAGGGCGGCCTGCGTCGAAACGACGCCAGTCATTTCCCACCCGCAGTGATCTTCGGCCACTTCGCGTTGGCCGCGATCGGACTGATCATCTGGATCATCTATCTCCCCACCGACAACCGCACGCTCGCCTGGATCGCGTTCGCGCTGCTTGTTCCCGTCGCCCTGCTCGGCTTCCTCATGCTGATCCGGTGGTTGCCGACCTATCAGAATCGCACCACGAACGACACCGTCGGCAGCGAACTGCCCGAGCAACATTTCCCAGTCGCCGTCGTCGTCGGCCACGGACTTCTCGCCGTCATCACGGTCGTACTCGTACTCCTGGCCTCAGCGGGTGTCGGCAGCAGCTGAGCACAGCCAGGCTTGTCAGCCGCGCCACGCCGGGCTCGGTGTCGCAGGCGGCCGCCGAACAAACTTCACCTGCCTGCGGCCGGCGCCTCGAATTGCGTCGGCGCGGCTCCGATCAGGTCGTGTAATAGGACTCGCGCCGGCCTCAGCGGTAGTAGCCGCCGTCGCGGTGTCGTCTCGAACCGATAGTCGTGACACCGCTTCCGCTCGTCGGCAGCTACCCATGTAGTCGCTGCGCGACCTCGGTGGCCCAATAGGTGATGACGATCCGCGCCCCGGCCCGGCGGATCGCGGTCAGGCTCTCCTCGATGGCCCGCTCACGCTGCAGCATCCCATGCTGCGCAGCGGCCTCGATTGCGGCGTACTCACCCGACACCTGGTAGGCGGCGACCGGCACATCCACCATGTCGGCCACCCTGCGCACCACGTCGAGATAGAGTCCGGCGGGTTTGACCATGACCAGATCGGCGCCCTCCTCGATGTCCAGCAACACCTCGCGCAGCGACTCGCGGAGGTTGGCCGGGTCCTGTTGATGGGTGGATCTGGTGCCGACCAACGAGGATTCGACGGCCGTGCGGAAGGGCCCATAGAACGCGGAGTCGTATTTCGCTGCGTAGGCGAGGATGGCTACGTGCTCATACCCGGCGGCGTCGAGCCCGGCGCGGATGGCGGCGACTTGGCCGTCCATCATGCCGCTCGGCGCTACCAGGTGGGCTCCGGCTCCGGCCTGTGCCAGCGCGACCCGAGTGTAGGCGCGAAGCGTGGCGTCGTTGTCCACGTCGCCGTCGGTCCCGAGGAGACCGACGTGCCCGTGATCGGTGTATTCATCGAGATTGATATCGCCTATCACCACGGTCGTGTCGCCCACCTCGGCCGCGACGTCGGCGATCGCGAGCTGAGCGATGCCGTGCTCGTCCCAGGCACCGCGGCCGTCGGGATGCTTGGCCTCGGGGATACCGAAGATCATGATTCCGCCCACGCCCGCCTGTGCGGCGGTCGCGGCCGCCTTGCGCAGGCTCTCGCGCGTGTGCTGGAGCTGGCCGGGCATCGCGGGGATGGGCCGGGGCTCCTCGATTCCCTCGCGCACGAACAGGGGCTGGACCAGCTCTGACGGGTGCAGTCGGTTCTCGGCCACCAGTGCGCGTAGTGCTGCGGTACGGCGAAGCCGCCGCGGTCGGACTGTGGGGAAGTTCATGACCTGGGCTCCAGTATCCGCTCGATGTGCTCGACGACGGCCAGGGACGGCTGCCGGTACCAGTACCCGGTCTCGGCCCTGGCGGTTATGCGGAGATCGCGCAGGCCCACCTGGTGCTCGGCGGTCTTGACCGCCAGCCCGCCGGGGTCGATGACCGGCAGCCCGCACAGCTCCCGGATCTCCAGGTGGACGAGGATCTCGTTGGGTATGCCTTCCGCGGGCACCAACCATTGCGCACCCGCCTTCGCCGCTCGCTCGGCGGCGGCTGTGTACGCCCGCACGAACGGCTCGAAATCCTCGGCCAGCGCGCGGGAGACGACAGCAGCACCGTCGTCGATCACCTGGTATGAGGCCAGGGTGGCGCCGGCGGAGGCGATGTTGTCGGTGATCGGCTCGGCCAGGTGGGGGATGAAGCCGAGCACGCCGAGCCGGTGACGCTCCTGCCGGGCAGCCTGCCAAGTAGCATCTCCGTACCCGATCACGGGGATGGTGGCGCGGACGCGCGCGGCGGCCAGCCCGGGGTCCTGGCCGGCGCCGCTGATCCACGCGGCGCAGCCGTCGCGTTCGGCGGACACGGCCGTGCGTGCGAAGTAGTCGCCGAACAGCAACCCGAGCGACCCGAAACCGACCAACTCCTCAGGCAGCTCAGTCGTATAGGTCAGCGGCGGAAGGGTGTGGATCTCGACCGTGGTGCCGGGCCCTGACACCTTGGTCAGATGGTCGGCGTAGAGCTTGTCGAGCAGCGGCGAGCGCCCCTCGACGGCGTGTTTCTGGAACCGAATTTGCATGTCAAGTGTGCCTTATCACAAGGGGGACGGTGTCGAGCATGGAGGCTGTGGCCAGGTAGGCCCTGGTGGCTTCGCGGTCGGCGGCGATGGCCCGCAACATGGCGACCGCGGCGGGCAGCCGGGCGGGCTCGCCGTCCTGCACGCCCGCGACCCTTGCCTCGCTGGTCGGGACGACATGGTCGGTCAGGACCGCGCGACGGCGCCGGGACCAGCTTTCCAAGGCGGCCGGTGACGCGGGCCCCGCCAGCACGCCGGCGAGTGTCCTGCCGAGGTCGACCGCGTCGTGGATACCGGCGTTCATGTTGAGTCCGCCCGCGGTGGAGGTGACGTGCGCGGCGTCGCCGACGAACAGCACCCGGCCGTGGCAGAAGGCGCCCAGAACCCCGCTGGCCAGGGTGTAGCGGTGCGCGTCGATGACGTTCAGTGCGCTCGATTCCAGTCCGGCTACGTGCTCTGGCATCGGCTCGTCGCGCGCCAGCCTGAGGATGATCCGCCAATGGTCGGGCAACCGCAACAGACTGCACGACTGGATCGGGTCGCGGATGTAGGTCACCGGCGCCAGTCCGGGAAGCAGTTCATCGAGTGGTGAACGGGTGAAGATCCGTAGCGCGTGCGTCGGGTAGACCGACTGCGGTAACGACAGACCGAGCGAGGTTCTGACGGTGCTGTGTGCGCCGTCTGCCGCGACAAGGTACTGCGCTTGTTCCCAGCCGCTCGCGGTCCTGGCCCGCACGGCCCCGCCCGTGTCGGTGACGGTTTCGATCGGAGCGCCGAACCGGACAGCGACCTCCGGATGTGCCTCGAGAGCGCCGAGCAACAGCCGGGTAAGCACCGCCTGTTCCACGTGCAGCCGGAAGGGATGCTCGGTCAGACCCTCCAGCGCGGCCATCGTCATCTCGGCGAGCACGGTCCCGGACAGGTCGCGCCACTGCATGCGGTCCACGATCATGCCGCGCGCCACCAGCTCCGTGGCTACCTCCAGATCGTCGAGGAGGTCGAGCGTAGCCGGATGAATGGTGGCGGCGCGCGAACTCGTGACCAGCCCCGCCTCGCGCTCCAGTACCAGTACCGACACCCCGGCCCTGGCCAGGGTGAGTGCCGCGATCAACCCGACCGGCCCGGCTCCCACCACGATAACGTCGGCGGTCATGCCTCCGCCTCGCTGGCGCGCGGGTCCGCCATGACAGAGAACCCGGCTGTGTCGATTGATCGCTCGCTCATTGTCGCGACCCGCTCGACCCGTGCCGCATGCTCGGCGCCGCCGAGGGTGGCGCGCTGGCCCGTGCTGGTCAGGGCCCACCAGGCGCCGCACAGGTTGGAGGTCAGGATTACTCGCGCGTTTCCTTCCGTGAGCCGGTCGATCGCGCGCAGCGTCGGCATTCCGGTTCCGGTCAGCAGAAGCACCCCGTCCTGCGCAACCCCGGCTTGCTCGATCTGCGCGACGAGCTGATCCGTGGTCACCTCGTAGGGGGCGAAGTGATGGCCGGCCTGCACCGTCACCACCTGGGCGATCCGCACGCCGGCCGCAGTCCAGAATTCGTCGGCGCGGACGGTCAGCCACGGCTGGTACGGCGAGATCAGCGTGATCGTCTCGGTGCCGAGGTGTTCCAAAGCACGCCTGGTGGCCTCGGTAGCGGAGGCGACGGGCAGCCCGAACTCCGCGCTCAGCTCGGCACAGCGGCGGCGGTCCTCGACCGGGCCCAGCAGGTAGCGTGCGCCACTGCAGGCCATGACCAGCGCGTCGAGTGGAAGACCGCCGAACGAGCGGATCATGCCGGGCAACGCACCGTTGTAGGCGTTCAAGCGCTCGGACAGCGAAAGGCCGGGCTGGACGGGGAAGCGGGTGACGTGGATGTCCGCCCGCGCGCCGAGGAGACGCGCGAATTCGGGTTCCACGGCCGGATTGGCCGGTGGCACCACGACACCCACCTTGGTCACGGTTTGCCTCCCGAGGGGTCGAGTGCGAAGAGCACGCGGAGCGCGTCGATGAGGGCGGTGTCGCGGGCCAACCGGGATCCGAGATCACCGAAGAGGCCGTCCACCACCCGCTCGATGGCGCGGGAAACCTCGTCGCGGGCGCGGGCGTCGAGCCCCGGCGCGCGAGCTTCCAGGCGTCGCAACTCCGCCTCGGACACGGCCGCCACCCAATTCCGCAGCGACGCCAGCGTTGCCGGGGCGCCCAAGATCAAAGGCTGGTCAGGGGCGGCGCTCGCGCCCGGGTCGAACGACCTCATCCGGGTGCTCCGTGCTGCGGCGGTAGGAGATAGCAACGCCGTGCTCATCGGCAGCCCGGCCACGCGGTGCGGATTGCCGCTTCTCGGCGGGCCATGGCATCCGGCACCGGGTCGGCGGCGTCCTCGCCGCGCACGTCGTTGCGGCGAACCGCGGCGTCCGCCCTGGCCGCCAACTCGTCCTGCTGGCGCCGGGTCGACCTCGCGCCGGGCTCGATCGTGACAGGGAGGCTCTGCGGCCTCCGGCGGTGGCTGTGATAAGGCCGACGGGACACTTCATCGAGCATGCGGCGCTCCTACAGGTATTCAGCGCTGGTCAGCGGGTGCTGCTCAGGCGTTCCCGGCGACCAGCGGACCCCGGTGCTGGATGGACCGGGGATGCCGAACTTGTCGAACCGTCGTCAGTTCAGAGGATTCGGCTGCATCGCCACAACAAGGATCGGGCTCCGGCGGTGGTCCGACGCAGTAGGGAAATCCCTATACTTCGACAGGACCCATGGGCGTTCGAGCAGCTACGACTCCGCAATCCGAGGCACCCGGCGCGGGTGCGTGCTCCACCACTTCGACGAGCATGTGAGGGTGGCGCGGCGGGCGTGATTGCCTGTCGACCGGCCGCAGAGCCCGTCTGGTGTGATATGAAATCGACGTCGAAATCAGGTTGTCTTGTCCGGTCAGGTGCGAACTTCCCGCACCCGGTCAGGGTGTGGAAGGAATGGCATGCCTGGAGCAGCAATCGTTGCGACCGCGCGGTCGCCGATCGGCAGGGCGAACCAGGGCTCGGCACACAGAACATGGATGGGCGAGTACGGCGGCACCATCGTCGTTGTCGCCTCGGTTGCCGGCATCAGGCCGGCTCCTGGGGGCGCCTGCTACGCCACCGTCACTGCGTTTCAGGCGTCCGACGACGCCGCGTGGGTGACCGGGCGGGTAATCGTGGTCGACGGTGGTACCACTGGCACCGGAGGTGTGGCACGGCCGGCTGCCGGCTCGCGTGCGTGCCACGGCAGCGAACTTCCCGGGCGTACTGCAACGGCTCGCCGATGGCAAGACCGTTGGGTGCTTGGTCTTCCTGCTTTGACCACCTGAACCGTCCGAGGGATTCGACCCGAACAGGAGAGAAGTTATGAGCACAGCAATAACCCGTACCGCCATCGTCACCGGCGCCGCCCGCGGCATCGGTGCCGCGACGGCCCGGCGTTTGGCGAAGGACGGATTCGCCGTCGCCGTCGTAGATCTGGACGAATCGGCATGCAAATCCGTTGTGGACGAGATCGAATCGGCCGGCGGAAAGGCGATCGCGGTCGGTGCCGACGTCTCCGACGAGCAGGCCGTGACGACCGCGGTGCAGCGGATCGCCACCGAACTGGGCGGGCCGACTGTACTGGTGAACAACGCCGGCATCCTCCGGGACAACCTACTGTTCAAGATGACAGTCGCCGACTGGGACTCCGTCATGAACGTGCATCTGCGGGGCTCGTTTCTGATGAGTCGGGCCGCGCAGAAGTACATGACGGAGGCCAAGTGGGGGCGGATCGTCAACCTGTCCAGCACTTCAGCGCTCGGCAACCGCGGCCAGGCCAACTACGCCGCGGCCAAGGCGGGCCTGCAGGGCTTCACCAAGACGCTCGCGATCGAGCTGGGCAAGTTCGGGGTGACTGTGAACGCGATCGCGCCCGGATTCATCGAGACCGATATGACCGCCGCGACCGCCGCACGGATAGGTGTGTCGTTCGAGAAGTTCCGCGATGCCCTGGTGGCGCAGATCCCGGTCGGCCGCTCCGGCAAACCGGAGGACGTCGCGAACACCGTGTCGTTCTTCGTCAGCGAGGGCGCCGGGTTCGTGTCCGGTCAGGTGCTCTACCTCGCCGGTGGGCCGACGAGCTGAGGAAGGGCGAAACATGGAAGTATTCAACGGAATTGCCGAACTCGAGCAGGCCCTCGGCACCCATCTCGGCTACAGCGACTGGTTCACGGTGACTCAGCAGCAGGTTGATCTGTTCGCGGAGGCCACCGGTGACCGTCAGTGGATTCACGTGGATCCGCAGCGGGCCGCGCGGGGCCCGTTCGGCACCACCATCGCGCACGGCTATCTGACACTGTCGCTGCTGCCACTACTGGTGTCGCAAGTCTATCGAGTCGACGGTCTGAAAATGGGGATCAACTACGGCTGCAACAAGGTTCGCTTCCCGTCCCCGGTACCTGTGGGCAGCCGGGTGCGGGCCGGTGTCGAGTTGGTGGAGCTGAAGCAGACCGGCGCGGGGGCTCAGGTGACAGCCCGGGTGATCATCGAACGTGAGGGTGGCGACAAACCGGCCTGTGTTGCGGAAACACTGTCCGTGCTGGTGCCCTGATCCTGCTCGGCAGGATGAACTATGACGGACGACACGGCCGCCGACGATCCTGACAGATCGGTGGCCGCTGCGGGCACGTCACACAGTGGGCCGACCGGATCGATCTCCCTGCCATCTGACGAAAATTGTTGGAAGGCCGAATATTGTGATCCGTTCGGCCCTCTGGCGGTGCTTCGGGATCGTCGAGGTCGACCGGAGCCGGTGGGTCGGTGGTGGGCGGAGTCGCTCAAATCCCTCTCCCTCGCGCCCGGCCCTGGTTTCCGACGATGGTCGATCGTGCATCCACAGTAAGGTCCCTTTCGTTGGTAGCCGTTCGATCCGACCTACTTGTTCGGTGCGATCGAAAGTGGCACGCTGACCCGCGCACGGCTATGACACGCCGAGCCCCGCCGGCGGTACATCTTCGTCAGCCGGTGAAAGGCTCGAGGACGAAGCGGCCCCACGCGATGAAGGCTGCGAGCGCGAGATAGACCGAGTTCAGCAGCACGAGCTTGTATTGACCAAGGCGGCCATGGGTGATCATCGCGCCGACCATGAGCAAAACCCAGCAAACGGCGGTCACCGGCACCATGCGGTGTCGACCGGACCGACCGCGAGTTTCTGGCTGAACCATCCCCTGCACTGTGGTGTTCGCGTGTTCGTTGTGTCCAGGCGGTGCCGAGGGGGAGCGGGCTCCGGGTCAGAGACCGGCCTCGGTCGCGACGCGGTCGGCGGTATCGATGAGGCCTTCGACGAGTTCGCGGGTCGGGGTGCCTGCGGCGGCTCGATTGCGGGGATCGTCGAGGGTGCGCCGGAATACGCCCTCGGCGATGATCGCCAGCTTCCACAGTCCCAGCGCATGCCAGAACCCCAACGCTCGCCGATCGCGCCCGGTGATAGCGAGATACTCCTCGATCAGCTCCTCGCGAACGGGGAAGCCGGGCAGTGTGCAGATCTCCAGGCCCGCGATGGTCGGTTCGCCGGCGGTCGGCCAGTAGGCCAGAAGACTGCCGATGTCGGCAAGCGGATCGCCGAGGGTGCACAGTTCCCAGTCGAGCACCGCCGCGATGTCACCGGTAGCGGGTGCGACGATGACGTTGCGCAGGTTGAAATCGCCGTGCACAAGGGTGAGTTCTTGTTGTTCGGGAACGTCGGCGAGCAGGCGTTCGGTGAGCCGGTCCAGCGGCGGAAGCTGGCGGGTCTTGGATCTTTCCCACTGATCGGACCAGCGCTTCAGCTGACGCCCGGCGTACGGCTTGTGGCTGGCCAGGTCGATCAGACCCGTGGCCGTCAGGTCGACGGCGTGGATGCGGGCCAGTGTGCGCACCAAGTCGATGGCGGTTGTGCGACGCTGCTCGGCGGTCAGCTGGACGGCGCGGTCCATCCGATCGACCACCAAGCCGTCGACGTACTCCATCAACACCAATGCTGTTTCACCCTCGTGCCGCACATCGTGGATCCGTGGCACGGGGACATCGGTGGGTTCCAGTGCGGACACGATTCGCGCCTCGCGGGCTACATCGTGCGCGGACGCCAGTAGGTGCCCCAAGGGCGGCCGACGCAGGATCCAGCGCCGGCCGTCGGCATCGGTGAGCAGAAAGGTCAGGTTGGACTGTCCGATACCGATCCGGGCGGCTTGAACCGGCGTGGTGCAGGCTATGTCCAGCGCCGACAACCAGGCGGTGATTTCCGCATCGTCGATGTCGAAGGCCGACGAATCCCCGGTGGGACGGATGAGTGCCGTCCTGCTGTTGTGTTGCATTCCCTAACTCCCGCTACAGGTGTGCTGTTATCAGCCGAGTGCGGCCGATGTGTCCGCCTGGGCGCGGACCTTTCCCAGCTCGGCCCGAGCGATAGAACGTTTGTGCACCTCGTCGGGCCCGTCGGCGAGACGCAGCGTGCGCAGGTGTGCGTACATGCTGGCCAAGGGGAAATCGTCGGTGACACCGCCGCCGCCGTGCACCTGGATGGCGCGGTCGACGATCTGCAGTGCCATGGTGGGCGCCGCTACCTTGATCGCGGCAATCTCGACTCGCGCCGCCTTGTTGCCGACAGTGTCCATCATCCACGCGGCCTTCAGCGTCAGCAGCCGGGTCTGCTCGATCGCGATGCGGGCCTCTGCGATCCAATCCTGGATATTGGCGCGCTCACTCAACTTCTGTCCGAACGTGTTACGTGATTCGGCGCGAGCACACATCAGTTCCAGGGCGCGTTCGGCCATGCCGATGGCGCGCATGCAGTGGTGGATGCGGCCGGGGCCCAGCCGGGCCTGGCTGATGGCGAAGCCTTCGCCCTCGCCCTTCAGTACATCGGTCGCGGGTACGCGCACGTCGGCGAAGACGATCTCCGCGTGGCCCTCGCGATCCGCATACCCGAACACGGGAAGGTTGCGGACGACGGTGACACCGGGAGCGTCGATGGGCACGACCATCATCGACTGCTGGCGATGCTTCGGGCCGTCCGGATCGGTCTTGCCCATGACGATGAGCACCTTGCAGTTCTGGTGCATCGCATTGGACGCGAACCACTTTCGGCCGTTGAGCACATAGTGGTCGCCGTCGCGTTCCATGYGCATTTCGATGTTGGTGGCGTCCGAGCTGGCCACTGCCGGTTCGGTCATCGCGAATGCCGAGCGGATGGTGCCGGCCAGCAGCGGTTCGAGCCAGCGCTCCTTGTGCTCCTGCGAGCCGAAGAGGGTGAACACCTCCATATTGCCGGTGTCGGGAGCGTTGCAGTTACATGCCTCTGGAGCAAGGTGGGGGCTGCGACCCATGATCTCGGCCAGCGGGGCGTACTCCAGATTGCTCAGTCCCGGACCCCACTCCGGGTGCGGGTGGAAGAGGTTCCACAGCCCGCGGCGGCGTGCCTCGACCTTGAGGTCCTCCAGAATCCGCGGATGGTGATGCGGATTGCCGGACGCGGTCATCTGCTCTTCGTAGACCGATTCGGCCGGGTACACGCACTCGGCCATGAAGGCGAGCAGCTCCCGCTGATACTGCTGTGAGCGTTCGGACGAGGTGAACGGATCCATGGGGACCTCCGATGGTCGGGGCGTTGGCGGGCTGCTCGCTGTGAGCGACGGCGCGGGTTGTGTAGCTACCGGGATGGCTGGTCGGGCCGGCCCAACTCTGACTCCGGCATTTTCGGGCCGAATCAGGGCTGTTTGATTCCGGGTGCGTCGGGCACTACCACCTCGCTGGTCATGGGCCATCGCTTCTGCTGCATCCGCCGCACAGGCCGGGCCGATCGTATTCGAATTTGACGTCATATTCAACCATTGCCCTCGGGTCGGTTTGCGAGACGTCGGTGCGAAAGTTCGGCGCACTGGAGATGCCCTTCGGGCTTCCCGGCTCTCCTCTACTCGGCAGTCCGGGCGATGCCCCGAGCTGTGTGGCAATGCGAGAATCGAATCCAACAGCTGTCCGGCTCCTGGCCGAGCAGTAGAGCGCATTGTCCGTCCGGCGCTGTCCAGCGGGGTAGCTCTACAGCGCTGTTACGATCCCCGGAATCAGCATGTGATCCGACGACAGTGAGTGAGACGTTGAGAGCCCAGGACGTTGCCGAGGGGGACGCCGGCCGCGGTGCTCCGCGGAGCAAACGCGGGATACGGACCCGTAGCGCCTTGGTGGCAGCGGCTCGGGAGGTGTTCGAGCGGGACGGGTACCTGGACGCACGGATCAGTGACATCTCCAAGGCCGCCGGGGTGGCATCGGGGTCGTTCTACACCTACTTCGACAGCAAGGACGAGATCTTCGCCGCCGTCGTCGAACAAGTGCGCGAGGAGATGCTGCACCCGCATGTGCGGCAGCGGACCGGAATCGACGACCCGCGGGAGCTGATCGCTGCGGCCAATCGCGAATACCTGTTGTCCTATCGTCGCAATGCGCGCCTCATGGCTCTGCTCGAACAGGTGTCGCAGATCGACGAGAAGTTTCAGACGATGCGGTACGAGCGCGCGATGGCGTTCGGTGAGCGCAATACCGCGATGATCCGCGAGCTGCAGGAACGTGGCGAGGTCGATCCGGAGCTCGATCCGTGGGTAACCGCGCTCGCGCTGTCGAATATGGTCAGCCGGATGGCTTACACGGTGTTTGTGCAGCGGGAGAAGATCACTTTCGAGCAGCTGGTCGACACCCTGAACCGGCTTTGGTGGAACGCGCTTCGACTGGACCCGGCCAGGTGATCGCTCGACACCTCGGGTCGATCTCCTCCGAGGCGCTCAGCCGAGGGAGACCGACCCCGCAGAACGCGGCGTGAGCCGGCTGTCCGCACCGAACAGGGTCTTGCACTCCGGAAGGAGATTCGAGCGGCGTTCGAGCAGGAGCTGAGCGCGCGCGGACCGAGCGCGGCTCGTCGCGTTCGGGACGGATTCGACCACCCATATCGCCGAAAATCGTTGATCCGCTGAGGTTTCCGTGTGGCTCGGGGCGCGTTCGGTCAGGGTGTCCGAACTGCCTCCGGTTCCAGCCCGCTCCGCAGCGCCGTCATGCCCGCCGCGACCTGGACGACGCACATCGCCAGCAGCGACCATAGGATCGGTCCCCAGTCGTCGGTGTGGACGTGCAGCGCGCTGAGCGTTGCGACACCCCCTCCGGCCAAGGCGTAGCCCAGGCCATGGGTCACCGCCGACACGGTGGTGGCCCACTCCGGTTCGGGCGTGCTCAGGGGAACCAGGGTGAGCACCAGCGACAGTGCCCCCAGCCCGACACCGATGGCGACGGCCCACAGCCATGGAACTGTGGTCGGCATCCGCCAGAGGCCGAGCAGCCCCGCGGCCGGTATCGCGGTGGCGACGACGATCGGCAGATCGCGCCATCGGCCGCGGCAGGATCGGCGCAGCACGCCCGGCAGCACCGTGGCGACCGGAAGGCCTGCGACGGCTGCGATTCCGAGCAGCACGGCCGCGTGCGCACTGTCGATGCCGGCATCGCGATAGATCGACGGCAGCCAGCTCGACACTCCGAACGCGGTGACCGCCCACGCAGCGAACAGAAACGCCATCGACCAGGACAACCTGCGCCGCAGCGCCCAGCACCACGGCACAGAATTACCTTGTGAAGCAGAGGGATTCGCGAAGCTGAACCGCTCGACGGGCCACCATTGCGCGTGAAGCCAGAGAAATGCGGCCAGTGCGCAGAGCGGCGCCCAGAGCCCGAGTCCCCACCGCCACGAGGCCGCGGCGCTCACCGGCGCGGTCAGGAATGCTCCTGCGGCGCTGCCGATTCCGATGGCGGGGACGTAGATCGCGGTCAGCCGCGCCATCCCGGCGTCGGAGCGACCGGCGATCACCGGAAGCAGGGTCGCCACCACCGCGGTGGCCATGGCCGTGACCGTGGTGCCCGCCAGCAGCAGCCCCGCGCCGCCTGCCACGCGCACGGCCTGGCCGAGCGCCATGATCGCCAGCGCGATCGCGACGGCCCGAGCCGGGCCCCATCGGGCGGCGAGGCGAGGCGTCAGGATCCCGCCCGCCGCGTAGCACCACAGTGGGACCGTGACGACCCACCCGACGAGAGCCGGGTCGAGGCCCGTCGCGTCCGGGACGAACCCGAGCGCCGCGCCCATGCCGGTGATCGGCGGGCGCAGGCAGAACCCCGCGGCGGCCATGGCGACCGCGACCGGTGCCCACGCCACCCCACCCGACTCCGCGGGGACCGTACCGGGTGCTGCCTCTTGTGTGCGAGTCATCGCCCCGCCCTCAGGTTGTGGCGAGCTGGGGTCGATCCAACGGCAGACCGAGCAGTCTGCTGACATTGCGCCAGGCCACATTCTCGATCAGCTCTTCGTCGGCGCCGACACCCAGTTCCTCGATCCGCCACCGTGTGCGCAGCGCCGCCAGTTGCGGACCCATCTCCTCCATCGGGTAGTCCAGCGCCATCCCCACTCTGGTCGGTCCGGCACCGCAGACCGCGGCCCAGAATGCCACCGGATCGGTCACTCCCGAGGTCGTGACGAACAGGTTGGTGCGCAGGTAGTGCGAGGGCGGGTGGTCGAGCCGATATCCGTGCCGCTCGGCATTGGCCGCCTTCCAACGGGAGTCCAGCCGCGACGGCGCAGCGAGCAGCCCTTCGCCCGCGTGGCCGAGTATCACAGTGAGCCCGGCGGTCGGCGTGCGATCGAAGACGCCGGAGAACAGCAGCCGCAGGAAATGCGCCGCGGTCTCCACACCCCACCCGTACAGTGGCCCACGCAGCTCCGGATGCCCCGCCGTCCATGCGCACGCGTCGGGAGAGTTCGCGGGATGCAGGTACAACGGGACGCCCAGGTCGGCGACGGCGGCCAGGAAGTCCTGATATTGCGGTGCGTCGAGGTAGGACCCGCAGGTGTGACCGTTGACCAGCACTCCGACCATGCCCAGCTCGAGTACCGCGCGCCGCAGCTCACGCACCGCGCCTTCCGGGTCCTGCAGCGCGACGGTGGCGAATCCGGCGAACCGATCGGGCGCCGAGGCCACCACCGTGGCGATCAGGTCGTTGGTGCGGATCGCCAGGCGGGCAGCCTTCGCCGGATCCGGCTCGACCTGGATCCCAGGGGCCGTCGGCGAGAGGACCTGCATGCTCACGCCGTTGGCGTCCATGTCGGCCATCCGCTCGTAGCTGACGTCCCGGAGTTTGCGTTCGGCCTCCGTCCAGTAGGCGGCGTCCAGGTTGGCGCGGGCTCCACCCACGTACTCGATGAGAAAGTCGGGGAGCATGTGCTCCTCGATGGTGACGATCCGGTCGAGGGGTCCGGGCATCGGCGATGACGACATCGCTGTCCTTTCTGTTGCGTCGATCCAGCGGTCGGGGTCAGCCGACCACGAGGTCGCGACGGCTCTCTGCCACACGGGTACCGATGGCGCCGCCCGCGGTGTCGGGCAGCAATGCCCGCCCGACGAAGGCGTCTATGCCGAACCCAGGACCGAACCCGGCGCCCAGCACCGGCGCACCCCAGGTCGGGCGCAGCTGGGGGTGGGCGGCGATCAGGGCTATCGCGTCCAATACCGCCGAAGAAATGAGGTTGCCCCGGGTCAGCGACAGCCAGGCGGGGGCGACCTGATGGGCGCTGAGCCCGAGAGTCTGCGCGGCATCGCGAATGATGTGGTTTCCGCCCGAGTGCAGCGCGCATATCGCGAGATCCGCACCGGTCCAGCCCTGCGCGCCGAGCAGGGTGCGCAAGGTCGGGCCCAGCGCCGGAATGGACCGCACCGCATCGGTCGTCAGCCGGAATCGCAGCCCGTCGTCGCTAGCGACCCAGCGGATCGAATCCGGGGTGCCTGGCACCTCGTACCGCGCGACGTCGAGCAGCTCGATGCCCTCGTCGAGCGAACAGGACACGACGGCCGCCGCGGCGGCATCGGAGAACAAGGTGCTGGACACGATGCTGCCGACCAGTGCTGCCACGTCCAGGTTCCGCTCGACGTGGAAATGTGGCGAGGCGAAGTCGGAGGTGACGATCAGCACCGTGTCACGCGGGTGCGCCCGCAACCACGCATGGGCCATCGTGATCGCATGCGCTCCGCCCCGGCAGCCCATTCCGAACACCGGCAGCGCCGCGCAGGTCGACCGCAGTCCCAGCGCCTGTGTCAATACGGTGACCGGCGACGGCATGGCGATCAGCGTGGACGTCTCGAGGATCACCAGGTCCACGTCGCTACCGGCCAGACCCGTCGACCGCAGCGCCGCCTGGGCGGCGGGCACGGCATAGGCGTGGAAGGCGTCCCAGGCGGCGGTGTTACGGGCCGCGAGGCCGCGCGCGGACACGATCTCGTCGGTGGTCAGATGCAGCGGGTGCACGTCGATGGCGAGCCGACCCGCCATGCCGAACGCCCGCTCCGCCGCCAGTGCCAACGGGCTGCCCGCGGGGAAGACTCCCTCGTACTGCTGTCGAACGGCGGCGACCAATATGTCGTGGGATACCTCGTGTGGCGGCACCGCCACCACCGGGACCGATAGTCTGGGATGTATCGCGGGCGAGTTCACGGATCTGTTTCGTCCAATCTCTGTGCGACAGGCTGCCGGGTGATTCGATGTGTCGGCAACACTGCTGCTCCGTAGAATCGGACGTTTCGCCCTGGCGTCGACAGTAGGGACATCCCTACATCTCGATCTTCCCTGCGAATATTTCGGTGCGACAACGGGACTCGGCCGGATTATGATCCACCGGCAGAGCCCGGAAGATTCGGAACCGGGCCGGCGACCGCCCGGAGGTGACGTGTCGGTGGAGTCACCGGGGCGAGGTGTCGGACCACTGGTGGGTCGTGTGGCAGAGATGCGAACCCTGCACGCGGCACTCGGCGCCGTGCGAGAGGGAGCGACCGCGGCGATCTCGGTGACCGGGGAACCCGGCATCGGCAAGACCCGGCTGCTCCGCGAGGCGGCGCTGCAAGCGGAAGCCCTCGGTCTCCAGGTACTCGACGGACGAGGCACCGAGCTGGAACGCGAGATTCCGTACGCCGTGGTGATCGATGCCCTCGACCAGCCCCTCGGCGAGTTGCGCCGGACGGAGTTGCGATTCCTCGGCGCCGAAGAACTCGCGGAGCTGGGACGGCTACTTCCTTCGCTGAGCGCGTTGGCGTCCCCGCTGGCGACGCCGTTACAGATCGAGCGGCACCGCTGCCACCGCGCCGTGCGGATGGTCCTGCATCAACTGGCGGCGCGGCGACCGGTGCTGCTGGTGCTGGACGACGTGCACTGGGCCGACCACGCGTCGCTGGAGGTGATCGCGCACCTCGTGCGCCATCGCGTGCCGAGACTGGCGTTGTTGCTGGCCCATCGTTCGCGGCAGCTGCCGGGCACACACGCCTCCGTCCTGGCCCGCGCTACCTACGACGGCAACCTGACCGGGCTCGAGCTCGGTCCGCTGTCGCTGGACGAGACCGCCGATCTGCTCCCGGGCGATCATCTCGACCGCGTGGAGCTGGCGGACCTGCATCGCGATTGCGGCGGCAACCCTTTCTATCTCCAGGAACTCGCGCGGGCCCGCGTTCGATCCGGAGGGTTCGCGTTCGGCGCTGTGGATGCTCTCGACTCCTCCGGCGTCCCCGCCGCGATCCAGGTCGCGCTGGAGCAGGAAGTCCACGCCCTCTCGCCGCAGGCGCGTCTGCTGCTGCAGTCCGCGGCCGTGACGGGCGGACTCTTCGACCTCGAGCTGGCCATCGAGGTCGCCGAGTTGGCTGAACCCGAGTCACGCTGCGCCGCAGATGAATTGGTACGCGCGGGGCTGGTGAACGAGACGGAAGCGCCCGGGCGGCTCGTGTTCCGTCATCCCATCGTGCGCCTGGCCATCTACCAGCGCACCGGATACGGCTGGCGGCGGCGAGCACATCGCCGGGCCGCGGCGGCGCTGGCCCGCCGGGGCGCGGCGCTGTCCGTGCGCGCCCACCATCTCGAATTCTGCGGTCGGGTGGGAGACGAGCAGACTATCGATCTGCTGACCGAAGCAGGAGTGACCGCGGCGCCGCGCGCACCGGTCGCCGCTGCGCGCTGGTTCCGCGCGGCATTGCGCCTGCTACCCGACGACGCACCGGCGCAGCGGCGGCTGTCGCTGTCCATGGCTCTCGCCGATGCGCTGAGCGTGACCGGTCGACTGGGCGAATGCAGCGCCGTGCTGCGGCAGGCGCTGGAACTCATCCCGTCGGACGAGGCCGGGGACCGTGTCCGTGTCATGGCCCGGATCGCCCTGACCGAGCAGGGGCTCGGCAATGCCGCGGAGGGGCGGCGGCTCCTTACCGCGGCACTGTCGCTCAGCACGCAGGGCAGTCTGGAGGCCGCCGGCCTCCAGCTGGAATTGGCCAAGAACCACCTGATGATGCACGACTGGCAGGAGGCGGTCCGGGTCACCGGGGAGGTGCGGAAGTCCGGCACCGCGCGCGACGACCGGCGGCTGTATCTCGTGGCGACGGCGGCCAGCGCGTACATGGGCACGCTGCATTGCGGACAGTCGCTGGTAGACGGTCGCCGCTATTTGGACGAGGCGGCTTCGGCGCTGGATGCCCTCACCGACACCGA
This sequence comes from Nocardia sp. 2TAF39, assembly GCF_052114905.1. Classification (NCBI taxonomy): domain Bacteria; kingdom Bacillati; phylum Actinomycetota; class Actinomycetes; order Mycobacteriales; family Nocardiaceae; genus Nocardia; species Nocardia sp. 2TAF39. The sequence goes on from NZ_JBFRFQ010000005.1 coordinate 81,522, forward strand.
GGTCGCGCCGGCGCTGCTGGACGGGCTCACCAACGTGGTGTACGCCGAGATGTCCATGGAGCGGTGGGGGAACGCCGTGGCGCACTCGGACCGGGGCATCCGACTGTGCCGCGACACCGGACACGGTAGGCACCTGGTCGAACTCCAGCATCTGCGGGCGCTGGGCCTTTTGTTGCAGGGTCGCCTCGACATCGGCCTGTCCGCCGCGGCGATAGCCGCGGAAACCGCACTGCTGCTGGACAATTCGCCGATGATGGCGATGACCGAGGCGACGCGCTGCTGGATACTGACGTTGATGGGCCGCACCACCGACGCCCTGGCGTCCGGCGCGCTCAGCATGCGCGTCAACGCCCAGATGCCGAACGCCCTGTACGCCTGGCACGCCCCGCTGGTCTACGGCTCCGCGCTGATCGAGGCGGGCCACTACCGCCGTGGGCGCCAGGAACTCATCAAGATCGCCGGTGGCGACGTTCTCGCGATCTACCCGACCCTCATGCCCCATTTCTACCGGTTTCTGGTCGATGCCGAACTCGCCCTCGGACGCGTCGACGCCGCGGAGCGGACGACGCGACAGGTCGAGGCGATCGTCGACGCCATGCCCGCGATGCATATGCGACTCGGCGACACGCGGTACTGCCGCGCGCACGTACAGCTGACCCGTGAGGAAGTGCGGGCGGCCGCCGGAAGCGCGGAGCAGGCCGTCGCCGAGTACACCGCCAGCGGGACTCCCCTGGACGCGGCCCGCGCTCGTCTGCTGTTCGGACACGCGCTCGTCGATCTGGGTGATGTGACCGCGGCGAAAACCGAATTCGACACGGCACTCGTGGTATTCGAGCTGTGCGGCGCCGAACGGCTCGCCGAGCGCGCGCGCCTGGCTCTGCACAGGGTAGGTGAGCGGCAGACGTCAGGACCGCGGAGCCGGTCCCGCGCGACCACGGTCCGCCTGGGCGGTCTGACCGAGCGGCAATCCGAGATCGTCAACCGCGTCGTACTCGGCCGGACGAACCGCCAGATCTCGCAGGAGCTCTACCTGAGTGAGAAGACCGTCGAGGCCCATCTGACCCGCTTGTACACCAAGCTCGGGGTCTCCTCCCGGGCGGAACTCGCCGCCCTCGCGGCCAGCGACCGGATCCGTCCGCGTACGTGACCCGCGGCACCGGCTATGCGGATCGCGCGACTCTAGGCTGGATCCGTGTCCACTCAGCCCATTTCCCGAGCCGAGCAGCGCCGCCGCACGGAGGAGCGAATCCTGACGGCGGCGACTCGCCTGTTCGCCGAGACCGGCTACGACCGGACCACCATCCGGGCGGTCGCCGCCGCGGCGGCCACCGATCCCGGACTGGTGATGCGCTACTTCGGGTCCAAGGAGAATCTGTTCGCCCGCGTCACCGTGCCCGAGCCCGATGAACCGGTGACCGGAACCCCGGCGCAGGCCGCCGAGCAGCTGCTCCGCATGCTGGCCACGAAGCTCGACGAACCCGGCGGCACGCTGGCCGCGCTGCGCTCCGTGCTCACTCCCAACGAGCTGGCCGACGAACTGCGCGCGGCGATGGTCGAGCGCCAGCGCCAGACCGCTGAACACCTCGCGGACGACGACGCCGAACTGCGCGCCGGACTTCTCGGCGCGCTCACGGTCGGCGTCGTCATCGGACGACACCTCCTGCAACTCGACGGCCTCCGCGACGCGTCATCGGAACAGGTCAGTGCGCTACTTCGTCCCGCGATGCACCACCTCGCCCACGGGGACCCCGAGAACGACCGACCTGTGTGACAAGACGATAATCCCGACGACCGATCCGGTCAGTAATATCGAAATCGTCTCTGCGGCAGCAAGATGTCTCACATCGAGCGGGCGGCGGCCGCGGGATGTGCAGGCGGTGCTACCTGAAGACGTACGGCGGCAGACCGCTTACGGCTGTTGGATTGGTGTCGAATTTCGATCGATGCTCTGACACACGCGGTACGTGAACGCTCATCGCGTGCTGGTGGTGATCGGCGTTCGGTGGAGGACGAGTTCGGTGGTGTGGGCGCCGTAGGCGTGGGCGCCGTAGGCGTGGGGTGCGTCCTCCCAGTCGGCGAGCATGGTGGTGACCTGTTCGGCGGGGAATCCGGTGTGGGCGACGAACTTCAGGAGATCGGGCAGGACGGGCCGGACGTTGGAGACGCCGATCTCGAGGGTGGCACTGGTGGCGTACATATGCATGAGCGGCACTTTCGTCCCGGGTGCTGGATACTAGCCGACTGGTGTGCAGATTCCGCCGGGTTCGAGTGCGCGCAGGCCGAGTTCGACACCGGTAGAGGTGGAGGTGCCCGCTACGACGATGTCGTAGCGGCGGTCCGGTATGTCCGTGGCACGGATCTTCTTCTTGACCGTGGGATGTGGTTGGGCACCGAGTTTTTCGGCGATGACGAGTCGCTCGGGACGGTGGTCGATGTAGTCGACGACGTCGGCGCCATGCGCGACGGCCAGCCCCGCGGCGTAGAGGCCGATGCTCTGGGCCGCGCCGGCGAGGATGAGCACCGATCCACCGGGGCGTCGGGTCAGGGGCTGGACGATGCAGCGCCAGGCGTCTGACAGGTTGTCGCTGGCCGCGGCGACGCGCAGCGGGTCGAGGCCCTCGGGCAGGCGTACGAGCATGTGATCGGCATACGGGATGCGCAGCCGGTCGGCGACCATGCCACCCAGGGTCCGCTGGCTGGGCCGAACCCGAAGGCAGCCAGGGTACCGGTGCGAGTGGTTGCGCATTCGGCGGTGAGCCCGCGCGCGCATTCGCGGCAGCCGCCGCACGACACCGCCCACGGCACGACTACAGCATCTCCGCGGTGGAGGCCGGTGACGTCGGAGCCGGTTTCGAGGACTTCGGCAATGCATTCGTGCCCGATAGCGAATGGTCCCTGGAACGGCACCGGTCCGCAGATGCTGGAGACCACGGGGTCGATGAGGCCGGTGTGGATGCCGATCTGCATGGCGCGGGAGACGTGGCGGTGGATGGGTAGGGTATCGCCGTCGCAGCGGCCGGCGACGAACGGGCGCACGATCGCATCGCCCTGCTCCTGCAGGACAGGGTCGGGCCGCGCGCGCCATTCAAGGTGTCCGGTGCGGATGAACTGCAGCTCGCGCATCAGCCGCGCGCATCTTTCGCGAGGGCGGCCAGCTCGGCGAAGCGGACGACATTGCCAGCCGCACCCCAGGTGCCTTCGGGCTGTTCGTGGATCAGGACCCATACCCGTAGCGCGTCGGCCTCGCCGAGCCCGGCTGCGGTCAGCACGTCGGCGGTGACCTGCTCGAGCATTCCCGCTTTGCGGCGATCGGACAGTGCGCCTTCGGGGACGGTGACGTCGACGCGGAAACGCTGGCCGCGCGCAAGCTCGCCGAAAAGCTGCCCGCAGGCCCGGTGGCGGGGCTGCGAGGGTTCGTGGACATGTGGCGAAAGGTGGTGCTCGACAGCGAATTCCGCGCCGGATACCCAGTGCTGGCCGTGTCCGTCGAAGACCCCTCCGAGGATGACGCACCACAACAGGCAGCCGCCGCCGCATTCCGGAACTGGACAGGGCTGTTGGCCGAGTCGCTGCGCGAGCACGGCGCCGGCGAAGTCGACGCCGAACAGACCGCTACGGTGATCGTGGCCGCGATCGAGGGCACGGTAGCGATGTGCCGGGCCGAACGCAGCACCCGCCCGCTCGACCGAACCGTCGACAAACTCGAATTCCTCGTCCGAGCCGTCACCGACCCCGACCGCGACTGATCACCTCGGTGCGGACGGGAACCGGTGGTGATCGCGGCGCCGGCGAGGGCGTCTACGCCGCCGACTTCAGGGTGCCCGCAACGTCTTCCTGCGTCTGACCGGTCGGAGATCATGCGGGCAGCACTGCGCGCCAAAATCCGTTGTTCTGCTCCACGGCGGGCCCGTAACGTCGCTTCGGTTTGCCCATCGATGAACCGAAGGAGATCCGTCATGCACGCCGTCACCGAACGCGACATCAGGTCGTCGTTCGTCAACTGTTCGAAAGGCGAGGCCAAGCGGCTACCCGTGCCCCGTGACCTGGACGATCGCCCGTGGGACGATCTGGACTTCCTCGGCTGGGGCGACCCCTCCTTGCCCGGGCGGGGCTATCTCGTCGTCCCACAGGACGATCGGCTGGTCGGTGTCGCGCTCCGCTACGCGACCGGTGGCTCCGGGCGGGCGCAGATGTGCACGATCTGCCTGACCACGCACACCGGCGGCGTCTCGCTGATGACCGCGCACAAGGCAGGCGAATCCGGGCGAAAAGGCAACTCGGTCGGCACCTACATGTGCACTGATCTCGCGTGTTCGCTTTACGCCCGGAACAAGAAGAGGCCCGCGCTCGGCAGTCGGTATCGCGAAGACCTCACGCCCGAGGAGAAGGTCGAGCGGGTGCGCGACAACATGAGCGCGTTCCTGGCAAAGCTCTACACCTGATCCCGAACTCGACAACGACCCGGCACGCGGCCGACGGGCTGCGCACCCGAACGGAGGTAGATGCCATGCGCCGACACTCGAGGACCGGCCTGCCGAGGCGCCCCGAGTTCAGCGACACCGCAACAGGACTCGGGGTGGTGGCCCGGATTCCGGCGCCGATCGAGACGTCCCGGACACCGGCCGGACCAGTCTGGATAGCACGGCCAGTCGGCCGACACGTCGGTTTCGCCCCGCCTGAGGCGGATGCCGAACGCGGGGTCGGCGCCACGCGGACGCCGCCCCTCGTCGTTACGTCGGCCAGCCGCCGTACGGGACAGTGATCAATTCCAGGAAATGACCGCTGGGGTCGAGGAAATAGACGCCGCGACCGCCGTCGTTGTGGTTGATCTCGCCGACCCCCTGTTGGCGGGGATCGGCCCAATGCTCCAGCCTGTAGCGCCGGATCTTGGTGTAGGCCGTGTCGAACTCGGTCTCGGAGATCAGGAATGCGTAATGCTGGGGTTGGATTTCGGTGATGTGTGGCGGCACGTTCGCGAAGTCGAGCGTGACACCGTTATCCAGGAGAACCGGAATAAACGGCCCCCAGGGTGTTCCGATTTCCAATCCTAGGATGTCCGCCCAGAATTCGGCGGACACCCGATTGTCGCGACAACCGACAACGGTGTGATTGAACTGTACAGACAGTGGAATTTCTCCTCTGGTCGTGACGATCCCGACCCCGGGCTCGGTACAAGGCGGCCAACGGGAGCACCGTCACGATCGAAGAAAATAGCACCGTTCTGGCGGAGAGCGCCAGTGCCCATCCGAGTAGCGACGCGCCGCGACGAAGTCGCCAGCGGCGGTCAACTGTCTGTCAGCAGCCGGTATGCAGCGGACAAACCGATATCGCCTTCGCCACCCGCTGCGACCACGTCGGCCCCGCTGCCGTTTCCGAGCGAAGCGAGATCGAGCATTTTTCTGTTCGTGGCCCGGCTCGCGTGTGAGAGTCCGCGGCGTGCGTGACATAGTTGTCAGCGTTGGCGGCTTCGCAGATGAGCCAGGTAGGGGGCGTGAACACCCAGTGTGAAAAGCGGACAAACCGATATCGCCTTCGCCACCCGCTGCGACCACGTCGGCCCGCTGCGGTTTCCGAGCGAAGCGAGATCGAGCATTTTTCTGTTCGTGGCCCGGCTCGCGTGTGAGAGTCCGCGGCGTGCGTGACGTAGTTGTCAGCGTTGGCGGCTTCGCAGATGAGCCACGTAGGGGCGTGAACACCCAGCGTGAAAAGCGGACAAACCTTTGCCGCCTTCGCCACCCGCTGCGACCACGTCGGCCCCGCTGCCGTTTCCGAGCGAAGCGAGATCGAGCATTTTCTGTTCGCGGCCCGGCTCGCGTCCGAGCGGTCGACGCGTCCGCGACGCAGTCGCCAGCGTCGGCCGCTCGGACGCGAGCCAAAAGGGGGCCGCGAACACGCCGCGCCCGCGCGGCCAAAAACACAGTGCAAAAATGCACTATGAAGATTCGTGGGGCAGTACTGGAGCGGATCGCGGCGCCGGTGCCGTTCGCCGAGTCGGCGCCGATCACCGTATGCGAGCTGGAGCTGGGCGAACCGGGGCCGGGTGAGCTGTTGGTTCGGATCGAAGCGGCGGGGCTGTGCCACTCGGACCTGTCCGTGGTGGACGGTAACCGGGTGCGGCCGGTGCCGATGCTGCTCGGACACGAGGCCGCAGGGCGGGTCGAGGCGATCGGTCCCGGCGACAGCGATATCGGGGTCGGAGAGCGCGTCGTGATGACCTTCCTGCCGCGCTGTGGGGATTGCGCGGGCTGCGCGACGGAGGGGCGGACGCCGTGTGTGCCGGGCAGCGTCGCCAACAATGCGGGCGAACTGCTCGGCGGCGGGCGGCGGCTGATCCGGGACGGCGCCGAGGTGCACCATCATCTCGGTGTGTCGGCCTTCGCCACCCATGCGGTTGTCGACCGGAGGTCGGTGGTGCCGGTCGATGACGATGTGCCGCCAGAGGTCGCCGCCGTGCTCGGGTGTGCCGTGCTGACCGGTGGTGGCGCCCTGCTGAATTCGGCGAAGCCGGGACCGGGGGACCGGATCATGGTGGTCGGTCTCGGCGGTGTCGGCATGGCGGCAGTGCTCGTCGCGATCTCACTTGCGGCGGAAGGGCACGAGGTCATCGCGGTCGACACCATTCCCGAAAAGCTCGCCCTCGCACGAGAATTGGGTGCTCACGCGGTGTACACCCCGGCCGAGGTCACCGAACTCGGTGTGCAGGCGGAGGTGGTGGTCGAGGCCGCGGGCAATATCCGCGCCTTCGAGACCGCGGTGGCGGCGACCGCGCCCGGTGGTACTACCGTCACCGTCGGCCTCCCGGCTCCCGGCGCGCGTGCCAGTATCTCGCCACTGGCCCTGGTCGCCCAGGGGCGCTCGATCGTCGGCAGTTACCTCGGCTCCGCCGTTCCCTCCCGCGACATTCCCGAGTACGTCCATATGTGGCGCTCGGGCCGCCTCCCGGTCGAGCGGCTCGTCTCCGCCCACATCGGCCTCGACGAAATCAATCGCGCCATGGACGAACTCGCCGCGGGTCACGCGTTGCGTCAGGTGATCATCTTCGATTGAGGCGGTAAGCGGCCCTGGGTCGGGGTTCGGCCCCGGCGGGTGGAGTGGGTCCCGTGGCCTCGCGCCGTCCGGTGCTGGTGGTAGCTCGACCTCGGATCGGTTCCGGTGTGCTGACCTTTCGGGGCACTTGGGGGCGCTGCTTTGGGCAGTAAGACGGTCACCTCGGACCCGAACCGTCTGGCCGCGCGGTAGGAATCCTCTCGGTCGAGCCGTTCCCATGGGCCTGCCGTCAGGCGGTGGGTCGGTCCATCGCGTCGACGAACCGCTCGAGCAGGCGTGCGAATTCGGCACGCTCAACGGGTGTCCAGTCCGCCATGGCGGCGGCCATGGCGGAACGGCGTCCCCTTTTGGCGTCCGTCACGGCGTCGCGTCCACCGGGAGTGAGGCGCAGGACGGCGCGCCGTCCGTCGCGCTGATCGGCGACCCGTTCCAGCAGCCCGGAGGAAACCGCCTGGGCCACCAGGCGGCTCGCGCGCGGCTGGTCGACGCCGAGCGTCGGGGCCAGCGTTCCGACCGTGACGGCGTCGCCGTCGGCGACAGCATCGAGGACGCGGAACACGGCGACCGGTATGGTCCGGCCGCCTCCCAATGCACCGCGGGTCTGCCTGCGCCGAATCCGGACCATGGCCGCTTCCACGGCCACGGTGATCGCATCGTGCTGGTCCATTCGATCACTCTGCCACGCCTCCGAAATCTATGTAAGAATACATGTAATTGTCCAATGACATTGATTAGGAGTGGAGATGGCTATTCAGCGCCCGATCGGGTACTGGCTCGTGGAACTCGATCGACTGATCAGCGAGCGCTTCGACGAGGACCTCGCCGCGGGTGAACTGAGCCGCAGGCACTGGCAGATGCTGCACTCACTGGCAGACGGGCCGCAGCGCGCCGACGACGTCAGGGACGCACTCGACGCGTTCTGGACCCACGACTCCGAATGGGGCGGGGAACTGGCCGACGTGACGGACCGAGGGTGGGTAGCCGACGATGCGGGCATGCTGGCGCTGACCGAGGCAGGACGCGTCACGCATGATCAGGCATGGGTCCGGATCGGGGAGCGGCGGCGACGGATGGTCGAGGGGATCACCGACGAGCAGTACGCGGAGACCATGCGGGTGCTGCGGCGGATGGCGGAGAACATGGCGTGCGCGCCGAGCGCAGGTCAACCGACCGACACCCCGGCGCGGTCGATAGGCTGACACGAACCGAAGCGGAATGAGGAGGTGCGGTGACCATTCGGGTCGGAGTGCTCGGAGCGCGCGGCAAAGTCGGACAGGCGATCTGCGCGGCGGTGGACGCAGCGGCCGATCTGGACCTGGTCGCGTCCGTCGACAAGGACGATTCCCTCGACCGGTTCACCGCGGCCGGCGCCCAGGTGGTGGTTGACTTCACTCACCCTGACGTGGTGATGGGCAATCTGAAGTTCTTGGTGGACCACGGCATTCACGCGGTGGTGGGGACCACCGGGTTCGATGCGGCCCGCCTGGCGGAAGTGCGCGGCTGGCTGGCCGACCGCCGGGCAACCGGCGTGCTGATCGCCCCGAACTTCGCCATCGGCGCCGTGCTGTCCATGCGTTTCGCCGAGCAGGCCGCCCGGTTCTTCGAGTCGGTCGAGGTCATCGAACTGCACCATCCGAACAAGGCGGACGCACCGTCGGGCACTGCTTACCGCACTGCGGGTCTGATCGCCGCCGCCCGCGACAAGGCGGGCGTCGGCCGCAGCCCCGACGCGACGACGTCCGAACTGGACGGCGCGCGCGGCGCCGACGTGGACGGGGTGCGGGTGCACTCGGTCCGGCTGGCCGGTTTGGTCGCGCACCAAGAGGTCCTGTTCGGCACCCAGGGGGAGACCCTCACCATCCGGCACGACTCGATCGACCGCTCGTCCTTCGCCCCCGGCGTGCTTCTCGCCGTGCGTGAGATCGCGAACCGTCCGGGTCTCACCGTCGGACTCGACCCGTTCCTGGACCTGTGAGCAGCGCGGAACCGGTCCCGAACGGGCAGAGCAAGGAAATCGTCAAGGTTGTCGCGCCGATCGCCGCACTGGTGCTGGTGCTCGGCTTCTACTTCCTGCTGCTCGGCCGCATCGCGTTCAGCCTGATCGGTTCCGGCGACATCGCGGCGATCGTCATCGGCGTCGGCGTGCTGATCCTGCCACTCCTGGGTGTCTGGATTGTCGCGGCGACCGTGCGCGCGGGCCTCGCGCATCAGCATCTGGCCCGGCGCATCCACGAGGAGGGTCTCGAGCTCGACACCTCGCAGCTGCCGCACCGCCCGTCCGGCCGCATCGAGCGCGAGGCCGCCGACGCGCTGTTCGCGAAGATCAAGGCGGAATGGGAAGCCGACCCGGACAACTGGCGTGTCTCCTACCGGCTCGCACGCGCCTACGACTACGCGGGCGACCGCACCAGAGCCAGGGAGACGATGCGCCGGGCGGTCGCGCTGGAGCGGCACGAGCGCGGCGACACCTGACCGTCGCGGCGGTCGATACCATCGCACTGTGGCCCGGTTGCTGATCATCCATCACACGCCGTCCCCGCATATGCAGGCGATGTTCGAGGCCGTCGTCTCCGGGGCCACCGACCCCGAGATCGAAGGCGTGGAGGTCGTGCGCCGGGCAGCGCTGGCCGTCACCACGCCGGACGTGCTGGCGGCCGACGGGTACCTGCTCGGCTCCCCGGCGAACCTGGGCTACATGAGCGGTGCGCTCAAGCACGCGTTCGACACCTTCTACTACCCGTGCCTCGACTCCACCCGCGGCCGCCCTTACGGGCTCTACCTGCACGGCAACGAGGGCACCGAGGGCGCGGAGCGCGGCGTGGAGCGCGTGACGACCGGCCTGGGCTGGGAGCGCGCCACCGCGACGGTTGTCGTCGCGGGCCCGCCCGACAAGGAGGACATCCAGCGTTGCTGGGAGCTGGGCGCGACGCTGGCCGCGGGACTCATGGAGTAAGGGGCGGCCCCCGATTTCTGGTGTTCGACCATTCCGAGTGATGGCCCGGCATACTGGCACAGCGATTGTTCCGGTGAGGATTTGGACGAGTATTCGGGATTGGAGAGTCACGTGACGTGGGCAGAAGGAGGTGAGAACGCACCGCGCCGGATCGGATTGGTCGAAGATCACGAATCCGTCGCGATCGGTCTGGCCGCGATGCTTGCGCCGGAACCCGATCTCGATCTGGTGCTGGCCACTGGCACCGTGCCGGACCTGCTGACCGCCGCCGATGAAGCGCCGAAGCTGAACCTGGTCGTGCTCGATCTGCGACTGGCCGACGGGTCTACACCCGAGGACAACGTGCGCGCACTACGTGACCGAGGCATCGAGGTGTTGGTTTTCACCGGAGCGGACAACGCGTTCCTGGTGCGCTCCGCGGCGCGCGCCGGTGTGCTCGGCGTGGTGCGCAAGTCCGAGGATGTGCCGACCGTGGTCGCCGCGGTACGCCGCGCGGCCTCCGGCGAACAGGTGGTCACCACCGACTGGGCGGCCGCCATCGACGGTGACCCGCAATTGTCCGATGTGGGTCTGAGCCCGCGCCAGGAAGAAGTGCTCACGCTGTACGCGTCCGGTGAGAAGGCGTCCCGGGTCGCGCGGTTGACCGGCTTGTCCGAGCAGACGGTCAACGACTACCTCGGCCGGATCAGGCAGAAGTACGCCGACGCCGGGCGTCCGGCGCCCACCAAGACCGATCTGTACAAGCGGGCGGTGGAGGACGGATGGCTACCGGTTCCCGAGCGGCATCCCCGCGGGTGATCGCGTCCAGCATGCTGGACACCTCGCGGCCCACCCGCTCCATGCCGCTCGACCGCCCCCGCGCGGGCCGTTGGCGCCGCGGGGTTGTCGTGGTGTCCAGGGAGAAGGTGTCCGAGAGCGCCGGCGACCGCATTCTGCGCAGGCTCGGTCTGGCCATCGGCATCGCGGGGGTAATCGCCGCCACCGTCGAGCTACCCGAGATCGCCGACCAGAGCCGGTTCGTGCCGCTTGGCTGGACGGTGGTCGAGGTGGTGCTGGCCTTCGGGTTGTTCCCGGTGCTCGCGGTCGTCTCGGTCGGAATGAGTTGTCGCGCTATCCAGTACGTCGCTGGTGTGGCGGCCGTGAGTTTCGTCGCTGCGATAGCGGTGGTCCCGTTCGCCTATTCGCAGCCGGACGCCGAGGGGGCCTCGGTGTGGCTGTACCGGGTACTCGCGCTGGGTGTCCTTGCGGCCGTCCTCGCTTGGCGTCCGCCGCTGGCCATTGCGTACCTGGTGGTCGGCGCCGCACTCGGTGCGCTCGCGAATCTGTCCGTGCTGCGGGAGACCACAGTGCTCACACTGCTCGGCGATTTCGCCAGGGCAGCAGGGCTCAGCGCGTTGTTTCTCTGGTGCGCTATCCATGCCAGGGTCGCGGCCGACCGAGTCGACCGCGAATCGGCGATAGAGAGCAGCCGGGCCGCGGCGGTCGCGGGCGCGGCAGCCAGGGAGCGCGAACGGGCACGCTTCGCCGCGCTGATCCACGACGCGGTGCTTTCGACTCTGCTGGACGCTTCGCGCGGCGGGACCGAATCACCGGTGCTGCGCCGACAGGCCGAGCGGACCTTGGAACAACTCGACGCATGCCGGGTCGGCGAGGTCGAACCCGACCGGCTGGACGCGCAGTCCGCGATCGGGTTCCTGCGCTCGGCCGTGCACGAGGTGAACCCCGGCATCCGGTTCACCGCGCGGCGCTGGGCCGGTTTCGATGATCTGCACCTGCCGGTGGAGGCCGCGAACACGATCGCCGCGGCGCTGGCCGAGGCCGCGCGCAACAGCTTGCGTCACGCCACCGTCGCGGGCCGCGAGGTGCGCCGTACCGTCACCGTGACGATCAGTGCGGGCGGAATCCGCGTGGTGTTCGGGGACGACGGCGCGGGTTTCGACCCGAGTGAAGTACCCGCCGATCGGCTCGGCATCTCGGTGAGCATCCTCGGCCGCATGCGCCGCCTCGCGGGCGGTGCCGGATTCGTGGAATCGCGGCCGGATGAGGGTACGACTGTGACTCTGGCGTGGGGTCGCGATGGCTGACCAGGACACGTGGTTCGGCCTGCGCGATCTGCTCGGCCTGCGCGACCGGGCGGCCTGGCTGTTCCTGATGATCCTCGAGGCGACGATCGTTTTGTACATGGTTCGGAATTTTTCGGAATCACCGCTGGGCGCCGCCATCGCCGCACTGGCGCTGCTCGCGGTGGCCGGGGTCGTGGTGCTGGTGGTCCCGGTGGATCCGCTGCCCTGGCCCGCAACCGTGTTCGTTGCCGCCTCCGGTTCGCTGGCGACCATCCTGACCTCGTTCGACGTGGAGCACGGGTGGTCGAAGCAGGTGTGGACGGCGTTCGCCTCGTCGTACCTGCTCGCGGTGCTGGTGCTGCGCGGACGGCTGGTCGCGGCCTGGCTCGGTGTCGTGGGTATCGGTGTGGTGATCGCGGTGGTCGGTGTGGTGGCTGGACCGCGGTTCGGTGTGGTCGTCGGCTCGATAGTTCCGGTCGCCACGGTCGCGGGGGTGTCGTCGTTCGCGGCCATTATGCGCCCGACCCAGCGTTCGTTGCGTCTGCTGCGCGAGGAGGCGACCGTGCGGGCCGCCGCGGAGGCCGGTATGGCCGCGGAGAACGGGGAACGGAACCGGCAGCTGGCCAGGCTTGATGCGGTGGCGCGGCCGATCCTGGAACGCATCGCCGACGGCGACGAGCTCACCGCGGGGGAGCGCGAGCAGTGCAGACTCCTGGAAGCCGAACTGCGCGATGCACTTCGGGCGCCGCAGCTGGTGACCGACCGGCTCAGCAGCGCTGCACGTGGGGCACGCTCGCGCGGTGTGGAGGTGGTCCTGCTCGATGACGGCGGTTTCGCGGGCGTCCCGCGCGGGGTGCGTCGGCAGGTGATCGAAGCGGCCACTCGTGAATTGGACGCCGCGAACGAAGGGTCGGTCACGGTCCGTGTCCTGCCGGTGGGCCGGCGCATTCTCGCCACCGTGCTTGCGACGGCGTCGAATCAAGACCGACGCCTCGAGATCGACGCGGCGGGCGTGGTGACCGTCTCGACCTAGCGCGGTCCACGGCGGACCGGCAGGCCGATCGGCGGCCCCACCGCCGCGACAAACCTGTCGGTCCCGCATGGCAAAGTTCCCTTCATGCGGAACATGAGTGCGGCGGCAGCGCGTCGAACGGCGTTGGTGGCGCAGGGTTTCGGTGCGCGCAGGCCCGCACGGGTCACCCGGCGGTCGGTGCTCGGGGTGCTGGACAGAACCCAACTGCTGCAACTGGATTCGGTGTCCGCGGTGGTGCGAGCGCACTACGCGCCGGTGTTCAGCCGGATCGGGGCTTACGACCGCGCGTTGCTCGACCAGGCCGCGTGGAGCAACGGCGTGCGGCGACCGCGTGCGCTGGTCGAGTACTGGGCACACGAGGCCGCGCTCATTCCGGTCGAGGACTGGCCGCTGATGCGCTGGCGGATGAGGAAGTACGAGCACGGGCGCTGGTCCGGCATGCGCAAGGTCGTGGAGCGCAATCCCACGCTGGGCAAGGACATCCTCGACGTGATCACCGAGGTCGGAGCGGCCACCGCCGGTGAGGTGGAGCGCCATCTCGAACTGGACAAGCCGCGCCCCAAGGGTTCCTGGTGGAATCTCAGTGACACCAAGATGATTTGCGAGCAGCTTTTCGCCGCCGGTTCCCTCTCCGTGGCCGAACGCGTCGGGTTCGCCAGGCACTACGACCTCACGGAGCGGGTGATCCCGGCGGACGTGCTGGCGCGCACCGTTTCCGAACAGGACGCGGTGCGCGAGCTGGTGCGGCGCGCAGCCACCGCGCACGGCATCGGTACCGAGACCGACCTGCGCGACTATTACCGCCTGCACCGCACCCAAACCGAACCGGCCATCGCCGACCTGGTGGACGCGGGTGAGCTGATCCCGGTGGCGGTCGAGGGGTGGGACAAACCCGGCTTCCTGCGGGCCGGTGCGCCCACGCCGCGCCGCGTCGAGGGTGCCGCGCTGCTGTGCCCGTTCGACCCGCTGATCTTCTTCCGCGCTCGCACCGAGCGGATCTTCGACTTCCATTACCGCATCGAGATCTACACCCCGGAACACAAACGGGTGCACGGCTATTACGTCTTCCCGTTCCTGCTCGACGGCGAACTCGTCGGTCGCGTCGACCTGCGCGCGGAACGCGCGACCGGTCGCCTCTGGGTGCCTGGTGCGTTCGCCGAACCCGGGTACGACACCCCGGCCACCGCGCACGAACTCACCGGCGCGCTGCGTGAGATGGCCGACTGGCTCGAACTCGACGAGGTGGTGATCGGTGACCGCGGCAATCTCGCCCCGCTGCTGTAGCAGGTGACATGGCCGGCTCGGCCGCGCCGCGAAGTCAGGAGTCGCGCTTGGACCCGTATCCCCGCATCTGGTCACGCAGCGCGCCGTGCACGGCGCCGGACAGCCACGAATTCAGCGACTGACCGCTCTGTGCGGCAGCCTCTTCCGCGCGCGCCTTCATCTGCTCGACCAGCCGCAGCGTGACGCGGCTGATGTCGCCGGTCATCTCCTCGAACGTCGGTGGCTCGTCGGTTGCGGTGCTCTTGCGCACATCGATCGAGGCGTCCGTGCCGTCGACCGACACGTGCACCGTTCGGTCGCCGAGCGCTGTACCGACCTCGGTGGCGAGCTCGGACAGCGCGGCGAGCAACACCAGCCGCGCCGAGCCTTCCGTCGCCGAGGCCAGCGCTGCCGCCGTGGCCTGGGTCTTCTCGTCGCCGAGCGCCCCGGCCGCGACCAGGTTCTCGCGCAGTTGGGTGGTGTACTTGTTCAAATCCATGACATCATTGTGACGTCATTTATGATGTCCTACAAGGGTAGGAATGACATCACGGTGCTGGGTGATATCGGAATCGCCAGACCGGGCAGATCCGAACGTCGACGAGGGTGTCGAGGGCGTGTCCCAGACCGGGTAGCCTTTCTGACCATGATGAACGGTGAATCGACGCCAACGGAGCTGCGCGCGTCCGGCACAGTAGGTGTCGCGATGGTGACCCCCTTCAGTGCCGACGGCAAGCTCGACGTCGATGCCGGGGTCGCGCTCGCGGCCCACCTGGTCGACCGCGGTGTCGACCTGCTTGCGATCTCGGGGACCACCGGTGAATCGCCGACCACGACCGAATCGGAGAAGGCAGACCTGCTGCGCGCCGTTGTCGATGCCGTCGGCGACCGTGCCACCGTGATCGCGGGGGCGGGCACCTACGACACAGCGCACTCGATCGAGCTCGCGCGCACCGCGCAGCGCGCGGGCGCGCACGGTTTGCTCGTGGTGACGCCGTACTACTCCCGCCCCAGCCAGGAGGGCTTGGTCGCGCACTTCACCGCCGTCGCGGATGCCACCGAGCTGCCGGTAACCCTGTACGACATTCCGGGCCGATCGGTGGTCCCGATTGCCAGTGACACCATCCGGACGCTTGCCGAGCATCCACGCATCGTCGCGGTCAAGGATGCCAAGGGCGACCTGAACATGGGCGCGGAGCTCATCGCGAGCACCGGCCTGACCTTCTACTCGGGCGACGACGCGCTCAACCTGCCCTGGCTTTCGGTCGGCGCTGTCGGATTCATCAGTGTCATCGGGCATCTCGTGCCTGAGCGGTTGCGTGCGCTACTGGACGCCTACACCGCCGGCGAGGTGGTCCGTGCCCGCGAGATCAACGCCACGCTGCTGCCGCTGAACGCGGCGATGGCGCGGCTCGGCGGCGTCGCGATGAGTAAGGGCGGGCTGCGGCTGCTCGGCATCGAGGTCGGTGAACCGCGGCTGCCACAGTTGATGCCCGACACCCGACAACTGGAAGCGCTGGCCGCCGATCTGCGGACGGTCGGGGTGATTTCATGAG
Source organism: Nocardia sp. 2TAF39 (assembly GCF_052114905.1). Classification (NCBI taxonomy): domain Bacteria; kingdom Bacillati; phylum Actinomycetota; class Actinomycetes; order Mycobacteriales; family Nocardiaceae; genus Nocardia; species Nocardia sp. 2TAF39. The sequence continues at coordinate 97,437 of NZ_JBFRFQ010000005.1, forward strand.
TGATCCTGTGGCCCGTCGCCCCCGCCGCGGCGCTTCCCGCGCCGTGGGAGCGCCCGCACCGTCCGCGCCGGCCGAACAGCCGAAGCGCGCCGAACAGCCTGAGCGCGCGGCCTCCGCCGAGGTGACCGTCCAGGCCGAAGTCACCGTGCAGCCCGAGAAGAAGGCGAAGAAGTCCACGCAGGCGAAGCAGGAGCCCACGCCGCGCGACGGGCAGCCGCGGCGTTCGGGACGAGGACGCCAGCAGTCCGGTCGTGGGCGTGCCGAAGCGCCCGCGCCGCCGCCGAATCCGGTCGCCGCGCACGACCGTCTCGGCGCCCCGCCCGCACTGCCCAAGCAGGGTCTGCGCGTGTTCGCCCTCGGCGGCATCGGCGAGATCGGCCGCAACATGACCGTTTTCGAGTACGGCGGCAAGCTGCTGATCGTCGACTGCGGCGTGCTGTTCCCGGAGGACCAGCAGCCCGGTGTCGACCTGATCCTGCCCGACTTCCGCCCCATCGAGGACCGGATGGATGACGTGGTTGCCGTCGTGCTCACCCATGGACACGAGGACCACATCGGCGCGGTGCCGTTCCTGCTGCGGCTGCGGCCGGACATACCGGTCGTCGGGTCACGCTTCACCCTCGCGCTGGTCGCCGCGAAATGCCGGGAGCACCGCCAGCATCCGAAGCTGGTCGAGGTGACCGAGGGCCAGCACACCACGCACGGGCCGTTCGGCTGCGAGTACTTCGCGGTCAATCACTCCATTCCCGACGCGATCGCCGTCGCCATCCGCACACCCGCCGGTGTCGTCCTGCACACCGGTGACATCAAGCTGGACCAGCTTCCGCTGGACGGACGACTCACGGACCTGGCCGGATTCTCCCGCCTCGGCGACGAGGGCGTCGACCTGTTCCTGGTGGACTCCACCAACGCCGAGGTGCCCGGCTTCGTCACGCCCGAGCGCGAGATCGGTGGCGTGCTGGACACCGTGATCGGCAAGGCCCGCAACCGAGTGATCGTCGCGTCGTTCGCCAGTCACGTGCATCGCATCCAGCAGGTGGTCGACGTGGCCCAGAAGTACGGGCGGCGAGTGTGTTTCGTCGGCCGCTCGATGGTCCGCAACATGCAAATCGCACAGGATCTTGGTTATCTCACCGTGCCGGACGGCGTGGTCGTCGACCTCGACGTCGCCGCGACGCTGCCCGGCGACCGGCTGGTGCTGATCTCGACCGGTTCGCAGGGCGAGCCACTGTCGGCGCTGTCGCGGATGGCCCGCGGCGACCATCGCCAGATCAACATCCGCGCCGACGACCTGGTGGTGCTGGCCTCCTCGCTCATCCCCGGCAACGAGAACTCGGTGTTCGCGGTGGTCAACGGCCTTGCCAGGCTCGGAGCCACGGTGATCACCCAGCAGAACGCCAAGGTGCACGTCTCCGGACACGCCTCGGCGGGCGAGCTGCTGTACCTGTACAACGCGGTGCGGCCGACCAACGCTATGCCGGTGCACGGCGAATGGCGGCATCTGCGCGCCAACGCGGCCCTGGCCGTGGCGACGGGTGTGCCTGAAGACCGGGTAGTCCTCGCCGAGGACGGCGTAGTGGTCGATCTGGTCGATGGCATCGCCTCGATCGTCGGCCGGGTGACAGTCGGGCACGTGTACGTCGACGGGCTCTCCGTGGGCGACGTCGGTGAATCGACGTTGTCGGACCGGCTCGTGCTCGGCGAGGGCGGTTTCATCGCGATCACCATCGCCATCGATGAAACCACCGGCAAGGCGGTCAGCACCCCCGAGCTCAGCGGACGCGGCTTCTCCGACGATCCGACCGCGCTCATCGACGCGGCGGAACTGGTGGAAATCGAACTGCTGAGGCTGGCGGGTGAAGGTGTCACCGACACCCACCGGATCGCGCAGGGTGTGCGCCGTGTGGTCGGTCGCTGGGTGGCCGACAAGTATCGCCGTCGCCCGATGATCGTGCCGACCGTGATCGGCGTCTGATCCCTGAACGACGAAAAGCGCCGGACAGCTGGGCCGTTCGGCGCTTTTCCGTTCAGGCGGGCGCGGTCACTCCTGGCAGGCCGCGGACTCGATCTTCGCGCTCTTGACGATGTTGCATGCGAAGGTGTGGTCGACCTTCCATTCGCCGCCCTCGGAGACGAACTGGATGAAGGCGTTGTCCACCGGGGTGCCGTCGATGGTGACTTTCGCGTCGGCTTTCAGCTTGCCGTCCTTCGGGTCGCCCACATTGGTGACCTCGACTTTGACGTTCTGCTTCTTCGCCGCGTCGACCAGGTTGGCGACCAGGTAGGGATCCTGCTCGGCGGCCTGGATCCAGCTGATCTTCTCCTTGTTCGGCACGTTCGGATCGAACGCCTTCTGCAGCCGCTCGTTCAGCTGCTGTACCGAGGGCTTGGCCAGCGCGGGCGAGGATGGGGTGGTCGGCGCGGAGCCGGTCTCCTTTTCGCCGTTGTCCGAGCCGCCCTGCAGTTCGCCTGGGGTATTGCTGGCGTTGGCGCTGGTACTCGGAGACGGCGAGTCGTCATTGGAGGCGCAGGCGGACAGCGAGCAGGCTGCCGCGGTGAGAACGACGGCTACGGCGGCCCGGAAAGTGCGGTGCTTCACGATGTTTCCTTCGACTCGGATCCCGGACATCAGCCGTGGTTGGACGTGCAGTTCCAGTGCACGATGTAAGCGTCGGAATAGTTGTTGGACAGGGCACGGCTCTGCGCGGCGCGGCGCGACGAGGCGTATGCCCAGCTCCAAGTGCCGTTGTCGCCGGAGTACGCCACGGCTCCGCAGCCGTTGGCGAACCAGAGCACCGAGCTGCAGTCCGCCGCGCCGCAGGAGCTGATGGCGCGTCGCTTTGCGGCGGCGGAATCCGGGTAGTCGTAGGAGTACCCGATCAGCCCGGTCGAGGTGGACAGCGCGATGGCGCCGTAGTTGTTGGTGTAGGCGTGCGCCGCAGGTGCGCTGACGGACAGCGCGGTACCCGCCGCTGCCAGCATGGCCACGCCGGTAGCAAGCTTCTTCACAGAGGGTTTGCCCTTCTTGTCATTAGGTCCACGACCCGATGGACCGAGTGACAAGGTACATAGCCGACTCTCATTGCGCTAGCCGGAGATTCCCGGGGTAGGGAGTACGCGTTCACGCGACGAGGACCTGCGCTCGGCCCCTGTGCCAGGACACCGTCGCCCGACGGGAGCCTCGCGGACTCCGAATTCCCATGCAGAGCAATGCCATTGCCGCCTCCCGATGGCATGCCCACAGGCAGGCGGCACCGAATACTCCTGGCTCGACAGAACATGATTTCGCTCTTCCAGCACCTCGAGCTGCCGTCGAGCGGCACAGGAGTCACCGCGAAACCGAAACGCGGCCTGGGTGACATGCCCTTCGGTTGGGCGCTCAGGTGAGTATGTTCAGGGTGTGACTATGGCGCAGCGCGAACGTCAGGGGCTCGTCGAGGCGATGCGATCCGCGGGGCCGGAGGCGCCGACCCTCTGTGGAGAGTGGACGGTGCGGGATCTCGCCGCGCACTTGGTGGTTCGCGAGCGGCGGCCCGATGCCGCACCGGGCATCCTGCTGAAGCCGTTCGCGGGCTACCTCGACCGCGTGCAGACGAAGGCGGCGAGCAAGCCGTTTCCCGCGCTGCTGGAGCAGGTGTGTACCGGTCCGCCGTGGTGGTCGCCGCTGCGGCCGATCGACGCGGTAGTCAATCTGTCGGAGATGTTCGTGCACCACGAGGACGTGCGCCGCGCCGCGCCCGGCTGGCAGCCACGCGAGCTGACCGCCGCCGACGAGGACAAGCTGTGGTCGCAGCTGCGCAGGATGGCGTCGATGACCTACCGCAAGGCGCCGGTCACGGTCGCCCTGCGGACGCAGGACGGCAGGCGCGTGGTGGCCCGGTCCGCGTCCGGCGTGGTCGTGACATTGACCGGCAAGCCGTCGGAACTCCTGTTGCATGCCTTCGGACGAGACGAGGTCCGGCTGGAAACCAGCGGCGATGCCGACGCGGTCCGTGCGGTGCTCGGCCTGGACCGCTCGGTCTGATTCCGTCTCGCGTGTAGCCGAGACCGGCGATACCAGTGTTGCGGATGGTCCGGATGGGGCGTTTGCGGCTAGCCTGGGTCCATGGCAGGTAAGTCCCGCAGCACCACGACGACTCGGGCGCGGGCGGGATCGGCGCGGGGGAGGGCGACGGCAGGGTCTCGCGCGGCCACGCCCCGCGCGTCCGGGGCGCCACGCAGGCGCACCACGCCGGTCCGGCGCCCGGTGCGTCGCAAGTCGAATACAGCTCCGCTCGCGGTGCTCGGGCGCGGCATCAGCAGCGGCTGGACCATGCTTGCCCGCGCCGTCGGCGCCACCACCCGGACGTTGAGCCGGGCCGGGGAGATCGAACATGGACACCGCCGCGACGGCATCGCGCTCGCCTTGATCGCGCTCAGCGCCGTGATCGCGGCGGCAGTGTGGCTGTCGGCGGGCGGTCCGGTCGGGCACTGGGTCGAGGACGTCATCCGCGCGGTGTCCGGGTCGGCTTCGGCCGGATTGCCTTTCGTTGCCTGCGGGATCGCCGTCGTCCTCATGCGCACCGAGCCGCGTCCCGAGATTCGCCCGCGGCTCGTGCTCGGCGGGCTGCTGATCGGCCTGCCGATCCTGGGTCTGTGGCACATCGCGGCCGGCGCACCCACCGATGCGCACGGGCGTTCTCGCGCAGCCGGTTTCGTCGGCTTCGTGGTGGGCGGGCCGCTCACCGATGGTTTGACCGCCTGGCTCGCGGTACCGATCCTGTTGCTGGCGATCGTCTTCGGTGTGCTGTTGGTGACCGGGACGACAGTGCGGGAGGTGCCTGACAAGCTCCGCCGATACCTCGGCACCGCGATCGGTGGCGACGAATACGGCGAGTATGGCAGCGAATTCGGAGAATACGAACCGGGCGACTATGACGCCGACGGCTTCCCGTTGCACCGCTCCGGCTCGAAACGGCGTGGCCGCACGCCTGCCGAGAACTACCCGGCCGACGAGTTCGGCGATTCCGATGCCGTCACCGAGGTGCTCGGCGAACCGCCGCTGCGCGACGCCAAGCCGATCGCGGTCGAGGAGCCCGCGCCGAAGCCGAAGCCGAAGCCGAAGAAACAACCTCCGGCCGCGGTGGCCGAGGATCAGACACCGGCTGCGCCGAAGCAGCTCGAATTCGTCACCGACCGTGTGGTCGAGGGAGACTACACGCTGCCGCCGCTGTCCCTGCTGACCGATGGCGACCCGCCGAAGAAGCGCAGCGCCGCCAACGAATCGATGATCGAGGCGATCACCGAGGTACTGGTGCAGTTCAAGATCGACGCGGCGGTCACCGGCTTCGTGCGTGGCCCGACGGTCACTCGCTACGAGGTGGAGCTCGGGCCGGGCGTGAAGGTCGAGAAGATCACCGCGCTGGCCCGCAACATCGCCTATGCCGTCGCGACGGAGAACGTCCGGCTGCTCGCGCCGATCCCAGGCAAGTCCGCGGTCGGCATCGAGGTGCCCAACGCCGACCGCGAGCTGGTCCGTCTCGCCGACGTGCTCAAGGCACCATCCACCCGCAACGACCATCACCCGTTGGTGATCGGGCTCGGCAAGAACATCGAGGGCCAGTTCGTATCGGCGAACCTGGCCAAGATGCCACATCTGCTGGTCGCCGGTTCCACCGGCTCGGGTAAGTCGAGCTTCGTGAACTCGATGCTGGTCTCGCTGCTGCAGCGCGCGACGCCGGACGAGGTCCGGATGATTCTGATCGACCCGAAGATGGTGGAACTCACCCCCTACGAGGGCATTCCGCACCTGATCACACCCATCATCACCCAGCCGAAGAAGGCCGCGGCCGCGCTGGCCTGGCTGGTGGAGGAGATGGAGCAGCGCTACCAGGACATGCAGGCGAACAAAGTGCGCCACATCGACGACTTCAACAAGAAAGTGAAATCCGGTGCGATCACCGCGCCGCTGGGCAGTGAACGGGTGTACAAGCCCTATCCGTACGTCCTGGCCATCGTCGACGAGCTCGCCGACCTGATGATGACCGCTCCGCGTGACGTGGAAGACGCCATCGTCCGGATCACCCAGAAGGCACGTGCCGCGGGCATTCACCTCGTGCTGGCCACCCAGCGCCCGTCGGTGGACGTGGTCACCGGCTTGATCAAGACCAACGTGCCGTCCCGGTTGGCGTTCGCCACCTCCTCGCTGACGGACTCACGCGTCATCCTCGACCAACCCGGTGCCGAGAAACTGATCGGCATGGGCGACGGATTGTTCCTGCCGATGGGCGCGGGCAAGCCGACGCGTCTGCAGGGCGCGTTCATCAGCGACGAGGAAATCCACGCTGTCGTCGACTTCGCCAAGAACCAGGCCGAACCCGACTACCAAGACGGCGTGACCGCCGCCAAGCCGGGCGAGAAGAAGGACGTCGACCCCGACATCGGCGACGACATCGACGTATTCCTCCAGGCGGTGGAACTCGTCGTCACCTCGCAGTTCGGGTCGACTTCCATGCTGCAGCGCAAGCTGCGGGTCGGCTTCGCCAAGGCGGGGCGGCTGATGGACCTCATGGAGACCCGCGGCGTCGTCGGCCCGAGCGAGGGGTCCAAGGCGCGCGACGTCCTCGTCAAACCCGATGAACTGGAAGGGTTGCTGTGGTCGATCCGCGGCGGCGGTGCCGGCGGCGAGCCGGAGGAGTGATCCGCCGTTGTGACGGTCGGCCGAACGACTGGGCCGACTTCACCGTATGTGCGTGAACGAGCGGACTCGATCGTCCGATGTCCCTGCCGCCGCCAGTGTTTCGGCTCGTGGCATGAGCGCGTCGGCCACCTGACGGGAACCGCCCCAGACCGCATGCGCTGGCGACCCCATCGGCCGGCCGGCCGAGCGCATTCTCGATGACACAAACGTCTGTAATTGTTGTGCCTCGGTGGGATTGTCATGTACCAATGCTCGTGCCATCGGCAGATCGCTCTCTTCGGTCGGTGCTCTTGCTGGTCGAGCTACGGGCGCGTGCTCGCGTAGCGCGGAATGGTTCCCTCGGCGAGATTCGAACTCGCATCTCCCGGAACCTAGATCCGGCGCCTCTACCGATTGGGCTACGAGGGATCGGTGTCGTACCTGTGAGTGGGATCGAACCACCGGCCTGTGTTACGGACGCAGGGACTCGAACCCCCGACCTACCGTTACGGAGACCGTCGGTGTGTTGGTCGAGCTACACCCGTATACGCGGAAAAGGAGTCACCCCTTGGCAATTCGCCGCGGAGTGACCCCTATCTGCGGGTCTGCGAAAGACAGGGTCAGGGGCCGCTCCGGACGATCATCCGCCGATATCCGGCGGACGAGATCGATAGCAAGGCATAGGGATACGACTGCCAGGCGCCGCTCAGCGACTGCTGTCGCCGCACCGTCCCCGTCATCGTTCTCGCCTTTCGCGTTGTTTCGCTCGATTCGACGCTAACACCCAATTTTCGTCTTGTGAACCGCTTTTCCGCTCGGAGACAGGACTTTTGTTTCTCGATACTGTCCCGGAGCGGGCGTTGGGTTCAGTCTTACCGAGTTCGGATGGGGTCGCTGAGGGCGGGTTTTCCGTATTCGGGTGGGGTGCCATCCGTTGCCGGAGTCGTCAGTTGGTCGACCGTGAGCGGGTGTTCTCTGGGCGCTGCGGTGTCCGACGAGTTCGGAAGGCGGTGACGAGATCGAGGGACGCGTGCTCATGGCAGCCCGGAGACGGTACTTGCCCATTGCTCGATGCTCGCAACCGGCACGGCGCATCGGTCGCCGTCGCAAACCCTGGCCCCAGTGCCCGGGTGAACGCCTGTGAAAGTATGGTCGGCAATCACCCCGCAAGCAGACGTGAACGGACAAATCGGGCATTATGGACGTCATGACATCAGCTGCCGATCGGCCTACCGCATGCAGGTAACCGCACTCGAATGGGGAATCACCGTCGCGGTGATCCTCGGCTTGTTCGTCTTCGACTTCTTCGCGCACGTCCGCACGCCACACGAGCCGACGTTCCGGGAATCCGGATTCTGGTCCGCTGTGTACATCGGGCTGGCGCTGGCCTTCGGCGGGATCGTCGCCTGGCAGTGGGGACCGACGTTCGCGGGCGAGTACTACGCGGGCTTCGTCACCGAAAAGGCGCTCTCGGTGGACAACCTGTTCGTCTTCCTGATCATCATGTCCACCTTCGCGGTACCGCGGATCTACCAGCAGAAGGCGCTACTGATCGGCATTGTGATCGCCTTGGTGATGCGCGGCGTGTTCATCGCCGTCGGCGCGGCCGCGATCAGCGCGTTCAGCTGGGTGTTCTATCTGTTCGGCCTCTTTCTCGTCTACACCGCCGTCACATTGATCCGGGAGAGCGGCCATGAGGTCGAGCATGAGCAGCAGCGCGACAGCCGCATCGTCGCCCTGGCCAAGCGGATGCTGCCGACCACCGACGAGTACGACGGCGACAAGCTGGTCACCAGGATCGACGGACGCCGCGCGATCACACCGTTGCTGCTCGCGCTGCTGGCCATAGGGTTCGCCGACCTGCTGTTCGCACTGGACTCCATCCCGGCCATCTACGGCCTCACCGACGAGCCCTATCTCGTATTCACCGCGAACGCGTTCGCACTGATGGGTTTGCGGCAGCTGTACTTCCTGATCGGCGGGTTGCTCGACCGGCTGGTCTACCTTTCCTACGGTTTGGCGGCCATCCTCGCGTTCATCGGCGTGAAGCTGGTGCTGCACGCGCTGCACGAAAACACGCTGCCGTTCGTCAACGGCGGTGCGCACGTCGTCGTCCCGGAGATCTCCACGCCGGTCTCGTTGGGTGTCATCCTCGTCATCCTGATCGTCGCGACGGGCGCGAGCCTGATCCGGACCCGCGGATCGGCGCGCAGCCGGGTCGGTGAATAGCTCGGGAAGCGTGGTCCACCGTGATCAGGGAGCGAAGGCGCCCAGCACGGGAACCCATTCGACCGCGCGGACGTCGTCGATGAGGCCCTCCCGCGCGAACGGATCCCGCGCCAGCAATTCCTTCAGCTGTCCCGCGTCGTCCGACCGGAAGATGAGCAGCGCGCCGGACCCGTCCGGGTACGGCCCGCTGCTCAGCAGGCTGCCGGATTCGACCAGACCGGCCAACCAGGCCCGATGCTCGGGACGGTGGGTGTCGCGGTCGGCGATGGTGCTGTCGGAGTAGATGTAGTGGACGGCGAAGATCGGCACGGGTGGATCGCTTCCTGTAGAGACGGACTCAGAGCGTCAGCAGCATTCGAGTATTGCCGAGGGTGTTCGGCTTCACATAGCTCAGATCGAGGAACTCGGCGACACCTGTGTCGTAGGACCGGCACATCTCCGCGTACACCTCGGCGGTGACCGGGGTGCCGTCGATCTCGACGAACCCGTGTCTGCCGAAGAACTCCACCTCGAAGGTCAGCACGAACAGCCGCTGCAGCTCGATTTCACGGGCTACCGCGATCAGGCGCCGCACGATGAGCTTGCCCACACCGGAGCCCTTGACGTCGGGATGTACCGCGACCGTCCGTACCTCGCCGAGGTCGGCCCACAGTACGTGCAGCGCGCCACAGCCGACGACGCGGCCGTCCAGCTCTGCGACCCAGAACTCCTGCACCGCCTCGTACAGGGTGACCAGGTTCTTCTCCAGCAGGATCCGGCCCGCGTAGGCATCGACGAGGCGCTTGATCTCGGGCACGTCGGAGGTTCGCGCGCGTCGGACAGCCGGGACGGAGGTCTGCGCGGCAGGAGCCGCGCCCGGATACGCGTCGCTGGTCGAACCACCTAATGGTCCCCGAGAGGTCATGGGGTGCACAGTAGTCGGCCGGGCTACCGATAGTCTGAACGTGTGTCGCACCTCCAGTCGTTCCGCTCACCGCATCGCGCCGGGCAGCGCGACGGGATGACGAGGCTGCCATGACCGAGCCGACCGTGGGCAAGGTGGGGCATGAGCGTGCAACCTGACGAAATGGACCGTCCGTGGAGCGCTCCGAGCCCGATGCGCCCCGGTTTCGCCCAAGCCGAGACCGCGGTGCCGCTGTTGAACATCGCGAACATCCTCACCATGCTGCGGATCGCGATCGTGCCGTTGTTCGTCGTCGCGCTGTTCGTTGGAGAAGGGCACGAGACCGGTTGGCGGTTCACCGCCGCCGCGCTGTTCGGCCTCGCCGCGATCACCGATCGGTTCGATGGGCAACTGGCGCGCAAATACGGTCTGGTCACCGATTTCGGCAAGCTCGCCGACCCCATCGCGGACAAGGCGCTGATCGGGTCGGCGGTGATCGGCCTGTCTGTGCTCGGCGATCTGGCCTGGTGGATCACGATCATCATCTGCGGCCGCGAGATCGGCGTGACGCTGCTGCGGCTCATGGTCGTGCGGCGCGGTGTGATTCCCGCTGGACGCGGCGGCAAGCTGAAGACGCTCGTACAGTCGTTGGCGATCGCGGTGCTGCTGCTGCCGCTGTCGGGCTGGTTCGCCGATGCCGGGATGGCGCTGATGTACCTGGCCGTCGCACTCACTGTCGTGACCGGGCTGGACTATGTCGGCCAAGCGGCGAGGGTGTGGTTCGCGGGCGGGGCGGGGCGGGCGCGGGGCACATGACCGATCCACTCACCGCGGGCGTGCCCGCCGCCGACCTCGTGCGGGCGCTGATTGCCGCGCGGCAGACGGTGGCGACCGCGGAGTCGCTCACTGCGGGCTTGCTCACCGCGACCATCGCCGGAGTCCCCGGCGCCAGCGCCGTACTGCGCGGCGGGTTGGTGGTGTACGCCACAGACCTCAAACAGAGCCTCGCGGGCGTCGGGGCGGAAGTGCTGGCGACGGAGGGTCCAGTGGCGGCGAGCACCGCGGAACAGTTGGCGGTGGGCGCGCGGACAAAGTGCGTTGCGGACTGGGGTGTGGGGCTGACCGGCGTCGCCGGACCCGATTCGCAGGACGGACACCCGGTGGGCACCGTCTATCTCGGTCTGGCTGGTCCCGGGCATACCGAAGTGGTGCGGTTGAAACTCCCGGGGGACCGGTGGACTATCAGGATCGGCGCGGCACACACCGCGGTGCGTGAGTTGCTTCGATGTGTGTGCGAGCCGGACCCGAGTCCGGCTGAACGCGTCGGGCGGAGCTAATGATCTGCCCCCGTGGGAACCAACCGACCCTCGTCCGACGTTGTGCGAGAAAGAACGGCATGCGTGGGGATCCGACGTAGCTCGTCGGCCCGGCGACCGGGAGCGAAGGAGAACGAGATGACGCTGCTGCGAGAGGCGATCGGGGACAGTCTGCGGCGTGCTCGTCTCGCCCAGAACCGCACCCTGCGCGAGGTGTCCACCTCGGCGCGTGTGAGCCTCGGATACCTGTCCGAGGTCGAGCGCGGCCGCAAGGAAGCCTCCAGTGAATTGCTCGCCGCCATCTGCGAGGCGCTGGACGTACCGCTGTCGCGGGTGCTATGGGACGTGAGCGCGGTCATGGCCGGCGCCGACGGACTGCCCACCCGCACCCGGGCGGACGCCGCGGCCGCCCCCGCTCCCGCGGAGCGGGAGCAGGCCGCTGTCGAGCCCGCGGAGGCCGCCGAGCCGGCGCTGGCTCCCGCGACCGCCAGTATGTCGGTGGCTGGTGCCCGCCCGCTGCCGCTCGCCGAGGACACCAGGATCGTGATTCCCGCGCCGAAATCGGACATGCTGGTTTTGGTGAAGGGTGTGTGACGCAGAACGAGACGTGGTCGCCGCCGCAACACTGGGGACCGACGCCGAAAGCGGATAGATTCTCCATAGGTGTCGATTGGGCCGGGTTCGCCCGGCCCAATGCCACATGGTGGAGGATAGGCAGATGTCGGGTGCGTGACGGTCGCGCACCGGAGTCGCGCCGGAGCGCGGCATGTCAGATGGAGGCGGGATCAATCGATGGCTAATCCGTTCGTCAAGGCCTGGAAATACATGATGGCCCTCTTCGATGCCAAGATCGAGGAGCACGCGGATCCGAAGGTTCAGATTCAGCAGGCTATCGAAGAAGCCCAGCGGCAGCACCAGGCTCTTTCGCAGCAGGCCGCGTCGGTGATCGGCAACCAGCGTCAGCTGGAGATGAAGCTGAACCGGCAGCTGGACGAGGTCGAGAAGCTCAATGCCAACGCGCGCCAGGCCGTTCTGCTGGCCGATCAGGCCGCCGCGGCGGGCGACACCGAGAAGGCGATCCAGTACACCAACGCCGCCGAGGCGTTCGCCGCGCAGCTGGTCACCGCCGAGCAGTCCGTCGAGGACCTGAAGGTCCTGCACGACCAGTCGCTGCAGGCGGCTGCCCAGGCCAAGAAAGCCGTGGAGCAGAACGCGATGCTGCTGCAGCAGAAGGTCGCCGAGCGCACCAAGCTGCTCAGCCAGCTGGAGCAGGCCAAGATGCAGGAGCAGGTCTCCGCGTCACTGCAGCGGATGGATTCCACACTGTCGGCGCCCGGCAGCACCCCGAGCCTGGATGCGGTCCGCGAGAAGATCGAGCGCCGCTACGCCAACGCACTCGGCGCCGCCGAGCTCGCGCAGAACTCGGTGCAAGGCCGAATGCTCGAGGTTCAGCAGGCCAGCGTCCAGATGGCCGGACACAGCAAGCTGGAGCAGATCCGCGCCTCCATGCGCGGTGACCAGTTGCCCGCCGGTGGCGCCGCCCAGCCCGCCATCAACCCGGCGCAGACCCAGTCCAATCCGGCGCAGCCGCAGATGAACAAAGGCCAGACTGCGCAGCAATAGGTAGCGGTCGGACGCTCGGCAGAGGATATGTCGGTGGGGGCTGGTTCACTGGATGGCAATGCGTGGATATCCGACCGGCCGGCCGTCGGCCAGATCGGGTGCGTGTCCGTCCGATCCACGCAACCGGTGGGAGAAAAGGCATGAGCGGCAGTGAATTTCGCGAACCGTGGCCCCGAGCTCGTCGGGCCCGCGGGTCCGCGATCATTCGGGCGCAGGCCGCCCTGGCGCCGCAGCCGGGTAGCCTGCCGGACAATATTCGCGAGGTTGGCGAGAACGCGCTTGTCGCGGTCCGGCGCTGGGCCGATCCCCGGGAACGGGAGCTGCGTCGTCGTCGCAGGGTCCGCCGCCGCAGCTTCCAGCTCGGCACTGTTTCCGGTCTCACCACCGTGGGAACCGTTGGCCTCGCGGTCATCTCGGCACCGGTGTGGGCCGTGGTCATGGTCGGCGGCGGAGCGGTCGCGCTGGTCACCGGCGCGGCGTTGAGCACCCGCCGCTATCTGCGCCTACGTGGTGCTCCCTTGCCGCAGGCGGCGTTTCTCCCGCGCAAGCCGCCGCCGCTGTGGTCGAGCGCCCGCCAGCCGATCGGGCGACTGGTACGCGCGGAGAAGGCATTGCATGGGCTGAGCGCACAGATCCGTCGCTCGAATGGACTGCCCGAGGACGAGCTGGCCGATCTGCTCGAAACCGCTGCCTCGGGATCCGCGGCGTTGCACGCCCTCGCTGCCGACATCACCGCGATGGAGCAGGCGCTCGGCACGATGGGGCACTCGAATTCGCCTGCGGCGGTGGCGCTCACGGAGAACTCGCGGTTCACCCTCGGCAGGCTCGATGCCGGGGTAGCGGAGTACGAACAGATGGTTGCCGCGGCGGGCCGAATCCTCGCGGTTCCCGAAAACACCCTGCTGCGGCACGATTTCGACACCATCGTCGCGGATCTACGGCATGCGTCCGACCGCTTGGACGGGTGGGCACAGGCGCTCACCGAGGTCGCCGATCAATCGGTGCCCGCGTCGCCTCGGCCACCGATCTGATCGGTCCGGCTCAGGGCAACCGGTCTCGGTGGCGTTGTTCCTCGGCTCGGGCGCGCAGCGCCGCACCCACCAGCTCGCGGCCTTCGGCCATGAGGTCGAGCACCTCCCACGACGCCTTGCGTGCGGCGGAGCCGACTATCCCCGCGATCGCCGAACCGTGCCGCCGTGCCGCGGCCGCGAGTTCCTGTGCCAGCTCGTTCGTGTGTTCCATCAGGTCCCGACCCTCACCTGAGGTTCAGCGCATGACTGTGTGCTGAATGAGGTGTCTGCATCAATCGGTCATCTCTTCCTGGTTGTCGTTCAACAGTGCTGTGCGCTCGCGATCAGAGTACATCCGTGCACTGAATAGGAATATGGTGCGGACTGCGAATGGGGCCCTTCGGTCGAGACACGCAATCGCGTGTGCTGGCAAAGGAATTGACGGACGACCGACACCGCGCCTGATCGGTCGGTAGGCTTCGGCGATGCGGCATCTTTCCACTCGAGGATCGGGCAGCAGACGTGTCGCCGATGTGGCAGGCAGCGTGGATCGCTGGTTGGTCGCCCGCAGCGCGCGCGTTCGCCCGACCTCGGGGGACCGCCTCCTCAGAGGGTTGAGCACGACGGCGGACAAGAACCGCCTGTGGGTCGTGCTCGGCGCGGTCCTGTTCGTAGCGGGGGACCGCTCGACCCGGCGCGGCGCGGTCCGCGGTCTCCTCGCGTTGGGCATCGCCAGCGGTGTGGCCAACGGGATTGCCAAACCGCTGTTCCCGCGTCGCCGCCCGCCCGACGAGTCCGTGCCGTTCGTACGCAGGCTGGTTGTTCCGCCGGTGTCGTCGTCGTTTCCGTCGGGGCATTCGGCCTCGGCCGCCGCGTTCGCTACAGGGCTGGCGCTGGAGTCGCCTGCGGCGGGTGCGTTGGTGGCGCCGGTCGCGGTAGCGGTCGGCTATTCCAGGGTGCACATCGGCGTGCACTGGCCCTCCGACGTGGTCGCGGGGGCGCTGTTCGGTGGCGCCGTCGCGTTGGTCACCCGGCAGTGGTGGGCGGTGCGCGCCGACGAACCCGCCGCGCTCGGACCGGCTGAGCGGATCGAGCCGATCCACGCCGGCGCCGGATTGCTGCTGATCGGCAACCCGCAGTCGGGAGCTGGCGACGGCGACGACACGCTCGCATTGCTGCGCGACCGACTCCCCGAGGCGGAGGTGCTCGAACTCGACGGCGCCGACGATTTCGAGGCGCGGGTCGAGGAGCTGCTGCGCCACGTTCACATCGTCGCGCTCGGCGTGGTCGGAGGCGACGGAACGGTGTCCACCGTCGCGGAGTGCGCGGTGCGCCATCGGTTGGCGCTTGCCGTTTTCGCGGGCGGCACGTTGAACCATTTCGCCAGGGACGCCGGAGTCGACGAGGCCGACCGGACCCTCGCCGCGCTGGAGGCGGGCGAAGCGGTCCGCGTAGACATGGCCGAGGTGCGTGTCGACGACGCCGACAAGAGTGTCTTCGTGAATACCGCCAGCCTCGGCGGCTATCCCGATTTCGTTCGCATCCGGGAACGATGGGAGCGCCGCGTCGGCAAATGGCCCGCCGCGGGAATCGCGATGGTTCGTGTGCTGTTCCGCGCTCAGCCGGTCCATGTCACCATCGACGACACCCGCACCGCCCTGTGGATGCTGTTCATCGGGAACGGCAGCTACCAGCCCGCCGATCAAATTCCGATGTCGCGTCCGGAACTGCGCGGCGGCACCCTCGACGTCCGCTATCTGCGCGCCGACCTCCCGTTCTCGCGGCTGCGACTGATCGCTGCCACCGTCACCGGCATGCTGGAACACTCGCCCACTTATGTGCACCACCGGGTCGTCCGGCTCGACGTGCGGGTGGCCGAAGCGCCGGTCTCGCTGGCGACCGACGGCGAAGTCGACTACCGCGGCAGGAACTTCCGGTTCACCAGCCGACCCTCTGAGCTGGTCCTGATCAAGAGCACCGACGAGGAGCCCGACCCCGCGCACGGAAATCGCTGGGTGGGGGAGACACGCGAGTAGCTTCGCCGAACGTTGTGGCGGCCTTATCGGGAAGCCAACCCTGTCGACATTCCATCCCGAGGCCGGTGAGCCTCGAAACGACGCGCTTGCTACGGCATCGCCGCAGAGCACGCGACGATCGAATTCTCGCCGAATCGATCGGATCGCCACCGGATTCTTGTTTGAGGTGTCGATAGCCGGGTAGTTGCCACCATGTTGCTGACCGCCCGACCCGCAGCGGGCCGGGAACATTCACTACAGGGCAGGAGCAACGTCATGTTTGATGTTTCCGACCGAATATCTCAGCTCGACCAGGACACGCAGCAGCTGGACGTCAGTCGCTACCTGACGTGTGACCTCGACGAGGACCCGGTGCGGCAGGCGCGCAGAGCGCGACGGAGCACTGCCGGGCTCGACGTGACCGATCGATCGACAAGCGACTGAACCACTCTCAGCAGACGCGGTGTACAGCCCGCGTTCCGGCGGCCTGCGCACCGCATCGAACGAACCGCGGAGGAACCATGACTGACATGCTGGACGCGCTCATCGGCAGCGCTGTGTACGACCCGGGCGGCTACAAGATCGGCAAGGTCAAGCGGGTCTATATCGACAACGATTCCGGATCGCCCACCTGGGTCGCCGTATCCACCGGGCTGTTCAGCGACGATTCGCTGGTGCCGCTGGCCGGTGCCCAGCACCAGTGGGACGCGGGCGCGCTGCAGGTGCAGGTGAAGAAGGACGCGGTGAAGGCCGCGCCGAATCTGGCTCAGAACGGGATGATCAGTCCCGAGGCCGAGCTGGAACTGTTCGACCACTACAACATCGACCCGAATCGATCCGGGTTGGACGCCTTCGACATGCAGCCGCGGCAGGCTGCGAGCCCGGCCCAGGGCCGGCAGCGTCCCGACAAGGGGACTGTGCGCTCGCAGGAGCGGCCTGACCTCGGTACCGAGCAGGAGATCGCGGGCAGGGCGCGGATGCGCGGCTATCTGGAGACCGACGACCAGACGGTCGAAGTACCGACCAGGCGCGAAGAGATGCGGGTCGACCGCGAGCCGACCACCGACCCGTACTTTGTCCGTCCTTATGACATCGGCGGGCAAGAAGCCGAGGTCACCCTGCACCATGACCAGATGATGGTGAACAACGAATCGGGGCCGGTCGAGCGGGTCTGCCTCGATGTCGACGACGTCGAGGACAGCCGCATCGTCTCCGGCGCCGTGCGCGAACAGCGCATCGACACCGAAGGGGTCGATGACCCGGACTGTCGTCGGCGGTGATCCGCCGCCCGCACGGGGCGGCACCGGCTGTGAAGGCGGCCGGTGCCGCCCCGCGCACGGGCCTACCTTCTTCGGGGGAGAGATAGCCGAGAGCCGCACCGGGACGGCTGACTCCTCAACTGCACCAAGGTAATCCGACACACAGTCGCATGAGCGGCGGGGGCCGACTGTCGGCGATGCCGAGGCCGATCGTCGTGCTCCGCCGCCACACACCGAGCGCTTCACCGCGATGCGGCGGCCGTAGTGCTCGCGATGCGGCACGGCCGGAACCGATCGTCCGAGCCGCATGCGATCCTCGCGTACTCGCGGAGCACATGCTGGGAAGCCGGACGCACCCGTTGATTGGCCTGCTGGTTGTCGGGTATCCGGCTGGCGACAAGCGCGCGGTCGGATACAGAGAGGAGGAGCTGATGGCGCAGCAGGTCGGTGACTACGTGGTGGGGCGCCTTCGGGAGTGGGGCGTTCGTCAGATTTTCGGTTATCCCGGTGACGGGATCAACGGTCTGGTGGCGGCGATGGGCCGCGCGGAGGGTGACGGTCCTGCCTTCGTCCAGGCTCGCCACGAGGAGATGGCGGCTTTCGAGGCGACGGGTTATGCGAAATTCAGCGGTGAGGTGGGGGTGTGTATGGCGACGTCCGGTCCGGGGGCGATCCACTTGTTGAACGGGTTGTACGACGCGAAGTGTGATCATGTTCCGGTAGTGGCGATAGTGGGGCAGACCGCGCGCAGTGCGATGGGGGGCAGCTATCAGCAGGAAGTGGACCTGCAGAGTTTGTTCAAGGATGTCGCCGCCGATTTTCTGGTCGAGGTGAACGTTTCCGATCAGCTGCCCAACGCATTGGATCGTGCGTTTCGTACCGCGGTATCTCGGCGCGCTCCGACGGCCGTGATCATTCCTTCCGATCTGCAGGAGGAGGATTACCAGCCGCCCAGGCATGCGTTCAAGCAGGTACCGTCCAGCCCGCCGGGATTCTCGGCGGCGCGAGTGATCCCGGCGCGGAAGGATATCGAGCGCGCCGCGGAGGTGCTGAACGCCGGATCGCGGGTGGCGATCTTGATCGGTCAAGGTGCCCGCTCTGCGGCCGAGGAGGTCGTGGAGGTCGCCGAGCGGACCGGGGCTGGGGTGGCGAAGGCGCTGCTGGGTAAGGATGTGTTGCCCGATGATCTGCGGTTCGTTACCGGGCCGATCGGGTTGCTGGGCAGCAGGCCGAGTTACGAGTTGATGCGTGACTGCGACACCTTGCTGATCGTCGGATCGAATTTCCCGTATACCCAGTTCCTGCCGGAGTTCGGACAGGCGCGGAGCGTGCAGATCGATATCGACGGCACGATGATCGGAATGCGGTATCCGACGGAAGTGAATCTCGTCGGTGACGCGAAGACCACCTTGGCCGAGTTGCTTCCGCTGCTGAAGCGGAAAGCGGACCGGTCGTGGCGGGAGTCAGTGGAGAAGAACGTCGACCATTGGTGGCAGGCGGTGGAGCGGCAGTCGATGCTAGTGGCGAAGCCCGTCAATCCGATGCGGGTGGTCTGGGAGCTGTCGGAGCGTATCCCCGAGAACGCAATCGTGACAGCGGATTCGGGGTCGTCGACCAATTGGTACGCCCGTTGTTTGCGGTTTCGTGGACAGATGCGTGGTTCGTTGTCGGGGACGCTGGCCACCATGGGCGCGGCCGTTCCCTACGCTATCGGCGCGAAGTTCGCCCATCCCGATCGTCCCGTGATCGCGTTCGTGGGTGACGGTGCGATGCAGATGAACGGACTCGCCGAGTTGCTGACCGTCGCCCGCTATCATCGGCGCTGGTCGGATCCGCGGCTGGTGGTGTGTGTGTTTCACAACAATGACCTCAACCAGGTCACGTGGGAGTTGCGTGCGATGGGCGGGGCACCGAAATTCGAGGAATCCCAGACGCTTCCGGATATCTCCTACGCCGATATCGCGCGCAGTACCGGGCTCGCGGCGATCACGGTGGATGACCCTGACCAGCTCGGTACGGCCTGGGATCGCGCGCTGGGCGCTGATGGGCCGGTGGTGCTGGATGTGCACTGTGATCCCGAGGTGCCGCCGATCCCGCCGCATGTCAGCTGGGAGCAGATGAAGGACACCGCCGAAGCGGTGCTGCGCGGTGACCCCGACGGATGGCACCTCATGGTGCAGGGTGCCAAAACCAAAGCCCAGGAATTTGTTCCGTCTCGGCAGAAATGAGAAGCACGATGATCGAACAGGATGTGGTCGATCTGCTCACCGCCCAGCACGAACAGATCACCACGCTGCTGCGGCAGTTGCGCGGCGGGCACGATGCGAAACAAGAAGTGTTCACCGAATTGGTTCGGCTGCTGGCCGTGCACGAAAGCGCCGAGGAGGAGGTCGTGCACCCGGTTGCCCGGCGTGCCCGGTTCGGCGCCGACGACGTCGTGCGGCCCCGGCTGGAAGAGGAGAACGAGGCCAAGCGCGCCCTCGCCGAACTCTACGACCTCGGTGTCGAGCATCCCGACTTCGACGCGAAGCTCACGAAGTTCGCCGATGCGGTAGCCGCCCACGCCGCACACGAGGAAGCCGAGGAATTCACCATGCTGCGCAACCAGTATTCGTCCCATCAGCTGGAGCGCATGGCCGGGTCGGTGCGCGCAGCCGAGGCAGTCGCCCCCACCCGCCCGCATCCGCACGCGGGGGAGTCCGCGCTGGCGAACCTGGTGGCCGGTCCGCCCTTGGCGTTGTTCGACCGGGTGCGTGACGCCGTGCGCGATTGGCGGCACAAGCAAGACCTGTGAGCGCGCCGGCTGCATTATCCGAGCTGACGAACGTACTTCTCGTCTCGGATTCGGTTGACCATGTGCGGGTAGTGCAATTCGAAGGCCGGGCGCTCCGAACTGATCTTCGGCAGGCGGAGGAAATTGTGCCGGGGAGGTGGGCAGGTAGTGGCCCATTCCAAGGAGTTGGCATTGCCCCACGGGTCTTCGGCGGAGACGACTGGGCCGTAGCGGTAGCCGGTCATGACGTTCCACAGAAACGGCAGCATCGAAACAGCGAGCGTGAGCGCACCGGCCGAGGAGATCGCATTGAGCAATGTGAAACCGTCCGAGGGCAGATAGTCGGCGTAGCGGCGTGGCATGCCAGCCGATCCCAGCCAGTGGTGGGCTAGGAAGGTGGTGTGGAAGCCGATGAGCGTCAGCCAGAAGTGCCACCGCCCGAGGCGTTCATCGAGCATACGACCGCTCATCTTGGGAAACCAGAAATAGATACCGGCGAACGTGGCGAAGACGATGGTGCCGAACAACACGTAATGCATGTGGGCCACAACGAAATACGTGTCGGTGACGTGGAAGTCGAGAGGTGGGGAAGCGAGTACGACGCCGGACAATCCGCCGAACAGGAAGGTCACCAGGAAGCCTACGGAGAACAGCATCGGCGTCTCGAAGGTGAGCTGTCCCCGCCACATGGTGGCGATCCAATTGAAGAACTTGATACCGGTCGGCACCGCGATGAGCATCGACATCGCGGAGAAGAATGGAAGCAATACCGCACCGGTCGCGAACATATGATGAGCCCATACCGCCATCGACAGGCCCGTGATCGCGGCAGACGCGAAGACCAGTCCGGCGTATCCGAAGATCGGCTTGCGGCTGAAGACGGGCAGGATCTCCGAGACGATGCCGAAGAACGGCAGTGCCACGATGTAGACCTCGGGATGTCCGAAGAACCAGAACAAGTGTTGCCACAACACCGGCCCGCCGGTGCCGGGATCGAAAATGTGGCCGCCGAGGTGGCGGTCGACGTAGAGCCCGGCCAAGCCGGCGGTCAGCACCGGAAATGCCAGCAGCACAAGCACACTGGTGAACAAGATGTTCCAGGTGAAGATCGGCATACGGAACATCGTCATCCCGGGCGCGCGCAGGCAGATAATGGTCGTGGTCATATTGACCGCCCCCAGGATCGTCCCGATGCCGGAGACGATCAATCCGGCAATCCATAAATCCGCACCACTACCCGGTGAACTCGTGCTCAGGGACAGTGGTACATAGCCTGTCCACCCGAAATCGGCGGCGCCACCAGGAGTCAGGAACCCGGCAAGCAGTACGGCCGAACCGAACAGGTACAACCAGTAGGCGAGCGCGTTGAGCCGCGGAAACGCGACGTCGGGCGACCCGATCTGCAGGGGCAGCACGAAATTCGCGAATCCGAACAACACCGGTGTCGCGTAGAGCAACAACATGACTGTCCCGTGCATGGTGAACAGCTGATCGTACTGTTCGGTGGACAGGAACTGCATGCCCGGCGCGGCCAACTCGGCGCGCATGAGCAACGCCATCAGCCCGCCGACGAGGAACAGCCCGGTCGCGGTGACGAGATACATGATCCCGATCTTTTTGTGATCGGTGGTGCTGACCAGTTCCCACAGTCGGCTCCCTTTCGGCACCCGACGCGGTGCTGCGGTCCTGGTGTCTGTGGAAATTGCGGTCACGCCTGCGTCCTACCCTCGACGCGGTATCGGAAACCGCTTCGAGGCAGGATCAGCCTGGGTTTTGCGCCAGTGCGGCGACAGCCGAGGCGAACATGGTGGATTTGATGGCGCCGAGGGTGCCCGGGTCTTTCCCCGCGATTGGTCCGATGAGTTCCATGGCGGTATCGAGCACGGCACCTTCCGGCGCGGTGCGGTCGATCAGCCCGCTGGCGTACGCTTCGGCGCCGCCGTAGCGGTGGCCGGTGGCCATGGCGGTCATCGAGGTCTGCGGCGTCAGTTTGGCTTGGATCATTGCCGCCATGCCCGGGGTGAACTGGATGTGGATATCGACCTCAGGGAAGCAGTAGTAGCCACGGTCGACGCGCATTACCCGGTAGTCGTGGGCGATTCCGAGCATCGCGCCCGCGCCGAATGCGTGCCCGTTGACCGCCGCGACGGTCGGCAACGGGCAGGTCAGAATGCGGCTGAACAGTGCCTGCACCTGCCCGACGTACCATTCGGCCTGGTCGCCATGCGACATCAGCCAGTCCAGGTCGAGTCCGTTGGAGTAGAACTTGCCCGTCGCCGTGGTGACCAGCGCCTGCGCACCGTTCTGCTGCGTCTCGTCGAGGAGTTGGTCGACGGTGTCGAGCCACCCGGGAGAAAACCTGTTCTCGTCGTCTCCGAGGTCGATGACGGCGATCTTGTCTCGGTAGGTCAGGGTGGCAGTCATCAGTGTGCTCCTGTTTCGTTGTCGCTTTGTCGTTTTCGCTGTGGTGGTGGGTCCAGGGAGAGGACGGCGCGTACTGCCGTTTCCAGGCGCCGGCGCATCGCGGAGTTCGGCGCCCGATGCCCACGCAACAACAGGCCGGTGGGAAGACCGACGACGCAGGCCTCCACCACCTCGACGGCTGGCCCGTCAGCGCGTCCCCACAACGCTCCTGCCAGTTGGATGAACAGCTCGACCAGAACGGAGTCCAGCCGCGCCAGCTCGTCCGCGACGTCCTCGGGAACGCCGGAGCCGAGCAGCTCGTCACGACGCACGCCGAGCAGCAACTGCGACGAACGCGGGAACTGCTCGGCGAATACCGCCGGGGCGTCGGCGGCCGCGACCACCGCGTCGACGGCGGCCGCCCAACCATCCGCGGGCGCAGGTGCGAGCGCTGTGTCGACCGCCGCCTGCTGCAGGTCGAGAAACCGGCGGGCGGCGCGCAACCATGCGCGCCCGACCAGTCCACCCCGGGAACCGAATGCGTGGTAGATCGCGCCATTGGACACGGTAGTGGCCTCGGCCACCGCTCGAATCGTCACCGTGCTCGGGCCGCCCTCCACCGCCAACCGTTCGGCGGCATCGAGGATGTCGTCGAGGTCGTGTACGCGTGGCCTTGGCATGCTCGCACAATAACAGAGCTGATGCTCTGTTACCAGCGGGTAGGTTTTCGCCCGTCGCCTGTACTGGGTGCCGCCGCAGATCGACGTGCTGTGCGGCGGTCGCCGCGGCATGGGTCGATTTGCGGCTAGCGGGTATACGCAGAGTGGGACCGGCGGAGGATGGCGATGGAGGCAAGCGTTGACGACAACCCTCGCGGGGGGCGGTTCTGGAAGCCGATAGGGCAACTCGAGGACTCATCGTCGGTCCGGCCGTGGGATGTTCGCCGGGCCGACGCGGTGGGTGTACGCGGCGGCCCAACACATCAAGGCGGCACCATGCTCGTCGCGCTCAACCCTGATGTCGCCGCCGACAGCGGTCCGGTAACCGTTCGATCCATCAACCGAGAGGCACGATAATGACCGTCACAGAGCCCGCACCGTCGACCGATGCCGTTGTCCCGGATCTGTCATCATCACTCGCGATGACTGGCGAGATTGGAAAAGTGCTGGTCACCAGGGTGCTGCGGCTGAATGGTCGGTCCGTACTCGTGCCCGTTGGTGAGCCGCAGCAGTTTCCGTCGACTGCCGCTGGCCGGGGGTATCTGTGCCGGCTACGGATCGAGGGGTTGCGGCCGACGCCGGTGGGATTCCAAGCGACCGCGCCGGGACCGGTGCAAGCGCTGGTGGCCGGGCTGATCGAAGTCAGCGCGCGGTTGTCTGTCACGCTCACCGACTTCCTGTCGGAGGCGCACATCGGTGGTGTCCATGCACCAGGCCGTGCCTAGCACGCAGGACGTTCGCGTCTCGGTGGTCTCCACGATGTGGCGGTTCGGGCCGGCGGTGACGGTATCGATGGCGCCGACCTGGGCAAAGGGGCAGGGCTGATCGGGCTCGAAGGCCGGGTCGAGGCCCTCGCGGCCGCATGCTGTTGACAAGCCCCGTCGGAAGCGGGACAGCACTGGACGTCACGATCCCGCCCGACAGCCTATGAGCAACCGCATGAGGTGATATCCGTCGGTGATCGGCGCCCGGACTGCCGCGCGGGACCTCGAGAAGTGTTGATACCCGTGTGGTCGCCCCATGACAGGCTCCTCGCCGGAGGCCCAGGTCGTCATCTGCATTGGGATTGTCGGTGCGGACGGGCCGCACCGAAAGTCTTTATGACAGACGAGGTTTAGGCTATGTGCGCCACCGACTGGCTCTCCCAGTCGATCTGGTGGTCGAACATCCAGTTCAACGAGCCGACTCCGGCTTTGGCGGCCTTCTTCAGGAAGTACGGGGTGAGCAGTCGGACCAGCAGGCGGCCGAGCCCGTTCGAAGCCTTGTCGCTGCTGGTCTCCGCGCCGTAGGCGACGACACGTTCGACGCGCTCTCTGCGGCGGCGTTCGAAGGCGGCCAACGCCGTAGCGGTGTCGGGAATATCGCGCAGGCAGACCGCCAGCGTCACAGCATCTTCCACCGCCATCGACACACCCTGACCCGAGGATGATGCCACGGCATGCGCGGCATCACCGACGATGACCATGTTGTCGGTGTGCCAGTGCGCGACCGTCGGCATGTCGTATTGGTTGAACGCAGGGACGAAAGCGTCCTCCGTGGTGGCGGAGACAATGCGGGCCGCCGGGCCGCGGTCCACCGACAGCGACTCCACCAGCTGCTCTCGCCACTGGGTAATCGTGGTGCCCGTGCTCTCTGCGGGCGATAAGGCCTGAGCTCGAGGAACATTGGCGAACCACCAGATCTCGCCGTCGGGGGCGACGAAGTAGCCGAAGAATGCCTTCTTGCCGAAAATCATGCTGTACACCCCGGGGCGCAAGCCGATCTCGCGATGCAGCGCCCTGTCGGTGGTGAAACCGCCGAACCCGTAGATGCCGAGATAGTGTGCCTTCGGTGCGGCCGGATCGATGAGTTCCCTGGTGCGGGAATGGATTCCGTCGGCGCCGATCAATACGTCGGCCTCGATCGTGGTGCCGTCGGCGAAGGTCGCGCGCACGCCACCGCCTGTCGTGGCATGCGCATCCACCAGGCGCTTGTTGTACTCGAACCGCACTCCCCGGCGGGTCGACTCAGCATTGAGCGCCCGATACAGATCGCGTCGCTTGACGCTGTGCGTGACTGTGCCGTCAGGGAGAGTGCCGCCGATCGGCAGATCGGTGATGTGCTTGTCCGAGCTGGTCGAGAACGACAGCGTGGCGGTCGGATGCCCGATCTCTGTCACCACATGATGGGCGTCCAGCAGTGCCAGCGCCGACAATCCGTTCACCGCTACCGTCAGGTACGCGCCGATCTGCTCGCCTGCCGCTTCGGCATAAGCCTCGCACACGATCGGCTCGATACCCGCCTTCTGCAATGCCATCGCGGTCACCGGCCCGGCGATCCCGCCGCCGATGATGAGTGCCTTCTTCATCGTGTGTCTCCTCGAACTCTCACTTGACGTTGATGTATCTTGATAATCAAGATGCATTTAGTTTGACGACCAAGAGGTTTGAATGTCAAGGGAAAATTTGACAACGCTGCGTGAGCAGGCCGGACGTGAGTCGCAGGCGCTCCAGGCCTCCGTTGACGCTGTCGATCAGGCCGCCGCGACCGTCCTCGGGGTCAACCGCACCGACCTGCGGTGTCTGGAAATCCTCTGGCACGGCCAGTCCACACCGGGTGGGCTCGCGGCGGAGCTCGGTCTCACCAGCGGAAGCGTCACCACGATGCTGGACCGCCTGTCCAAACTCGACTATGTTGTCCGCCACCCTGAACCGGGAGACCGCCGGAAGGTCATCATTCGCATCACCGACTCGGCGATGGCGAAGGTCATGCAGATCTACGGTCCGATCGCCGAGGAAGGCGCGGACGAGGTCGCCCGCTACAGTGCCGCCGAACTGCGCACCGTCATCGACTATTTGCGTCGCTCCCGGGATCTGCAAGAGCGGCACCGGATCCGCATCGCCGGCCTTCCTCAGCGATAGCTACCCGCGAGCGATTCCGTCACCGAGTCGCGGACGCAGGCCCGTTACACCGAGCCAGTTCCACCAGAATCGCGGCACGTCGTAGTCCGCCCGCGGCTCCGCTGCCCGCGAGAAAGGCTCAGGCAATAGCGGTGCGTGTGAACGTTGCCGCGACGAAGGCGAGGACGACCACGTCCATGGTCACCACCGAGATGGTGTCGCGAACGCGGAGCCGGACCGCTGTCGTCCGGCCCACTACGTAGGAGGGCTCACCGAGACGGTGGTGACGAGGTGTCGGGGTGAACCCTGATCTTCACCCGGATATCCCGGCTTGCCTGGTGATTCGTATACGTCCAGGTGTCATGCTCGAAGAGGCAACACATACTTCTGGGAGGCACGACATGTTGTGGAAGATCATCGGTATCGTCGCGGTCGTCTGGATCGCGCTGGTCGTGATCGGTGCGTTGATCAAGGGGCTGTTCCCGATCCTGGTGATCAGCGCGATCGTGTTCGGGTTGTACCTGTTGTACAAGGCGGTATCGGGTTCGGACAACTCCACGGTGAGCAAGCTGTAGCGCGACCACACCGCTACGGGCCGTGTGCCGTCCGATCCGGACGCCGCACGGCCCGTCGCCGTGTCGGCAGTGCCTGGATGGGTTCTCGTGCAGCATGTTCGCGAAGGCCGGCAACGCGGTCCGGTGATCGTCGCGCATCCCGGCAATATCGAATACGGTGCACGCTATCTCGGACGCGGGCAACGAATGGATCTTCCCCGAGCTCGCCCAACCAGAAGCCGTGGTCGGCTCGAGGGGCGGCCGTCCTCGGTCCCACCGCCACGCATGCCGTGGACGTCACGGACACCATCGACCGGGCCGCCGCCACCGTTCGCCGCGCATCGCCGCTCCCTGGAGGTCCTCATTCGACCGCGGGCCGGTGTGGCAGGCTAGGCGGATGCGAGTAGCCGTCGTCGCGGGGCCCGATCCCGGGCATGCTTTTCCTGCTATCGCGTTGTGCTTGCGATTCTTGGCGGCCGGTGACGAGCCGGTCCTGTTCACCGGCCCGCGCTGGTTCGATGCGGCACTCGGGGCCGGGATCGGCGTGCGCAGACTCAAGGGCCTGGCACCGCGACCGATGGACGACGACGGCGACGCGGGGCAGCGCATCCACGAGCGGGCCGCGCACATCTCCACCGAGATCCTGCCCGACCTGAGCGCCATGCTGCCCGAGTTGGTGGTCTCCGACGTGCTGACCGCCGGCGGCGGGATGGCCGCCGAACGGCTCGGTCTGCCATGGGTGGAACTGTCACCGCATCCGCTGTATCTGCCGTCGAAGGCGCTGCCGCCCATCGGAAGCGGGCTCGCTCCCGGCGCGGGCCTGAGCGGGCGTGTGCGCGACGGTGTGCTGCGAACCATGACCTCGCGCGCGATCCGCCACGGGCGACTTCAGCGCGAGCAGGCACGCGAGAGCGTCGGTCTCCCCGCTGCCGACCCGGGCCCCGCCGCTCGCCTGATCGCCACCCTGCCCGCCCTCGAGGTGCCGCGTCCCGATTGGCCGGAATCCGCGCACGTCGTCGGTCCGCTGCTGTGGGAGCCGACCGACGCCATCCTCGACCTTCCGGCCGGCGACGGGCCGCTGGTGATGGTCGCCCCCTCGACCGCCCACACCGGCGTCGCTGGCATGGTCGAGACCGTGCTGGCGGCCCTCGACGGAACCGGTGTCCGGGTGGCGGTCTCGATGCTGGACACTCCGCCCGCCGATCTGCCTCCGTGGGCCAGCGCGGGTCTCGGTCGTCAGGACGAGCTGCTCACCCGCGCCTCCGCGGTCGTCGGAGGCGGCGGCCACGGTTTGCTCGCCAAATCCCTCTCCGCGGGCGTCCCGGTCGTCACCGTTCCCGGCGGCGGCGACCAGTGGGAACTTGCCAATCGCGCTGCCCGCCAAGGAAGTTCGATCCTCGTCCGTCCGCTGTCGCCCGACGCCCTCCGCGCCGCGGTCCATGAAATCCTGACCGACCCGCGTTACTCCGCCGCGGCCGCCGAAGCAGCCGCTACCGCGACCGCCCTGGAGGACCCCGTGGCCCTCTGCCACCAAACCCTCCACCCCGTCCAAACCTGACGAGTGGCGTACGGCCGCGGCAAAACGCCCGAGAAGCCCTCTCCGCGGTGTGCCCGTGCCGGGAGTATCTTGGGGACGGTGCGGTTGACCGAGTTCCAGGAACTGTTGCACGCCGAGTTCGGTGTGGCGCGAGGTGACGCCCTGCTGACCGACCACGTTGTCCCCGCGCTCGGGGGACGCACCGGAGCCACCGCCATCGAGGCGGGGGTGGATCCGCGGGACGTGTGGCGCGCGCTGTGCGCGGAGTTCGACGTGCCGCGGGCGCGCTGGTGAGCGCCACCGGGCAGGTCGATCAGGGCGGGCCGCTCTACCGGTTCGATGAGCGGCGTCGGATGATCCCGCTGGATCCGGAGCGCTTGGCCGCCCGGGTGGTGCACGCCCATCCCGTCGACTTCGCGGGTTTCCGGCAAACCGGCATCGAGCTGATGCTTCTCGGCCGCTACGACGAGTCGCTCGACCACCTCGATCGTGCGCTGGAACTGGTGGACACCGAGCAGCGTCGAATCACCGTGTGGATCAATCTGGGCGACGTCTACCGCTATCGAGGCGACGCTGTCACGGCCGAGAGGCTCTATCGCCGCGCCGTCGAGCACGCGCGCGCGTCCGCGCCGGAGGTGCTCTCCTTCGCCGTCCAGCACCTGGGTAAGGCGTTGGCCGAACAGAACCAGCTGCGCGAAGCGCATACGCTGCTGGCGGAGGCGATGGAACTGCGCGTCGCCGAAGGCGACCCCGAGGAGATCGAATCCACCCGCGCCGCCCTGGACATGCTCGGTGAGCTGCCGACACCGTTGCCGCCCACGGTCGCCGCGCTACTCGGCGAGGCGCCCACCTGGTCGGACGAGCACGAGGGCATGAGCGGTGGCGTCGTGCTCGTCAACGGCGCCTACTGGCTGAAGCGCGGTCCGAAGGCGGTCGCCGAGCACGAACGCCTGAACTGGTTGCGGGACCGCGGGATTCGCTTGCCAGAGGTCGCGGCATTCGAGGACGACGTGCTGGTGCTCGCCGACGCGGGCGCGCCGAGCCTGGCCGCGCGGGACAACTCCGAAGAGCCGGCCTCGATCGGCACCGTCATGGGCTCGATCCTGCGGCGGCTGCACGGCATTCCGATCGATGAGTGCCCGTTCGACGGCCGCCTGGACGTCGTCTTGGCGCGGGCGCGCCGCCAGGTGATCGAAGGTCTTGTCGATATCGACGATTTCGGCGACGACAACCGGGGCTCGAGCCCGGCGGACCTGCTGGCGCGGCTGCTGGCCGAACGTCCGGACCACGAGGATCTGGTGGTGACGCACGGTGATTTCACCCCGGCCAATGTGCTGGAGGGCGAGATCCTGCTCGATGTCGCCGCGCTCGGCGTGGCCGATCGGTATCGGGATGTGGCGATTGCCATGCGCGATCTGCGCGAGGACTTCGGCGAGGCGGCGGTGGTGGCGTTCTTCGGCGCCTACGGCTCGACCGAGCCGGACCCCCGCCGCCTCGCGTACTACCGGCTGCTCGACGAATTGTTCTGACAGCGCGTCCGAGAACTGCGTGGGGGAGCTTGTGACGCCGTCCTTCTCGGCCGTTAGGTGCCAAAACCGTTGAGGTGGGGTTACCGGTTCCGTGTCGTCCGGGCTGGTTTCACACCCCCATAAAAGGGGGTGTGCGAGCCGTCCCGTCGGCGGGCGCTGCTATCCGGGGCCCGTGCTTCGGGCTCCTGAACTCGGGCACAGATCCGGTTGCTGGCCAAGCCAGTTGGGTGGCCGGCTGTGGGCGGGAGGTCGCCACCTCGCGGCACGGTCAGGCGGCGACGACTTCCGGCACGGCTCCGGCCGGTTCGACCTCCGCCCGCTGCCGATGGAACAGCCCGAACGCGATCAGTCCGAACACGACGCCCACCGCGGACGCGACGCGGAACGCCGCGTCGAGCCCGTCGACGAAGTGCGGCAACGTCGTCGGCCGGTCGGCGGTGGCCACGCCACGGAACACGGTGCCGAGCACCGCGACGCCGAGCGCAAGTCCCAGCTGCCGCGCGGTGTTCACCGCGCCCGCGGCGGTGCCGCCCTGCCGCGGCGGCACGGCCGCCATACCGACCGACACCAGGGCGGGCGCGTTCACACCGATCCCGACACCGATCACCACGAATCCGGGAACCAGTGCGACCCAGGAGGATCCGGTGCCGATCAGGGTGAGCAGTCCGGTGCCGAGCCCGACCACGACCAGCCCCGCACCGATGGTCCACTTCGGCGCGGTGTCGTGCAGTAGTCGTCCGAACATACCGGCCACCAGGAACGCGGTCGCGGCCATCGGCAGCATCGCCAGTCCCGCGTGCAGCGGCGACATGTGCAGCTGCTGCTGCAGCCACAGCGAGATCAGGGGAGTGCTCGCGAACGCGGCGAAAGTCTGCCCGGACGCGCCGAACAGTGTCGCGCCGAAGTCGCGATTGCGTAGCAGTGCGAGCGGGAACATCGGTGCGGCGCCGCGGGATTCGACGAACCCGAAGGTCAGCGTCGCGACGGCGCCGAGCGCGAGTGCGGTCAGTGCGGCCGCGTCGGTCCACCCGTGCTCGCCACCGCGGATGACGCCGTAGGTGACCGCTGTCGCCGCGGTGGCGAAGGCCAGCATGCCCAGCACATCCACCGACCGGTCCGCCCTGCGTTCCGACGGCGGGAACACGGTGGCGGTCAGCCCGATGGCCAGCACCGCGATCGGCAAGTTGACGAAGAAGATCCACCGCCACGACAGCGCCTCGGTGAGTACGCCGCCCAGCACCACCCCGATACCCGCCGCCGCGCCGGACACCGCGCCCCAGGTGCCGAAGGCTATGCCGCGGTCACGACCGGTGTAGGTCGCGTGCAGCAGCGAGAGCGTGGTGGCGAACATGGCCGCGCCGCCGACGCCCTGCAGCACCCGCGCCGCAACAAGACTCGCCGCGGACTCGGCGACACCGCAGCCCAGCGACGCGACCGCGAAAACGGCGAGTCCGGCCAGATAGGCGCGCTTCGCGCCGACCCGGTCGGCCAGTGACCCGAGCACCAGCAACAGCGCGGCCAGCGCGAGGGCATAGCCATCCACCACCCACTGCAACCCGGACAGCCCGGTATCCAGATCGGTGGCGATGTCGGGCAGCGCAACGTTCACGATGGTGACGTCGATGAGCAGCATGAGCGTGCCGAGGCACGCGGCGAACAAGGGGAGCCATTTTCTCACGAGGGGCCTCCATGACGGATTCGAACGATATCGACGCCAAGCGTGCGGCAATCGAACGTATCCCCCTAGCTGTAGCGGTATCGGCGTTAGATTCCTCCTATGTCGTACGATGACCCGACGGAATCCTCCGTACTGGATGTGCTGGACAAACAGATCGTGCACGCGCTTGTGCACGATGCCCGGATTCCGTTCGCCAAGCTGGGCGGCATTCTCCGGGCATCCGAGCAGACGGTGGCGCGGCGCTATCGCTCGCTGCGACAGCGCGGGATCCTGCATGTTTCGGGACAGGTGAACGCGGTACCGCTCGGGCACGCGAGATGGGTGCTGCGGCTGAAGTCGACGCCGGACAAGGCGTTGCGCCTGGCCGAGTCGCTGGCCAGGTTCCCGGATCTGAGCTGGGTCACATTGCTGTCCACCGGTTCCGAGGTGACCTGCGTCAGCAGGCCGCGCTCGGTCGAAAGGCGGGACGCGCTACTACTGCACACCCTGCCGCGTGCTCCGCAGGTGCTCGAGCTGACCGCGCACGAGGTGATGCACCGGTTCCCGCCCGACGAGGAGTGGCCGCGCTACCGGCACCTGTTCACCGCCGAACAGCTCGAGGAGTTGGGGCCCTACCGGTCTCGTCCCGCGAGTGTGGGGCCGGACGCGCCGGTGGACCTGTCCGCGGCGGACGAGGCGATGCTTGCGTTGCTCGGACGGGACGGGCGTGCGCCATATGCCCAGCTCGCGGCCGAAACCGGGTGGACGGCACCGCGAGTCGCGCGGCGCATGGCCGAGTTGGTGGCGGCGGGCGTGCTGTACTTCGACCTCGACTTCGCGATCGAGCGGATGGGCTACGGCGTGCGCGGGGCGCTGTGGCTGCGGGTGCGCCCCTCCGATCTGGACGCGGTGGGGCGGGCGATGGCGACGCATCCCGAGATCGTGTTCGTTGCCGCCACCACGGGGCCGACCAATCTGATGGCGTCGATCATCTGCCGCGATACCGCCCACCTCTACCGGTATGTCACGGAGCGGCTCGGTGCGCTGGACGGGATCGCCGGCCTCGAGGTGACGCCCTCGCTGCGCGTGCTCAAACAGGCGCAGACGCTGCTGGATAGCGATCGGATCGCGCTGGTGCGGTGATCGCGCGAGGTTTGCCGGGAACGGCGAAGTCCGTTCGCGCGTTGGCTGGCGCGTCGCTTGACTCGAACATCCGTTCGCCTAATCTTGACGGCAGAACTTGTCGGTGCCGCCCTCTACTGTAGGCGCCAACCACAGAACAAGACCTACCCGTCGAAAAGGGGATCAGGACCATGGCACCACAGGCGTACGACCGCGACAAGGCGCTCGAGCTCGCGCTGGCCCAGGTGGAGAAGAGCTTCGGCAAGGGCGCGGTCATGCGCCTCGGCGAGGAGGCCCGCCAGCCCATCTCGGTGATCCCCACCGGCTCCATCGCGCTGGATGTAGCACTGGGCATCGGCGGCCTGCCGCGCGGCCGCATCGTCGAGATCTACGGTCCGGAATCCTCGGGTAAGACCACTGTCGCGCTGCACGCGGTGGCCAACGCGCAGGCCGCGGGCGGTGTGGCGGCGTTCATCGACGCCGAACACGCGCTCGATCCGGATTACGCCCGCAAGCTCGGCGTCGACACCGACGCGCTGCTGGTCTC
Source organism: Nocardia sp. 2TAF39 (assembly GCF_052114905.1). NCBI lineage: Bacteria > Bacillati > Actinomycetota > Actinomycetes > Mycobacteriales > Nocardiaceae > Nocardia > Nocardia sp. 2TAF39. Next base: position 130,150 of record NZ_JBFRFQ010000005.1, read on the forward strand.
CCAGCCCGACACCGGTGAGCAGGCTCTGGAGATCGCCGACATGCTGGTCCGCTCCGGCGCCATCGACATCATCGTCATCGACTCGGTGGCCGCGCTGGTGCCGCGCGCCGAGATCGAGGGCGAGATGGGCGACAGCCACGTCGGTCTGCAGGCCCGCCTGATGAGTCAGGCGCTGCGCAAGATGACCAGTGCGCTGAACAACTCCGGTACCACCGCGATCTTCATCAACCAGTTGCGCGAGAAGATCGGCGTGATGTTCGGCTCGCCGGAAACCACCACGGGCGGTAAGGCGTTGAAGTTCTACGCGTCGGTGCGCCTGGATGTGCGCCGCATCGAGACGCTCAAGGACGGCAGTGACGCGGTCGGCAACCGCACCCGCGTCAAGGTCGTGAAGAACAAGGTTTCGCCGCCGTTCAAGCAGGCCGAGTTCGACATCCTCTACGGGCACGGCATCTCCAAGGAGGGGTCGCTCATCGACATGGGTGTCGAGCAGGGCTTCATCCGCAAGTCCGGCTCCTGGTACACCTACGAGGGCGACCAACTCGGCCAGGGCAAGGAGAATGCCCGCAAGTTCTTGCTGGAGAACATCGACGTGCGCGACGAGATCGAGAAGAAGATCAAGGAGAAGCTCGGCATCGGCGCCGACGTGACCGCGGAGCAGGCCGCCGCTGAGGTGCCCGCCGATTTCTGAGCCGATGAGCGGCCGGCGATCGCCCGGACCGCGTCGGGCCGCGCCCGAGGGGTCGCGGTCCGACGCGGTGCACGAGATGCGGCGCCGGTTGGACGAACTCCTGTCCGCCTCCGGCCGGTCAGCTGACTCCCGGCCCGGTGGACAGGAACCTGAACGAGTCCGGAGGGCCGAAGGTGGTTCGGCTGGGCCGGACACCATGGAAACCCGGTCGAGCGCGTCCGATCCGCAGCGGGCGCGTTCGGTCGGGTCCCGGCGTGAGCGCCGAAACACGATGTTGCGCAACGACTCCCAATCGGCTGGCCCCGAACGGTCCGACGCCCGAGGGGCGGATCCGGCGCCGGGATCCGGTGGTGGGACGGTCGAGCAGGCGAAGGACGCGTGCCTTCGCATGCTCGCCGGTCGCGCCCGCAGCCGCGCCGAGCTCGTCCAGCACCTGACCGCCAAGGGGTACCCGCCCGAGGTGAGTGATCGTGCGCTCGATCGCCTCACCGAAGTAGGTCTCATCGATGACGCTGCGTTCGCCGAACAATGGGTGCACTCCCGCCACACCTTCGCCGGCAAAGGCAAAAAGGCGCTCGCTATGGAACTTCGCCGCAAGGGCGTCGCGCAGTCGGATGTCGCGCCCGCCCTGGCCGCCATCACCGACGACGACGAGGATTCCCGCGCCGCCGACCTGGTTCGCCGCAAACTACGCTCTCTGCCCCGAGACCTGGACCGCGACAAGATGATCCGCCGCCTCGTCGGCATGCTGGCCCGCCGCGGCTACGGCCAGTCCACGGCCTACCGTGTGGTCAAAGCCGAGCTGGCCGGTCACGGCGCCGAGGACGACCTAGTCGATCCCACCATCGACTGAACCGCGCCTGCGGCGATTCTCCCGCGATGTCGAGCGCCAATGAACCCGGCCACGAGCCCCGGATCTCGATGCGCTACCGGAATCCCGTGCGGCTGCGGCATATGTTGAATCCTTACTGCACGAGCTTTTCGACAGGCAGGTCCCATGACCCTACGGCTGAGTTGGGAACAAACTTCGTGATCTCCGAAATTCCATCCAGTTCCGGGACCGCGGCGAGAAAGCGGAGATAGCTGCCATCTCCGAGTCGGGTCGAGGGCTGATCCGGATGGTCGGGCTACATGATGGAGACCCTCGTGCTCTCGCTGCGATTCCGTGATCACGCTGATCACCCCCACACTCCACTTCATCGAGATCAACAGCCGAGTTCAGGCGGCGGCCCCGAACCACCGGACGCGGGCCGCGCCCGTCGAAAGCGGAGGTAGATTGTGTCGAAGCATATGGGAAGATGCTGCGCGAGGATTCCGACATGGGTTCTCTGCCAGGCGAAGACGTATCGGTTGAACGTTCACGAGCACGACCGGACAATCGCACGGTGACTGCCGACACCCAGCCTTTCGTTCGTGACCGGATGACCGTGCTGTCCTACAGCGTGCTGGGTGCGTACACGTTCTGGTTGTATGCCTTCGGGCCCGCGCTTTCGTTGCTGCGCGCCGAGCTCGACTTCTCCTACACGATGATCAGTGTGTACTCCGCACTGTGGGCGGCCGGGTCGATCCTGGCCGGGCTGGTTTTCCCGGCTCTGGCCGCCCGGGTCGAGCGGCGTGTGCTGCTGTGGTGGTCGGCGCTGGTGACTACCTGCGGTGCGGCGATGTTCACCCTCAGCCACGGCATCGCACCCACGCTCGTGGCGGCGTTGGTCATGGGATGTGCCGGCACCACGGTGCAGACCACGACCCAATCGGTGCTTGCCGATCGGCACGGCCCACGCCGAGACATCGCATTCGTGGAGTCCAATATCGGAGCCGGCGCGGCCGCAGTGCTGGCGCCACTGGCGCTCGGGATCCTGCAGTCCACCCCAGCCACCTGGCGTACCGGTATGGCAGTGCCCGCCGTGGGCATGGTTGTGCTGTATCTGCTCTGCCGCCGGGAATCCTTCCCGGCGGCAGAGCACACCGTCGTCCGCCAGGGCGGGAATCGCTGGTCTGTACTGCCCTGGACGTGTCGGCTGTTGTGTGTACTGGTGGCCGTCGGTATAGGCGTGGAATTCTGTGTGGTCTACTTCGGCACCGAATTGCTCATTGCCACAACGAACATGTCGATCTCGGTGGCTGCGACAGCTATGACGGCGTTCTACGCAGGCATTCTGCTCGGCCGCGTCGCAGGCGCCCGGCTCACCCGCCGTCCGGGCCGCACCGTTGTCCTCGTCGGCTGGTCGCTGATGATCACCCTGGCCGGATTGCTCACGCTGCTGTTCAGCACAACCGCCGCGGTGGCGGTGATCGGGTTGTTCGCCACCGGACTGGGCATCGCCAACCAGTTCCCACTGGTGCTGGCATTGGCGTTGGCTGCCGCGTCGAACCGCACCGACGTCGCAAACGCTCACGCCCAGCTGCTCGGCGGCGTGGTGGTGCTGGCTTCCCCTTTCCTGCTCGGCACCATGGCCGACCACACCAGCCTGATCGCCGGTTTCGCTGTCGCCCCCACTCTGACCGCGATATCCGCACTGTGTCTGATCGCCACTCGCCGCACACCTGCCACCGAAACCTCGGTGTCGACATAGTTGTCGCTACGGCCCGAGCTTGGCAGCGCGAAACCACCGACGCGCACCGCCGCTGCTTACTCGCCGTATCCCCGAGGATGGTCGCGCCCGCGTCCTCGGTCAGCTCGGGATCGGCGCCGGTGCGCTGGAACCGATCACCTCATCCAGCGCTCGCCGTCCCGGCCGGGTACTTCTCGGACGTTCGGTGATCGATGCTCACGCCTTCTTCCCGATGTCGACGCCGGGCGCCGCGTCGGTGAGGATGGAGTCCGCGGCCACCACGGCCGCGCCACCCTTGCCGCGTTTGCGCGCCCGCAGCCGCCGTTCCAGCTTGGTCGCCACCAGCGTCAGCGCACTGTTGAGGGCGATCATGATGACCGCGATGATCATCAGCGCCGGAACGGTGTTCTGTTCGGCCGCGCCGAGCTGCTGGCCCGAACGCACGATCTCGACGTAGGTGATCTGGTAACCGAGTGCCGAGTCCTTCAGTGCGACGACCATCTGCGAGATCAGCGCGGGCAGCATCGCGGTGATCGCCTGCGGCAGCAAGATCAACCGCATCAGCTGGCCCTTGCGCATGCCGAGCGCGACGGCCGCCTCGGTCTGCCCCTTCGGCAGTGCCAGGATGCCCGCGCGCACGATCTCGGCGATAACCGAACCGTTGTAGATGGTCAGCGCGGTGACGACGGCCGCGAGCGCGAGATCGTCGGACTTGAAGACCTTGTAGTCGGAGAACACCGCGAACAGGAAGATCATCAGGATCAGCACCGGGATCGCACGCGCCACCTCGACGATCGCGCCCGCGATCCAGCGCATTACCCGGTGCTCCGACAGCCGAAGTATGCCGAAGACCATGCCGAGGACCAACGCGAACACGATCGACAGCAGCGCGGCGACGATGGTTCCCCGCACACCGGGCAGCAGGTAGGTCGACCAGACCTCGGCATCCAGGAAGGGCTTCCACTTCTCGGTGGTGAACTGCCCCTTGTCGGCGAAGCCGCGGTAGAGCACCCAACCCGCCGCGAGCACCGCGACCCCGACCAGGACCGAAAAGATGTTGTTGCGCAGCCGTGCCTTCGGGCCTGGGGCGTCGAACAGGACCGAAGGGCCTGTGGTCATGCCCCCGCCTCGCTGACGCTCGGCTCCGGCATGACCGCATCCGCGGCTGTGTTCATGATTCGCTCGCTCATCGGGCCACCTCGTATCGCTTGGCCAGCCAGCCGAAGAACAGGCCGGTCGGGAGGGTCAGGATCACGAAGCCGAGCGCGAAGATCGCGCCGATAGCCAGCACGGCGGCCTCGGTCTCGTTCATCTCCGCCATCAGGGTCGCGGCTTCGGCAACGCCGATGGCCGAGGCAATGGTGGAGTTCTTGGTCAGCGCGATCAGCACGCTGCCCAGCGGGGCGATGACCGAGCGAAACGCCTGCGGCAGCACGATGAGCCGCAGATTCTGCACGAAGCCGAAGCCGAGCGAGCGGCCCGCCTCGGACTGGCCCATCGGCACGGTGTTGATGCCCGAGCGCAGCGACTCGCAGACGAACGCGGCGGTATAGATGCTCAGGCCGATAACGGCGAAGCGGAAGTTGTTCTGCGCCACCGAATCCGGCCCCTCACCCGCGAGCCGCCAGCCCATCGTGGTGTAGAGGCCCAGCGACATGAACACGATGATCAGCGTGAGCGGGGTGTTGCGGAAAATGGTGACGTAGGCGGTACCGACCCACCGCGCGACCGGCACGGGGGAAACGCGCAGTCCGGCGACGATCGTGCCGAGGATCAGCGCGCCGATCGCCGACAGCACGGTCAGTTTGATGGTCACCCAGAAGGCTTCGAGGATTTTGGTGTCATACCTCGAGATCAGGTCGAACACGGCGGACGCGTCCCTCCGATCGGGTCTCGATGGTCAAGGGAAGTGCGGCGGGAGGCCCGGCCCGGGTTGGGGCCGGGCCACCCGGGCTCGGGTGGAAGACGAACCGAACTCAGTACCGGTTCACCGTCGGCGGCTGTGGCGGCTGGTAGCCGGAGGCGCCGACAGTCGTGTCGAACGCCTTCTTCCATGACCCGTCGGCGATCATCGCCTCGATCGCGTTGTTGACCTGATCGCGGAGTTCCTTGTCACCCTTCTTCAGGCCGATGCCGTAGTTCTCCGTAGTGAACGGCTTGCCGACGAGCTTGAACGCCCCAGTGCTCTGCGCGGCGTAGCCGGCCAGAATGATGTCGTCGGTCGTCACCGCGTCCCACGAACCCGCGCGTAGTCCCTCGAGGCACAGCGAATAGGTGTCGTTGGCCTGCAGCTGGGTGTCGGGGAAGTTCTTCTGGATGTTCTGGGCGGGTGTGGAGCCCTTCACCGAGCAGACCTTCTTGCCTTTCAAACTGTCAGGGCCGGTGATGTCGGTGTTGTCGGCACGCACCAGCAGCGACTGTCCCGCGACGTAGTACGGACCGGCGAAATCGACCTTCTCCTTGCGCTGGTCGTTGATCGAGTAGGTGGCGACGATGTAGTCGACCTGACCGTTCTCGATCAGCGTCTCGCGCTGGCTGGAGGGGGATTCCTTCCAGGTGATGTTCCCGGGCTGCACGCCGAGCTTGCCTGCCACGTACTTGGCGACCTCGACGTCGAAGCCGCTGTAGGAGCCATCCTTGTTGCGCAGTCCGAGACCCGGCTGGTCGAACTTGATGCCGATGGTGAGCTTGCCGTCCTTGGCGTGGTCCAGGGCGGATTTGTCACCGCCGCCGCCACACGCGGTGGCGGTCGCGGCCGCGAGTGTCAGGGCGATCGCCCCGATACCGAGTCGCAGGGCACGGTTGATCCTCATCGAGTTCCTTCTCCCTCTAGTGGGTCTTGCTATCCGGCAGTTCGGTCTTGCTATCCGGCAGTTCGGTGTTGCTGTTCGGCAGTTCGGTGTTGCTGTTCGGCAGTTCGGTGTTGCTGTTCGGCAGTTCGGTCCGGCAGTGCGGTGTTGCTATCGGGCAGTTCAGTGGCTCAATATCTTGCCGAGGAAGTCTTTTGCGCGGTCGGACTTCGGCGCGGTGAAGAAGGTGTCCGGTGTCGCGTCCTCCACCACCAGGCCGTCGGCCATGAACAGCACCCGATTCCCGGCCCGGCGGGCGAAGCCCATCTCATGGGTGACCACCAGCATGGTCATTCCCTCTTTGGCCAGCGACACCATCACCTCGAGCACCTCGTTGACCATCTCCGGGTCCAGCGCGGAGGTCGGCTCGTCGAACAGCATCACCTTGGGATTCATCGCGAGCGCGCGGGCTATGGCGACGCGCTGCTGCTGCCCGCCGGACAGCTGGGCCGGGTACTTGTCCGCCTGATTGGCGATGCCTACTCGGTCGAGCAATTCCATGGCGCGGGTGCGCGCGTCGTCCTTTTTGGCCTTGCGGACCTTGATCGGCGCGAGCATGACGTTCTCCACGATCGTCTTGTGCGCGAACAAGTTGAACGACTGGAACACCATGCCGACGTCCGCGCGCAGCGCGGCCAGCGCTCGACCCTCGGCGGGCAGCGGGACACCGTCGATGGCGATGTCACCGGAGTCGATCGGTTCCAGCCGGTTGATGGTGCGGCACAGCGTCGATTTTCCGGAACCCGAGGGGCCCAGAACGATGACGACCTGTCCCTTGGGGACCTCGAGATTGATGTCCCTGAGTACGTGCAGGTCGCCGAAATATTTGTCCACACTGCGCATCGAGATCATCGGCGGCGCGCTGGTGGCGGCGCTGACGTCCCCGGTCGAAGCGTTCCCGGTCGTGTCGGGCGCGGCGGCGTCGTCGGTCATGGTCAATGACCTTAAGCGGATTCTGGAAATTTGCCCGAGTTTCTGCGACACGCCGTCACGCCGCGCCGAATCGACACGTGGCCGTAACTTACGGTTTCCCTACCCAGGCGCCCTGGTTTCTGCGGTGATGCCCACGAAACCCGCCAGACGCGGACCCGTACCCTGGACGGGTGGATTCGATCGGACAGGCAGGGTTGTCTCCGGCGCCCGTCGAGGGCACAGCACGCAGCTACGAGGTCCGTACCTTCGGTTGTCAGATGAACGTGCACGATTCCGAACGCTTATCGGGGTTGCTGGAGGACGCGGGATACGTGAAGGCCGAGCTCGGCGCGACGGCCGATCTCGTCGTCTTCAACACCTGTGCGGTGCGCGAGAACGCCGACAACAAGCTCTACGGCACCCTGGGGCATCTGGCGCCGATCAAGGCGGACCGCCCTGGCATGCAGATCGCCGTCGGCGGCTGCCTGGCCCAGAAGGACCGCGATGTCGTGGTGCGCAAGGCGCCATGGGTGGATGTGGTGTTCGGCACGCACAACATCGGCTCGCTGCCGGTACTGCTGGAGCGGGCGCGGCACAACCAGGAAGCCCAGGTGGAGATCCTGGAGTCGCTGGAGGCTTTCCCGTCCACGCTGCCCGCCAAGCGCGAATCCGCCTACGCGGGTTGGGTGTCGATCTCGGTCGGCTGCAACAACACCTGCACCTTCTGCATCGTGCCTTCGCTGCGCGGCAAGGAGGTCGACCGTCGCCCTGGCGACGTGCTCGCCGAGGTGCAGGCGCTGGTCGATCAGGGCGTGCTCGAGGTGACGTTGCTCGGACAGAACGTGAACTCCTACGGCGCCTCGTTCGCCGACCCCGGCGAGCCCCGCGACCGTGGCGCGTTCGCCAAGCTGTTGCGCGCGTGTGGTGCCATCGAGGGCTTGGAGCGGGTCCGCTTCACCTCACCGCACCCGGCCGAGTTCACCGATGACGTGATCGAGGCGATGGCCCAGACCCCGAACATCTGCCCGCAGCTGCACATGCCGCTGCAATCCGGGTCGGACCGGGTACTCAAAGCCATGCGTCGCTCCTACCGCAAGGCCCGCTATCTCGGGATCATCGACAAGGTGCGTGCCGCGATGCCGCACGCGGCGATCACCACCGACATCATCGTCGGCTTCCCCGGCGAGACCGAGGAGGACTTCCAGGAGACCCTGGACGTGGTCCGGCAGGCGCGCTTCACCAGCGCGTACACCTTCCAGTACTCCAAGCGACCCGGTACACCCGCCGCCGATATGCCCGGCCAGCTGCCAAAGGCCGTCGTGCAGGAGCGCTACGACCGGCTGATCGCGCTGCAGGAGGAGATCTCCCTGACGGGGAATCAAGCGCTGGTCGGTACCGAGGTCGAGCTACTTGTCGCAGCGGGGGCGGGCAAGAAGAACGCCGCGACCGCCAGGATGAGCGGGCGCGCGCGCGACGGCAGGCTGGTGCACTTCCGGCCCGGTGGGACCGCCGAGCCCATCCGCCCCGGCGATCTCGTCACCGTCGACATCACCGAGGCCGCTCCGCACCACCTGATCGCCGACGCCGCGATCAAGACCCACCGCCGCACCCGCGCCGGCGACGCGCACGAGCGCGGCGTCACCCCGAAGACCGAGCCCATCGGCGTCGGTCTCGGCCTGCCCCGCGTCGGCGCGCCCGCCCCGGAACCGGCGGCCGCGGGCTGCTCGACCGGCTGCGGCGGATGAGCACCGGGCCGGAAAAGAACGGCGCCGCGGGAGCCGATTCCGCGTCCGGCGACGAGCGGAGCGCGTCCGCGGGAACCCCGGGGCCGGGCGGGACGACCAACCCCGCGGATGGTCCAGCGAACGACGAACGAAACGAGGACTCGGTGAACTCGGTGGATGGCACAAGCGACTTCGAACAATTCCGCGATGATCTCGATGCCGTCGAGCGGCGGATCGCCGGCGAGATCGACCCCGGCGTGCGCGCCATGGTGGTGGCGGGCGCGGTGTTCCTGTTGCTGCTGTCGCTGGTTCTGCCGCATGCGGGCGCGGCACGTGGATTCGACGTGCTGCTCGGTACCGACGCGGCGCGAATCGAGCACATCGGGCTGCCGTCCCGCGTCTTCGTGTGGTTTCTCGTCGTCTTCGGCATCGGCTTCTCGACGCTGGCGTTGATGACCCGCCGCTGGGTGCTGGCCTGGATCGCGGTCGCGGGCAGCGCTGTCGCGAGCGCGTTCGGCATCTTCTCGATCTGGCACCGCCAGACCCCCGGCCTGGGCAACTACCACGGTGCGGGCCCCGGCGTCGGGCTGATCCTCGGGGCCATCGTCGCGATCGTGCTCACCTTCCACTGGGTGCGCGTGGTGTGGAGCCGCACCGCCCTGCACCTGGCGGCCGAAGAGCAGCGCCGCAACGCCGCCGCGGCCGCGGAGGAGCGCGACCGCCGTCGCCGTTCCGGCGAATCCTGACACGACGAGATCAGATGACGGTGGCCCCTCCCGATCGGGAGGGGCCACCGTCGTTGCCAGGGATCAGCGGTTGCTCACAGCGCCTTCGGCGGCCTCGGCCCATTCGCGCCACTGCTTGGCCTGCTCCAGCGCTTTCTCCGCGTCTCGGGTGTTGCCCGCGGCCTGCGCCTTGGCGGCCTGCTCCTCGAATTGGGCCACCCGCTCGCGGAACTGGGCCGCGCGGGCCATCGCCTCCGGGTCGGTGCGCCGCCACTGCGCATCGACGGCGTCGCGGACGCGCTTCTCGATAGCGCGCAGCTTGCCTTCCAGTTCCTGCATGCGCTCGCGCGGCACCTTGCCGATGGCATCCCACCTGTCCTGCAGCTCGCGCAGCGCGGTGCGGGCGCTGTCCAGGTCGGCGGACGGGTCGATGCGGCCGTAGGCGCGCAGCAGCTCCTCTTTGGCCGTCGCGTTCTGTTCGAACTCGGCGTCACGCTCGGAGACGGCGGCATTGCGGGCGGCGAAGAACACGTCCTGCGCGCTCTTGAAGCGCCGCCACAGTACTTCGTCGGCCTCGCGTGGGGCGCGACCAGCGGCCTTCCATTCGGTGAGCAGATCACGGAAGACGCCCGCGGTGCCTACCCAGTCGGTGGAGCCGGACAGTTCCTCGGCCTGCGCGCACAGCTCTTCCTTGCGGGACTTCGCGGCCGCGCGTTCGCGATCCAGCTCGGCGAAGTGTGCGCCGCGGCGGCGGTTGAACGCCTCGCGCGCCTTGGAGTATCGCTTCCACAGCGCGTCGTCGACTTTGCGGTCCACGCCGCGGATGGACTTCCACTCGTCGAGGATCTCGCGCAACCGATCGCCGGCGGCCTTCCACTGGGTGGACTCGGCAGCGATTTTTTCCGCCTCGGCCGCCAGCGCCTCCTTGCGTTCGGTGTGTTCGTGGCGGGCGCGCTCCTTCTCCTCCTTGGCGTGCGCCGCAGCCTCCTCGGAGTGCTCGGCGATGGCCCGCAAACGCTGGGCGAGCCCATCGATGTCGCCGATGACGGCGGCGGTCGGCAGCGATTCGGCCAGCGTGACGGCGGCGGCCTTTGTCTTGCGTGCGTCCGCGCCCGCGGCCAGTCTCGCCTCCAGCAGGGCGACCTCGGTGGCCAGATCGTCGAACCGGCGGCCGAAGTGAGCCAGGCCTTCGGCGGCGTCGCCCGCCTGCCAGGAGCCGACCTGGCGTTCGCCCTCGGCGGTCTTCACCCACGCGGTGCCGTCCTCGTCGACCCGGCCCCACCTGCTGGGATCGGAGACGGTGGGCACGACGACGGGATGCGGATGCTGCTGGGCGGGGCCCGGGGCGGGTTTGACCGCGTGCGGCTTGGGGGGTGGAATCGAGCCGCCGGGTTTCGGGGCACCGGAAGTGCGCGGCATCTTGCCCGGGCCGGTTTTCGCGGTTCCGTTGCTGTCGGTCATTTTTCCTCGTCCCTGCCGCGCGTCACGGCTGCCTGGTTACGCCCTAGCTCATCCCATTGAACCCGGTCCGAGCTCCTGTGACCATCGATCCACGCCTAAATCCGGGGGATTGCAACCCCTGATGACCTGGGTTGTAGCTTCTCGAACACTATCAATCTCGGCGGTGTTTCCGGCAGAGACACTCGAAGCCGGAAAGTACCCGCGGTCTCGGCAACGACTACGGTTACGACGTGTTCTCCATCGCCGCCCTGGTTCCTTCGCCGCCGATCCTGGTGCCCGAGCTGTGTGGCGGCGTGGCGGACGCGTCGGGAATCGACCAACCCGATCCGCGCGCCGTGCTGCGGGCCGTGGTGGTGGACGCGGTGAATGTCCTTGCGGCCGTGACGGGCCGGTGGACGGTGCTCGGTGCGGGCGCCGAGACCGGTGTGCTCGGGCCGGAAACGGTCGGCACATTCCGCGGGTTCGGCGTCGACGTGCGGGTCGGACTCTCCGCCGCCGCGCTCGCCGGCCGGTCCGGGGCCGATCCCTGGCTTCCGCTGCCCGCGCTGATCGCCGGGTGGTTGCGTGGGCGGGTCGCGCCCGAGGCGGTCGCCGAGGCACACATCCTGTCGGCGGACGCGCGACCCGATCGCTGCGCCGAACTGGGGACGAAGCTGCGCGCCGAGCTGGACGCCGACGATGCGCCGCGCGGCGTGCTCGTGGTCGCCGACGGCGCGGCCACCCTGTCCACCAAAGCGCCCGGCTACCTCGACGAACGGGCCGAGGCGGTGCAAAACGAACTCGATCGCGCCCTGACCGCAGGCGACCGCGCCGGAATCCACGCGCTCGACCCGGCGCTGTGCGCCGAACTGGGCCTCTCCGGCCGCCCGGCTCACCAAATGCTGGCCGGGCTGTTCCACACCGATCCGGTGGTCGAGACGCGCTACCGCGACGCGCCGTTCGGTGTCGGCTACCACGTGAGCCTCTGGCGGCCCTCGGGAGAGGACGTCCCGTGACCGGCGCACGCATCCGTCCGATCGCGGTCGTCGGTCCGACCGCCACCGGCAAGTCCGACCTCGCCCTCGACCTGGCCGAACGGCTCGGCGGCGAGATCGTGAACATCGACGCGATGCAGCTTTACCGCGGCATGGACGTCGGCACCGCGAAACTGACGGTCGCGCAGCGGCGCGGCATTCCGCACCACCAGCTCGATGTGCTGGAGGTAACCGATACCGCGTCCGTCGCGGCTTATCAGGCCGCGGCGAGCGCCGACGTCGCCGCGATCATGGACCGAGGGCGGGTGCCGATCATCGTCGGCGGCTCGATGATGTACGTCCAGGCGCTGCTGGACCAGTGGGATTTCCCGGCGACCGATCCGGCCGTGCGGGCGCGCTGGGAGGCGGTGCTCGCCGACGGCGGCGTCGCGTCGGTGCACGCGGCGCTGCGGAAAGCCGATCCGGTGGCCGCGGCTACCATCCTGCCCACCGACGGCCGCCGCCTGGTGCGCGCGCTCGAGGTCGTCGAGCTCACCGGCCGTCCATTCGCCGCATCGGCACCGCGTATCGGACAGCCGCGGTGGGGCACTGTCATCATCGGCGTCGATCGCGAGACCGCGGCCCTGGACGCGCGCATCGAGCAGCGCACCGCCCTGATGTTCGCGGGCGGACTCGTCGAGGAGGTGCGCGGCCTGATCGAGCGCGGCCTCCGCGACGGCGTCACAGCCAGGCGCGCCATCGGCTACGCACAAGTCCTGTCCTATCTGGACAACGAATACGACCTGAGCCACGCGCGGGAACGCACTCTGATCGGCACGCGCCGCTACGTCCGCAGGCAGCGCTCGTGGTTCCGGCGGGATGCCCGGGTGCGCTGGGTGGACGGTGCCGCCCCGGATCTGTTGGCGACGACGCTCGCCCTGCTCGACGAGAAAGAACGGACGCAGTGACCCGACGTGTGAGCACCCGCAACGCCTCGGTCCAGGTGTGGCAGGCCTATCTGAACAACCGGACCAAGCGCCACCGCGACGGCCGGTTCCTGGTCCAGGGGGTTCGACCGATCACCCAGGCCGTCGCCAACGACTGGCCGCTGGAGACGTTGCTCTACCGCCTCGGCGCGCCCGACCTGTCCAGCTGGGCGCGCGAGCTGTTGGACGCCAGCGGAGTGCCGCAGGTCGGCCTGGTGCCGGAGCTGATGGCCGAACTCGGCGAAAAGTCCAGCGGCATACCGGAACTGGTGGCCGTCGCGATGTCCAGACAGCCGGAACTGGAGACCTTCGAACCGGGTGAGCCGGGGGAGGACGCACCGGTGGTCGTGGTGTTCGACCGCCCCAACTCGCCCGGCAATCTCGGCACGCTGATCCGGTCGGCCGACGCCTTCGGCGCCAGCGGCGTCATCGTCACCGGGCACGGTGCCGATCAGTACGACCCGCAGACCGTGCGCGCGTCGACGGGTTCGCTGTTCTCCGTGCCGGTGATTCGTGCCGCCGGACCCGCCCAGGTGCGCGAGTTCCGCGACCGCCAGGTGCTCCGCGGCATTCCGACGCGGATCGTCGGCACCGATGAGAAGGGACCCCGCGCTGCCTACGATCACGATTTCACCGAGGCGACGATCCTCGTCGTCGGCAACGAGACCAGTGGGATGAGCGCGGCCTGGCAGCAGACCTGCGACGACATGGTGCACATCCCGATGGGCGGCACCGCAAGCTCGCTGGGCGCGCCGTCGGCGGCAGCGGTGGCCCTCTACGAAATTTCCCGGCAGCGCCGGACGTTTGCCAAGTGACGACAAGAGGGAGATATCGCACGTGCCGGACATCGAATTCACCAAGGGGCACGGCACCGAGAACGACTTCGTGGTGCTGCCAGACCCACAGGTGGGTCTGGCCCTGACCCCCGAGCGGGTCAGCGCGCTGTGCGATCGCAGGCGTGGGATCGGTGCGGACGGCGTGCTGCGGGTCGCCAGAGCCGGTGCGCTGCGGGCCGCCGGTGTGCTCGAAGAGATCCCGGAGGGTGTCGGCGCCGACGACTGGTTCATGGATTACCGCAATGCCGACGGCTCGATCGCCGAGATGTGCGGCAACGGCGTGCGCGTGTTCGCCCACTACCTGGCGGCGTCGGGACTAGAGACCCGCGACCGCTACGTCGTCGGCAGCCGCGCAGGGGCGCGACCAGTCACCGTGCACGCCGGGGACCTGGTCACGGGTGATGTTACCGTCGGCATGGGGCGGGTGCGCGAACTGGGCGAATCGACCGCGACTGTCGCGGGCTGGGCGATGGCGGGGATCGGCATCGATGTGGGCAACCCGCATCTGGCGTGCGTCGATCCCGGACTGTCGTCGGAAGCCCTCGGCAAGCTCGACCTGACCGTGCCGCCCGGCTTCGATCCCGACCTGTTCCCGCACGGCGTGAACGTCGAGATCGTCACGGCGCTGGACGCCGATCGCTCGGTCGACATGCGGGTGTACGAGCGCGGCGTCGGCGAAACACGCTCGTGCGGAACGGGAACCGTCGCCGCGGCGGCCGCGGCACTGGCCGCCGAAGGCTTCCGGATCGCCGAGGACACCGGCCGGGCGACCGTCCGTGTGCCGGGCGGCGAGGTGACCGTAGGACTGGAGAACGGCACGGCGTGGCTACGCGGACCTTCCGTTCTGGTGGCTACCGGCCGACTCGCCTTCTCCTGGTGGGATGGCATGTGAGCTGCGCGGGTCCGCGAAATAACCGAGTGAACCTGCCGCTGTTTTCTGGCAGCATGGATGGCGTATGAGGAAATCGAAGACGTACCAATTCACCCCGGCGGCCGCGAGCGATGGTGCCGCCGAGGAGTTCGATGACACTGTGACCGGCGATGTCGTCGCCGAGCACGCTGCTCGGATGAACCGCTCCGGCTGGTCTGCCGACCCGACGGTCGGCGAACTGCAGTTGGAGGACCGCAGCTCGCTGCGTCGTGTGGCGGGTCTGTCCACCGAGCTCACCGACATCACCGAGGTCGAGTATCGCCAGCTGCGCCTGGAACGCGTCGTACTGGTCGGTGTCTGGACCACCGGGACCGCCATGCAGGCGGAGGCGAGCATGGCCGAGTTGGCCGCGCTGGCCGAGACCGCGGGCTCCGAGGTGCTCGAGGCGCTGATCCAGCGCCGCGACCGGCCGGACCCAGCCACCTACATCGGCTCCGGCAAGGCCGACGAACTGCGTTCCGTGGTGCTGGAGACCGGTGCGGACACCGTGATCTGCGATGGTGAGCTGACCCCCGCGCAGCTGACCGCGTTGGAGAAGGTGGTCAAGGTGAAGGTGATCGACCGGACCGCCTTGATCCTGGACATCTTCGCCCAGCACGCGACCTCCCGCGAGGGTAAGGCGCAGGTCTCGCTGGCCCAGATGGAGTACATGCTGCCGCGCCTGCGCGGCTGGGGTGAGTCCATGTCCCGTCAGGCCGGCGGCCGCGCGGGCAGCAACGGCGGCGTGGGCCTGCGTGGTCCCGGTGAGACCAAGATCGAAACCGACCGCCGCCGTATTCGCGAGCGAATGGCCAAGCTGCGCCGCGATATTCGTGAGATGAAGACCGCGCGTGACACCATGCGCGCGCGCCGCAACTCCAGCGGCATCCCGTCGGTGGCGATCATCGGCTACACCAACGCAGGCAAGTCGAGCCTGATGAACGCCCTCACCGGCTCCGGCGTGCTGGTGCAGGACGCGCTGTTCGCCACCCTGGACCCGACCACCCGCCGAGCCGGCCTGGATGACGGGCGCGAGGTCGTCTTCACCGACACCGTCGGCTTCGTTCGCCATCTGCCGACCCAACTGGTCGAGGCGTTCCGCTCCACCCTGGAGGAGGTGACCGGCGCCGACCTGCTGCTGCACGTGGTCGACGGCTCCGACGCGCTGCCCGCCGAACAGATCAAAGCGGTCCGCGAAGTGGTGACGGATGTGATCAAGGAATCCGGCGCGCCTGCCCCGCCGGAACTGCTCGTGGTCAACAAGATCGACGCGATCGATCCGATGGAGCGCACCCACCTGCGCGGACTGCTCGCCGACGCCTCGTTCGTGTCGGCCCACACCGGTCTCGGCATCGACGCACTGCGCGCGCGCCTCGCCGAACTGCTCGGTGGGCTGGACGTGGAGATCAGCGTGTTGCTGCCGTACACGCGGGGCGACCTGCTCGCCCGCATCCACGCCGACGGCCGCATCCTGACCTCCGGCCACGAGGAGGGCGGAACCCGCGTTCGTGCCCGCGTCCCGCACGCCCTAGCCGCGGCCCTCTCGGCGTACGCGCACGCGGGAACGGCCGGTGCGCCGGACACCGACGGGCATTCGTCCGGGTAGCGACAAGGTCGCCGGTCTGTCCTGGTGGATCTCGCCGACCGCGCAGGATCTCGTGGGTGGTCTGGGTGGATTCACATCGGGCTCAGGCGCGAGCGGCCGTGCGGATGTCGCGTCAGCCGTTGCCCGCGGAATCGCTACGGGGTCGTCGGTGCGAACGCCCGAACTGGTCGGATGTGTCGGCGGACGACTGGCACGTCGAATGCGACACAGTCGATTTCGTTATATCGTCGACGCATCGACAGCAGGAGGGTACATGTCGTACGACCGCCCCGGATCCGCCGTTTCCGGCGATCGGCATTCCGGTGCCGAGAGCGCCGATCCGGTGCTC
This sequence comes from Nocardia sp. 2TAF39, assembly GCF_052114905.1. NCBI lineage: Bacteria > Bacillati > Actinomycetota > Actinomycetes > Mycobacteriales > Nocardiaceae > Nocardia > Nocardia sp. 2TAF39. The sequence continues at coordinate 146,683 of NZ_JBFRFQ010000005.1, forward strand.
AGTGACGGTGCGCCACTGTCAGTTTCGCTGACCGACACCGATCTGCGGGTGCTCGACACCCTGCTGGCGCCGCTGCGCGCGTGGACGAGCCCGCGCTTCTACGGCCTGGAGAACCTTCCCGTCGACGGCCCGGTGCTGCTGGTCGGCAACCACAACCTGATGGGCGGCATCGACGCACCGCTGCTGCTGCCCGAGGTGCTGCGCCGCCGTGGCCGCCTGATCCGCGGCCTGGCCGAGAACGTGCTGATCAATGTCCCCGGACTGCGCCACCTCCTGCACTACTACGGTGCGGTGCGCGGGACCCGGGGCAACTGTCTTGCCCTGCTCCGGCGGGGCGAGGTCGTCATGGTCTTCCCGGGCGGCGGTCGCGAGGCGGTGCGCCGCAAGAACGAGAAGTACCTGCTGAAGTGGGAAGGTCGCACCGGCTTCGCTCGCATGGCCATCGAGGCGGGTGCCCCGATCGTCCCGGTCGCCATGATCGGCGTCGATGACGCTTACGACATCGTCGTCGACGGCGATCATCCGGTTCTGCGCCCACTGCGCTCGACCGTCGAAGCCCTCGGGCTCAGCCCCGATCTCACCCCTCCGCTCATCCGCGGCGTCGGCCCCACCGTTATCCCGCGCCCGGAGCGCTTCTACTTCTCCGTAGGCGCCCCGATCGACCCTGCGCCCTGGCGCGAAGCCGACGACATGCACGCGGCGGCCAAGGAATTGCGCGACGTGGTGCGCAAGGCGCTGGAGGAGGAGATGACGTTCCTCTTCGCCGAACGTGAGCGCGACCAGGGGCGCACCTTGGTCGGTCGTCTGCGTGGTTGGCTGAGCGTCTGAGAACCGGATTCGCAATCATTTCGAGATGACCGGGGTCGGCACCGCGACCTTTGCGTGTTTGCCGAGAATCTCGCTCGACGTTCCGAAGTCACGGCCCCCAGGCCAGGTGAGGGAAGGCTTCGGGCCCAGAAGTGAACACGGATTCCCCTTCCGGGTAGCGTATGTGGCAACGAAGGCCGGTTCGGTCCGGCTGGTGTGGGTCACTAGGAGGTTGGCGTGCAGCGCACACTGTTCGAACCCGAACACGAACTCTTCCGGGAGTCGTACCGCAAGTTTCTCGATCAGCATGTCGCGCCGAACCACATGAAGTGGGAAGAGCAGGGCATCGTCGACCGCGAGGTCTGGCTGGAGGCGGGCAAGCAGGGCTTCCTCGGCATGGCCATGCCGGAGGAGTACGGCGGCGGCGGGGTCGAGGACTTCCGCTACAACGCCATCGTCGCCGAAGAGTCGGTGCGCGGTCAATACTCCGGTCTCGGCTTCGCTCTGCACAACGATGTGATCGCCCCTTACCTGCTGGAGCTGGCCGATGACGAGCAGAAGCAGCGCTGGCTGCCGGGCTTCTGCTCCGGCGAGATCATCACCGCGATCGCGATGACCGAGCCGGGCACCGGTTCGGACCTGCAGGGCATCAAGACCCGCGCGGTGCGCGACGGTGACGACTGGATCCTCAACGGCGCCAAGACTTTCATCACCAACGGCATCAACTCCGACATCGTGATCGTGGTCGCACAGACCGACCCGGACAAGGGCGCCATGGGCTTCAGCCTGCTCGTGGTCGAGCGCGGCATGCCCGGCTTCGAACGCGGCAGAAACCTGGACAAGCTGGGCCTGAAGGCACAGGACACCGCCGAACTGAGCTTCACCGACGTGCGCGTGCCCGGCAAGAACCTGCTCGGCACCGAGGGCATGGGCTTCATCCACCTCATGCGCAACCTGCCCCAGGAGCGCCTGTCGATCGCCGTCATGGCGGCCGCGGCGATGGAGGCCTGCCTGGAGATGACCGTTCAGTACGTCCGCGACCGCAAGGCGTTCGGCAAGCCTATCGGCGCCCTGCAGAACACCCGCTTCGTGCTCGCCGAGCTGGCCACCAAGACCACCGCGGTGCGCCTCATGGTCGACAAGTTCATCGAAATGCTCAACCAGGGTGAGCTCACCGCCGAGGACGCCGCCATGGCCAAGTGGTGGAGCACTGAAGAGCAGCTCGATTTGATCGACCGCTGCCTGCAACTGCACGGCGGCTACGGCTACATGAAGGAATACCCGATCGCCAAGGCCTATATGGACGCCCGCGTCCAGACCATCTATGGCGGCACCACCGAGATCATGAAGGAAATCATCGGTCGCAGCTTGAAACTGGCCTGATAGGAGGCGGTTTCCAAAGAATCAAGACATCCGGCCGGGAAGTCTCCCACTTCGCGGCCGGATGACGGATGATGTCAAGCCATCTCGGGCACGCGCAGATGAGCGAAAGCCAGGTCGAACTCCGCCACCTCGAGCACGTCGGCACCCATCCGCCGGGTCGCCGCGGCCCTGATCTGATCCGCCTTTTCGCGGCTGTTGTCCAGCGCCTCGCGGCTCGCCCAGACCGTCGCACCTACCACTCGGCCGGTTGCCCGGTCGACGAACAGACTGGCGCTGCGGAACCCGTCGATCATCTCGGTCTCCGGCAGCACTCCCACCTTGAAGGTGTCGATCACCTGGTCGATGTTGTCCGGAGCGGTCTGCAGCCACGCGCAGCGAGTGCACGCGCCGTCGCCGGCCGGGTGATCACGGTGCATAACCGCGATTTCCCATTCTTCGACCCGCTCTACCGGGCCGTTGAGCATGTGGGCCAGACCATCACGCAGTGCTTGGGCCCGCCCTCTGCTGGCATGCATCGCCCCCTCGGATTCCCACGCGGTTGTGGCAATGCAGCGCCCTGATGCCCGGTCTGCCATCAACGACAGGCCAACCCACCCCTCGATCTCGGACAGATTCGGCATCACTTCATCGCGGAGGTTTGCGATCCCGTTGTCGATTGATGACGGCTGGGCCGCAATTGTGCTTGAACGTGCGTACACGAGCCACCTCCTGCCCTGGTCAGGGCGGCGCCCCGGTGGCGCCACCGGACATACTCACCATCCTCCAGTGTCGGCGTGCGCGCAATGCCTCATTTCTCGGGCAGATTCTCCGGTTATTCGAACTGGGCGCAAATTTTCTTACTGAAATGCTCTGCCGCGGCGAGCACCTTCTCGAAATGATGAAATATAAAGGCGCGGAAAAGGATCGATGGTTGCGCGTGTATCGGTTCTGTTTCGACAGTGTCGTGATGATTCTGGTTTCTCATATAAGTGATTTCCGCTTCGCGGACTCCTTTGGCAGATGCGTGCAGGGAGCAGTCACACATCGACCGTGGGCAGGGTGACGACGAAGCGGGCGCCGCTGTCGATACCGTCGGTTACGCGGATATCGCCTCCGTGCCGTTCGATGACGTCGCGGACAATGGCGAGGCCGAGTCCTGCACCGCCTTCGTCGCGGCTGCGGGCATCGTCCAGGCGGACGAAACGCTGGAAGATTCGGGCCCGGTCGGCTTCCGGAACGCCGGGACCGTCGTCGGCGACGTCCAGCACGGCGGTGTGATCGCCAGTGTGGTGCAGGCCGACTCGCACGGTGCTGGTCGCGTGCCGCTGGGCGTTGTCGACGAGGTTGCCCAGTAGGCGAGCGAGCTGGAGTCGGCTGCCGGTGACCAAGACGGGGTCGTTCGGCAGAGCGGTGTCGACGGTGATCCGGTCGCCGACCCGATGGGCCAGTTCGTCACGGATCAGTGCGGCCAGGTCGACCCGGTCCGCACGTGGTTGCTCGCCCGCGTCGAGCCGGGCCAGCAGCAACAGATCGGCGGCGAGATGTTCCAGCCGGACGGTGTCTCCGATCACGCCGTCCAGTTCGAGCAGGTGCGGGTGTGCCTGGGCGACCTCGAGTTGGGTGCGCAAGCTGGCGATGGGGCTGCGCAGTTCGTGCGCGGCGTCGGCGATGAAGCGGCGCTGGCGTTCCGCGGAGGCCTCCAAAGCGGCGAGCGTGGCGTTGGTAGTGGTTGCGAGCCTGGCGATTTCGTCGCGCGAGGCGGATTCCGGGACGCGGCGGGAGAGGTCGCCGTCGTCCATGATTTCCGCGAGTTCGGACCGGATCGACTCCACCGGGCGCAGGGCACGGCGGGTGACCAGCCAGGTCACCCCGGCGACCACAGCGAGCAGCGGCGGCAGGCCGATCAGCATGGCTTGCCGCGCGTCGGCTACCGCGCTGTCGGCGGTGTCGAGGGAGACGCCGGCATAGACCGTGGCGGGTTGCCCGCCCGCGGTGGTCGCCGCGACCGCGGCCACCCGGAAGGGGCTTGGTTCGCCCCCGTTCACCGTCAGCCGCACATCACCGAATACGACCTCGGTGGTGGTCGGGTCGTTGGTGGCGGCAGTGGGCGGCCCGTCCTCGTCGTCCTGGTCGTCCTCGTCGTCCTGGTCGCCGTCCACCTCGTTGTCCGGCTCGTCCTCGTCTTCATGGGACGTCGAGTACGGGCCGAAGTCGGCCATGGGCGGTTGGCCGCGGAAGTCGTCGTCGGCCGCCAATACCCGGCGGTCGGCCGAAACAACCTGCACCGGTTGGCTGTCGGCGTCGGGCAGCTTCAACCGGGTGAGGTCGGTGCTCGCCGCGAGCTGGGTGGCCACGTCGCGGGCTGTCGTCTCCGCGTGCAGACTCGCACTCTCGACCAAGTTGTGCCGCAGCACCGCGAGAACCGCCAGCCCGGCAGCGGTCAGGGCCACCGCGACGACGGCGGTGGCCGCGACGGTGGTGCGTGCCCGGACCGAACTCCACCACCCTCGACTGCGTCTCGGTCGATCAACCACGGTCGGCCACCAGCCGGTAGCCCGCGCCGCGGACGGTGGTGATCGATCGGCGATCGAACGGAGCGTCGATCTTGCGGCGCAGCGTGCTGATGTAGACCTCGACGATATTCGGGTCGCCGTCGTAGGCGAAGTCCCAGACATGCTGGAGGATATCGGCTTTCGACACCACCTCCCCGGCGCGCACGGCCAGGTGCTCGAGGACGGCGAACTCCTTCGCGGTGAGTGTCACGTCGTGTGCGCCGCGCCGGCATGTGCGGGTGTTGGGGTCCACGATCAGATCGCCGATGCGCAAAACCTGTGCACCGCCGCGTGTTCGGCGACGCAACAGGGCGCGGATGCGGGCAAGCAGCACCACATAGGAGAACGGCTTGCTGAGGTAGTCGTCGGCGCCGGTGTCCAAGCCTTCGGCCTCGTCGTATTCGCCGTCCTTGGCGGTAAGCATCAGCACGGGTGTCTCATGGCCCGCGTCGCGCAGTGTGGCGCATACCCGGTAGCCGTTCATGCCCGGCAGCATGATGTCGAGGATGATCAGGTCGTAGTCGGTGGTGGTGGCCGAGTGCAGTCCCTCGGTGCCGTCGTGGACGACGTCCACGGCAAATCCCTCGGCGGACAACCCTTTTGCGAGGGCGAGGGCCAGACGCTTCTCGTCTTCCACAATCAGCAGACGCATCCCCCAAGGGTGGCAGACTGTCCCTGAAGCGATCTTCAGGTGGCTTCAGCTCGCCTTCAGCTTCGCTTTGCCACAGTGATGATTCCATTCGAGAGCACCACTCCCGCAGGAGGTTTCACCATGGCAACCGTTCTCCACCGCGCGTTCGCCGGTCTTCGCTGGATCCTCGTCGGCGCCGCCGCCGTGGCCGTCGTCGCCGGCGTGAGCCTCGCCCTCGGGGTCGTCGCCACCGGCGAAAAATTCGGGCACACCGTCTCCTTCTCCGCGACCGCCACGGACTGGTCGTTGATCGCGGATCCCGGAATCACCCGGCAGCAAGCCATCGACAAAGCGGTCGAAGCCGTGCCCGGCGGCCGGACTGAGTCCGCCGAGTTCGACACCGACGGCGCCAGCGCGGTGTGGGAGGTCGAACTCGTCACCCCCGACGGTGTGGAGCACGAGGTGACCATCGACGCGAACAGCGGCAAAGTACTCGCGACCGTCAACCGCGACTGACTCCTGCCGCATGCCGGCGCATCCCCTCGGCGTAGCGGTATGAGCCATCTTCTTCCCACCGGCCGAGATCAGCAGGAGATCATTCGCTGGCGCGAGAGACCGGGCTCCGGCGGCAGGCATGTGCGTCGCACGCCGGATTCTCGGCATTTGCCAGGGTGTCGCTGTTTTCGCACGGCGGGCCTCGGCGCGGGAGTAGCCTCGAAGAGTCCTCTCGAGGAGCGGAGGCCGCGATGCACGAAATGGCTATCACCCAGAGTGTCATCGACGCCGTCTGTGAGCACGCGGCGGGACGGCGGGTGTACTCCGTCACCGTCGAAGTCGGCGCGCTCTGCGCCGTCGTGCCCGGGGCCATGCGGTTCTGCTTCGAACTGGCGGCCGAGGCGACGGTGGCGGCGGGGGCGGAGCTGATCCTCGTGGAAATTCCGGGCGTCGCGGCATGCCGCAGCTGCGGCGCCGAATTCCGGCTCGCCGATCCGATCCCGCTGTGTCCGTGCGGCAGCGCCGATGTGGAGATCCGGTCCGGGCGCGAGCTGCGTATCCGATCGATGGAGGTGAGCGAGAGATGTGCGCAACCTGTGGATGTGGCGACGATGCGGCGGCCGTGATCCGCGTCCCGCACGAGCATCACCACGACGACGGGCACGACCACGCCCACTCGTCCGAGCACGACCATCCACATGGCGCGGACCACGTCCACCTGCCCGCCACCGAGACGGTCAGCCTGGAATTGAAGGTCCTCGCCAAGAACGATGAACTGGCGCGGCGCAACCGGGCCTGGCTGGCCGAGCGCGACATCCTGGCACTCAACATGACCAGTTCCCCTGGTGCGGGCAAGACGACCCTGCTGGAGCGGACCATCCGCGAGTTCGGTCAGACGCCGATCGCGGTGATCGAGGGCGACCAGGCGACGCTGCTGGACGCCGAACGGATCAGGGCGACCGGCTGCCGCGTCGTCCAGATCAACACCGGTGCGGGGTGCCACCTCGATGCCGAGATGATGTATCGCGCGCTGGAGACCCTCGATCCCGGGCCGGGCACGCTGTTGTTCGTCGAGAACGTCGGCAACCTGGTCTGCCCGGCGCTGTTCGATCTCGGCGAGCGCGACAAGGTCGTGATCATCTCGGTGACCGAGGGGACCGACAAGCCGCTGAAGTACCCGCACATGTTCCAGGCGGCGGGCCTGGTGCTCGTCAACAAGATGGACCTGCTGCCCTACGTCGATTTCGACCTCGACAGATGTCGTGCGTACGCCGCCTCGGTACACCCCGGTGTCGAGGTCCTTCCGCTCTCGGTGACCACCGGAGAAGGGCTGTCTCGCTGGTACGACTGGCTCACCGCGCAGCGTCGCCGGTCCGGTGGCGTGGCCTTGAGCAACGTATGGGGCGAGCTCTAAAATGACGTGACAAGGATCACATCGACGGGTGGCCTTCTTCGAGAAAGGTGAGATCGGCTCCCGATGATCCGCTGCGGAAGGTGGCAGTCCGATGCCTACACGAGAAGCAGTACAAGCCGAGGACACATTGATCCACGTTCTCTGGATCAACGCAGGACTCAGTTGTGACGGTGACTCGGTCGCGCTGACCGCGGCCACTCAGCCGAGCGTCGAAGAGATCGCCCTCGGCGCTCTTCCCGGCCTGCCGAAGATCGCCGTGCACTGGCCGCTCATCGATTTCGAGTGCGGCCCGAATGGCGGCGCCGACGATTTCCTGGAGTGGTTCTTCAAGGCCGACCGCGGCGAGATCGATCCGTTCGTGCTGGTGGTGGAGGGCTCGATCCCGAACGAGCAGCTCCACGAGGAGGGCTACTGGTGCGGGTTCGGCAACAATCCCGCCACCGGCCAGCCCATGACGACCAGCGAATGGCTGGACCGTCTCGCGCCCAAGGCGACCGCCGTGGTAGCGGCAGGCACGTGCGCGACCTATGGCGGTATCCACGCGATGGCGGGAAACCCGACCGGCGCGATGGGCGTACCCGACTATCTCGGCTGGGATTGGACGAGCAAAGCAGGCATTCCGATCGTGTGCGTGCCCGGCTGCCCGATCCAGCCGGACAACCTGTCGGAGACGCTCACCTACCTGCTCTACTTGGCGACAGGACAGGCGCCGATGATCCCGCTCGATGAAGCGCTGCGGCCGAAGTGGCTGTTCGGCGCGACCGTGCACGAAGGTTGCGACCGCGCGGGCTACTACGAGCAGGGGGAGTTCGCCACCGAGTACGGTTCGCCGAAATGCATTGTGAAACTGGGTTGTTGGGGCCCGGTGGTCAAGTGCAACGTGCCCAAGCGTGGGTGGATCAACGGCGTGGGCGGCTGCCCGAACGTGGGCGGTATCTGCATCGGCTGCACTATGCCTGGATTCCCCGACAAGTTCATGCCGTTCATGGATGAACCGCCCGGCGGAAAGTTCTCATCCGCCGCGTCGGGGCTCTACGGATCGGTGATCCGCAGCCTCCGTCACATCACCGCCCGCACGGTCGACAAAGAGCCGCACTGGCGGCACAAGGGCCAGAAGCTGGACACCGGCGCGACTCGCACCTGGTAGGAGGGTCTCTGATGGCACAGATCATCCCGGAGCCGTCGCACCGCACGATCGAACCGGACCGTCTCGTCGAGATGGCCTGGGATCCGATCACCCGGATCGTCGGCAGCCTCGGCATCTACACCAAGATCGACTTCGAGAACCGCGAAGTGGTCGAGTGCCACAGCACCTCGTCCATATTCCGTGGCTATTCGATCTTCATGCGCGGCAAGGACCCGCGCGACGCCCACTTCATCACCAGCCGTATCTGCGGTATCTGCGGGGACAACCACGCGACGTGCTCGTGCTACTGCCAGAACATGGCCTATGGCGTTCAGCCGCCGCACCTCGGCGAGTGGATCGTCAACCTCGGCGAGGCCGCCGAGTACATGTTCGACCACAACATCTTCCAGGAGAACCTGGTCGGTGTGGACTTCTGCGAGAAGATGGTCGCGGAGACCAATCCCGGCGTGCTGGCCAGGGCGGAGAACACCGAGGCGCCGCACGCGGGCGACCACGGCTACCGCACGATCGCCGACATCATGCGGGCCCTCAACCCGTTCACCGGCGATTTCTACCGAGAGGCGTTGCAGGTCAGCCGCACCACCCGCGAGATGTTCTGTCTGATGGAAGGCAGGCACGTGCATCCCTCGACGCTGTATCCCGGCGGTGTGGGCACCGTCGCGACGGTTCAGCTGATGACCGACTACATGTCCCGGCTGATGCGCTACGTCGAGTTCATGAAGAAGGTCGTGCCCATGCACGACGACCTGTTCGACTTCTTCTACGAGGCATTGCCCGGCTACGACCAGGTCGGCCTGCGGCGCACGCTGCTGGGCTGCTGGGGCTCGTTCCAGGATCCCGAGGTCTGCAACTTCGAGTACAAGGACATGGAGAACTGGGGCCGCAAGATGTTCGTCACGCCGGGCATCGTGGTGGACGGGAAGCTTCGCACCACCTCCCTGCTGGATATCAACCTCGGCATCCGAATCCATTTGGGCAGTTCGTATTACGAGGACTGGACCGATCAGGAGATGTTCGTGCCGACCGATCCGCTCGGCAACCCGGTGGACCGGCGCCATCCCTGGAACCAGCACACGAATCCCAAGCCGCAGAAGCGCGACCTGGAAGACAAATACAGCTGGGTGATGTCGCCGCGCTGGTTCGACGGCGCCGACCACCTCGCCCTGGACACCGGCGGCGGCCCGCTGGCACGGCTGTGGTCGACGGCGCTGGCCAACCTGGTCGACATCGGCTACGTGAAGGCGACCGGGAACAGCGTGCAGATCAACCTGCCCAAGACCGCGGTCAAAGGCCCGGCCACCTTGGAATGGAAGATTCCCGCGCAGGGCAGCAACACGATCGAACGCAACCGTGCCCGCACCTACTTCCAGGCGTACGCGGCGGCCTGCGCGCTGCACTTCGCGGAGAAAGCCCTCGCGGAGATCAGGGCGGGCCACACCAAGACCTGGGAGAAGTTCGAGGTGCCCGACGAGAGCATCGGCTGCGGTTTCACCGAGGCGGTGCGCGGTGTGCTGTCGCACCACATGGTGATCCGGGACGGGAAGATCGCGAACTATCACCCGTATCCGCCGACGCCATGGAATGCCAGCCCGCGCGACGGCTTCGGTACACCGGGTCCGTATGAGGACGCGGTGCAGGGCCAGCCGATCTTCGAGGAGAACGACCGCGAGCACTTCAAGGGCATCGACATCATGCGCACTGTGCGCAGTTTCGATCCCTGCTTGCCGTGCGGCGTGCACATGTATCTCGGCAACGGACAGACAGTGGAGAAACTGCACTCACCGACTCAGACCCTCACCGGGGAGTGAGCGTCCGGATCCGGCGACGGGACGGGAGATGACGGTGGACGATCGCCCGGACAGCCAGGACAACGCAACGCCCGACAGCCGGTGGCGCGAGGCGGGTGATCGCATCGAGACGCTGCTGGAGGCGAGTTCGGCGGGCGGTACTCTCGCCCGCGAGCGCGCCGAACAGTTGGTGCGTGAGGTCGCCGACCTCTACGGCGCGGGTCTGGCCCGCGTGCTCGGGTTGCTGGACGCGGCGGCGATCGAGCGACTGGCCCGCGACGATCTGGTCGCGAGTCTGCTGCTCGTGCACGGGTTACACCCGCATGACGTGCACACCAGGGTACGCACGGCGCTGGACAGCGTGCGCCCCTACCTCGGTTCGCACGGCGGTGACGTCAGCCTGGTCGGCATCTCCGACGGCGTGGTTCGCTTGGAGCTGGCGGGCAGTTGCCGCAGCTGCCCGTCCTCGTCGGTGACGCTGGAGTTGGCCGTCGAGGACGCGGTACGCGCGGCGGCGCCGGAGATCGAGTCCATCGAAGTCGTCGCGCAGACGGAGTCGGCGGGGCTGATCTCCGCCGACTCACTGTTCGCACGGGTGCACGCGAACGGCGACCGGTCCGGAAGCTGGATCGCGGTTCCCGAACTGGCCGAGCTGCGTGCCGGCGAAGTGGGCGGATTCGCCGTCGCCGGGCTTGCGGTGCTGGCCTGCCGGGTGAGTTCGGACGTGTTCGCCTACCGGGACCACTGCCCGGTATGCGACAACTCGCTGGCGGGCGCCGCGCTGCATCGGCGCGCCGGGTTTCCGGTCGGCGATGCGGTGCTGCGCTGCCCGACCTGCCGGGCGCACTTCGACGTCGTGCACGCCGGTGCGCGGGTGGATGGCGAGGGACACCTCGAGCCACTCCCGGTGCTCGTCCGCTCCGGTGAACTGTCGGTGGCGGTGCCGGTGGAGGTGCGCGGGTGAATACGCCGTTCCGGGTCCTGCAGCGGATCACCGCCGACGGCAAGTCCGCGCCGCGGGCGGGCGAACGGTGCGAGATGTGCGCCGAACAGATCGCCGACGAGCACCAGCACGTGGTGAATGTCGAAGGCCGCCAACTGATGTGCGTATGCCGCAGCTGCTATCTGCTGTTCGTGGACCAGAACGCGGCGCTGCGTTATCGGGCGGTGCCGGACCGGTATATCGCGTTTCCCGATTTCACGATCAGCCAGGGCGAATGGGACGCATTGGAGATACCGGTCGGCCTTGCGTTCTTCTTCCGCAACTCCGCGCTGGGCAGGACCGTGGCCCTCTATCCAGGGCCGGCGGGTGCGACTGAATCGGAACTTCCTCTGGCACAGTGGAACTCGATCCTGGAGCGGCACCCTGAGCTGGACGTGCTGGCCGCCGACGTCGAGGCGCTCCTGATCCGGGTGCCCGAACGCGGAACCGCGGCGGCGAGCTGCCTGCTGCTGCCGATCGACACCTGCTACGAGTTCGTCGGCCGGATACGGCTGCTGTGGCGCGGATTCGACGGTGGGCAGGACGTGCGGCGCTACCTGGACGAGTTCTTCGCCACCGTGTCGGCGCGCGCGCGACGGGGCGGCGGTGCGGCATGAGCCCCGTCTACTCGACGACGTTCGCTGTGCTCGAAATGAAGCCGGAACCGTACGCCGTCACACCGATCCTGTCCGCGCGAGTCGGTATCGCCGCACTCGCGGAGGAGCCCGTGCACGCGATCGCCCTGCGCGCGCAGGTGCGCATCGAGCCGTTCCGTCGTGGCTACTCAGAGGAGGAGGGCGCGGGGCTGGCCGACCTGTTCGGCCCGCGCGAGCGCTGGCACCTCACGCAGCGGTCGTTTCTCTGGATGCACTGCGCCACCATGGTTCCCGGGTTCACCGGTGGCGCGGAGGTGGATCTGCCGATGCCGTGCACCTATGACTTCGAGGTGACCGGGTCGAAGTATCTGCACGCACTGCGCGAGGGCGTCGTTCCACTGCTGTTCCTCTTCAGCGGCACGGTCTTCATCAAGGGCAGCGGAGGATTCGCGATCCAGCAGATTCCCTGGGACCGCGAGGACAAGTTCGACATGCCGATCTCGGTCTGGCACGACCTGATGGCGGCGCATTTCCCGAACACCGGCTGGCTGCGCCTGCATCGGGACACCCTCGATGCCCTCGCCGCCTACAAGTCCGGGCACGGCCTGCTCGGGTTCGATGACACGGTGACCAAGCTGCTGGCCCGCGAGGAGGAGCTACCGTGACCGCCGACCCCTGCGCCCGCGCCCGTGCCGTCGCCGACGCGGTGCTGTATGAGGGCTACCTGCTGTATCCGTATCGGGCGAACTCGCGCAAGAACCAGTCGCGCTGGCAGTTCGGCGTGCTGGGTCCAGAAGGTGCCGCCGCGGCCGGGCTCGGTGAGGAGTCCACGATGTCGGCGCAGTGCCTGATCGATCCGGCCGAGAACCCGGTGCTCACCTGCACCATCCGATTCCTCCAGCTCCAGCGGCGACAGGTGGTGGACGGCGCTGGTACGCCGATCGCCGAGCTGACCGTCGATACGCGGTCGTGGTTGTCCTGGGACGAGGCCGTCGCGCGGGAACTCGTCGTCGGCCCGCTGACGCCCGCGAATCTCGTTCGGCCACTGGCTGTTCCGGGCGGTACCGACACCGAGGAGATCACCGACGCATCGGGACGGTTGGTGGGCGCGTTCGTGCGCAACCGGTTGCCGCTCGCGGGGCGATTCGATCTCACGATCGACCGGGACGACCGATACCTGCGGCTCACGATCGCGGTCCGCAACGTAGGCGCGCCGGCCGCCGACAAGCAGGATGCCATTGCCCGCTCGTTGATCGGGACGCACGTCATCGCGGAAATCGCTGGTGCACAATTTGTTTCGCTGCTGGATCCGCCACCCGACGCCGCGGCTGCGGCCGAACGCTGCGACCGGCACCGCTGCTTCCCGGTGCTTGCCGGACCCTCCGGCGACCACAGCCTGCTGCTGATCTCGCCGATCATCCTCTACGACCACCCGGAGATCGCCGAGCAGAGCGAGGGGCCCCTGTTCGACTCCACCGAGATCGACGAAATCCTCACCCTGCGCGTCATGACGATGACCGACGAGGAGAAGGTGCTGGCCCGGGCGACCGATCCGCGTGCCGCCGAGATCATCGATCGCTGTGACGGAATGACGCCCGAGGACCTGCGCCGGCTGCACGGTGTGCTGCGCGACCCGCACCTCGACCCGCCGCGACTGATACCGGAGGTTCCCGAAGGTATCGATTGGTGGGACCCGTTGGCCGACAACGATGTTCGCCCGGAGTCCGATGCGGTACCGGTCGCGGGTGTGCTGGTGCGCAAGGGAAGCCGCGTCCGGCTGCATCCGTCTCGGCGGGCCGATGCCCAGGACCTGTTCTTCGACGGCAAGGCAGCCCGGGTCGTCTCGGTGCACGCGGACGTGGACGGGCAAGCGCACGTCGGTGTCGTGCTGGACGACGACCCAGCGGCCGATCTGCACGAATGGTACGGCCGCTACCTGTATTTCGCGCCCGACGAACTGGAGCCGCTCGACAACCCCCGACAAGTGAAAGGAAGTCCGCTATGGAATCGGTGGGAGTGATCTCGACGGCCGTCGTCGCAGTGCTCGCGGCGGCCGGTCTGTACCTCGGCCTGCGGGCGATACCGGATATCCGGCGATATCTGAAGATTCGGCACATGTAGCGGCCGACCGGAAGGGAAAAATGATGGGTAACCAACGCGAAGAGCCACAAGACGCCCGCGGCGAGCCCGGTACGCGCGACACCGGCTCCGACACCGTGGCCGCCGGAACCGTCGACCGCGAACCCGGCGATATCGGACACGAGGAGACCACCTCGGCCCACGGCACCGATACCGAACGGCGAAGCGAGTCCAGCACGGCGCAGGGGCACCGCGATGAACCGGCCACCCCGCCCTACGAGGGACGCAAGCAGACCGCGAACGAACCGGACGAGACGGCGACCGGCAAGGTCGATGACGCGAACGTCGGCGGCGCGACGGCGCCGACCGAAGGGGAGGGGTGATCAGACGGCCACGGTGCTGATCGCCGGGATCGGCAACATCTTCCTGGGCGACGACGGATTCGGACCCGAGGTCGTGCGGCGGCTGCCGCACTACCCCCACGCCGGTGTGCGCGTGATGGACTACGGCATTCGCGGCATGCACCTCGCCTACGACCTGCTGGACGCCTGGGACGCGCTGGTGCTGATCGACGCGCTGCCCGATCACGGGGAGCCCGGCCGTGTCGAGGTGTTCCGCGCCGCGACCGACGACGCCGGCGCCGCGCATCTCGACGCGCACGCGATGACTCCGGCCGCCGTGTTCGCCGGGGTGCGGGCGCTGGGCGGCGCGCTGCCGCCGACCGTCGTGGTCGGTTGCCAGGTCGCCTCCGTGGACGACGGGATCGGACTGTCCGAGCCCGTCGCCGCCGCGGTGGACGACGCGGTCGCCGCTGTCGGCCGTGTCCTTGCGGACTTGATGCCCGCCGGTGCCCAGCCCGTCGAGGGCCACACGGCGCAGGTCGGCACGGCCCGGGACGGATCGCCGCCGACACCGACGCGAGTGCGACAGGAGGAATGACCGATGTGTCTTGGCATCCCGGGACGAGTGGTGGACATCCTCGATGGCTATCACGACCAGATCGCGCTCGTCGACGTGTCCGGTGAGCAGCGGAAAGTGAATATCGGACTGCTCGGGGACGATCCGGCGCGGCCGGGCGACTGGGTGATCATCCACATGGGCTTCGTCGTGGAGAAGACCGACGAGGCCGGCGCCGCGGCGGCGCTGGACGGGCTGCGCCTGCTGCAGCGCGGAGACCAGCTATGACCGCCGCGCGGCTGCGGCGCCGCCTGCTCGTGCGCGGCGTGGTCCAAGGCGTCGGATTCCGGCCGTTCGTCTACACCACCGCGGCCGAACTGGCGCTGGCCGGAAGCGTGAGCAACGACAGCAACGGGGTGGTTATCGAAATCGAGGGCACGCCAACGGCTCTGGACGAATTCACCGAGCGGCTGCGCCTGCGGCCGCCACCGCTCGCGGTGGTCGAATCGGTCGACCAGACCGACCTTCCGGTGCGCGGCGGCACCGGATTCCACATTGCCGACACCACCCGTGCCTGCGGCGGGCGCACGCTGGCCTCGCCCGATGTCGCGATCTGCGCCGATTGTGAGGGTGAGCTGCGCGACCCCGGTAACCGCCGCTACCGCCACCCGTTCGTCAACTGCACCAATTGTGGGCCGCGGTTCACCATCATCGCCGGCCTGCCCTACGACCGCGAACGGACTTCGATGGCGGACTTCGCCATGTGCGATCGATGCGCCAGGGAGTACGCCGACCCCGCCGACCGGCGTTTCCACGCCCAGCCGATCGCCTGCCCGGAATGCGGCCCGACGCTGGCGTACTCCGGACCGGGTGCGGGTGACCCGCTGGCCGCCGCGCGTGAGCTGTTGCGCGCGGGCGGAATCCTCGCGGTCAAAGGCATCGGTGGCTATCACCTCGCCTGCGATGCCGCGAACGAGGCCGCCGTTGCCGAACTGCGCAGGCGTAAACGCCGCGGCGACAAGCCCTTCGCGCTCATGGTGCCCGACCTCGCGACAGCTCGCGATATCGTCGCGGTCGATGACGCGGCCGCCGCGCTGCTGACCAGCCCGGCCCGCCCGATCGTGCTGCTTTCCCGCCGGGCGGCGCCCGCGGCACCCCACGCGGTCGACGGAGATCCCGAGACGGCCGGGTCCGCTCCCGGATCTTGTGGCACCGCGGCACCGATGGCAGCCAGGTCCGGCGCGCCGGTTTCCGCCGCGCCGAACGCCGATCGACACCGTTGCCCGGCCCCAGCCGAATCCGTGGCGCCCGGTAATCCGGACCTGGGTGTCATGATCGCCTACACCCCACTGCATCTCCTGCTGTTCGGCTTACCCGACGATCCGCCCGGCCCGAGAACGCTGGTGATGACCTCCGGCAACCTCGGCGGCGAGCCGATCTGCTACGAGGACGACGACGCCCACACTCGTCTCGCCGGGCTCGCCGACGGCTGGCTCTCGCACAACCGGCGCATCCTCGTGCCCTGCGACGACTCGGTGGTGCGTTGGCTCGACGGCCATGAGCTGCCCGTGCGCCGTTCGCGCGGCTATGCGCCACTGCCACTGGCGCTGCCGGTCCCGCTGCCGCCGACCCTTGCGGTCGGTGCCGACCTCAAGAACACCTGCGCCGTGGCCGACGGCCGCTATGCCTGGCTGAGTCAACACATCGGTGACATGGATGATCTGGCCACGCTGCGATCCTTCGACGCGGCACAGCGGCATCTCGGCGATCTCACCGGAGTGCGCCCGGTGCAGCTCGTCGCCGATGCGCATCCCGGCTACCGCTCCGCCGCGTGGGCGCGCAGGCACGCGGGCGAGCGAGCGATGTACACCGTGCAGCACCACCACGCGCACATCGCCGCCGTGATGGGCGAGCACGGGCTCGGCGCCTCTGAGCAGGTGGTCGGCATCGCCTTCGACGGCACCGGATTCGGTCCGGACGGCGCGGTATGGGGCGGTGAGGTCCTGCTGGCCGGCTATAAGGGCTACCGAAGGCTCGCCCACCTGAAATATGTGCCACTCGCCGGTGGTGATCTCGCGGTCCGCAGGCCTTATCGCATGGCGCTGGCACATCTCTGGTCTGCCGGGATCGATTGGAGCGAGGATATTCCCGCGGTCGCCGCGTGTCCGGCGGACGAAAGGTCGGTACTGGCACACCAATTCGAGACAGGGCTGGGCTGCGCGTCCACTTCCAGCATGGGCAGGCTGTTCGACGCGGTGTCCTCGCTGACCGGCGTGCGGCACGTGGTCGACTACGAGGCGCAGGCGGCGATCGAGCTGGAAGGGCGGTCGCGTGGCGCGGAGGAAGGCGCGACCGAATACCGGTTCACGCTCGGCGAGGGCGATCCCGCCGCCATCGATCCTGCCTCGATGCTGGCGGCCGTGGTGGCCGACGTGCGCAGCGGCGTACCCGCCGCGGTGGTCGGCGCGCGGTTCCATGCGGCCGTCGCCCGGTTGGTGGTCGATCTCGCGGTCCGCTACGCCGCGGCCCCGACGACCGTCGCTCTGTCCGGCGGCGTCTTCCAGAACGCCCTGCTGCTCACGCGGTCTTGTGCGCTACTGCGGGACAGCGGGTTCACCGTGATCAGCCATCACCGGCTGCCGCCCAACGACGGCGGCCTCGCGTTCGGGCAACTCCTCGCGGGCAGCGGGGGATGAGCGGAAGGAGAGCAACGATGTGTCTAGCGGTGCCAGGGAAAGTGCTCAGCCTGCACGAGCGCGACGGCACGATGATGTCGGTCGTCGACTTCGGCGGCGTGCACAAGGACGTGTGCTTGCAATACATCCCGGACGCGGCCGTCGGCGACTACGTCGTGGTTCACGTGGGATTCGCGATTCAGCGGCTGGACGAGGAGTCCGCGCTGAAGACATTGGCCGAGTTCGAACATCTCGGCGTACTGAACGAGGAATTCGGCGACGGCTTCGCCATCGCTGCCAAGCAGGCGGGTCTCGACAACCCCGCGGCCGAGCCGCCACGCGAGGAACCAGAGGTGACGCCATGAAGTATTTGGATGAATTCAGCAACCCCGAGCTCGCCAAGCACCTGCTCGACCGGATCCGTGCCGCCACCAGCAGACGCTGGTCGATCATGGAAGTCTGTGGCGGACAAACGCATTCGATCATCCGCCACGGAATCGACCAGCTACTGCCCGACCAGATCGAGATGATCCACGGCCCTGGCTGCCCTGTCTGCGTCACTCCGCTCGAGGTGATCGACAAGGCGTTGGAGATCGCGGCAAGGCCCGGCGTGATCTTCTGCTCGTTCGGTGACATGCTGCGCGTGCCGGGTAGCACCAAGGATCTGTTCCGGGTCAAGAGCGAGGGCGGCGATGTCCGGGTGGTCTACTCGCCGCTGGACGCGCTCAACCTGGCCAAGGAGAACCCCGATCGCGAGGTCGTGTTCTTCGGCATCGGTTTCGAGACCACCGCCCCGGCCAACGCCATGACGGTTTACCAGGCGAAACGACTCGGCATCCGGAACTTCTCGCTGCTGGTGTCGCATGTGCTCGTTCCGCCTGCCATCGCCGCGATCATGGAGTCGCCCACCTGTCGGGTGCAGGCATTCCTCGCGGCCGGGCATGTCTGCACGGTGATGGGTACCGACGAATACCCGCCACTGGCTGAGCAGTACCGGGTTCCCATGGTGGTCACCGGCTTCGAGCCGCTGGACATCCTGGAGGGCATTCGCCGCACGGTGCTGCAACTGGAGACCGGCAGGCACGAACTGGAGAACGCCTATCCGCGTGCGGTGGCCGCGGCGGGCAACCCGGCCGCGAAAGCCATGTTGCAGGATGTCTTCGAGGTGACCGACCGGGCGTGGCGTGGCATCGGCATGATCCCGCGCAGCGGCTGGCGGCTGTCGGAGCGCTACCGCGAGTTCGATGCCGAAGAGCGCTTCTCGGTGGGGGATCTGCACACCGCCGAGTCGTCGATCTGCCGCTCGGGTGAGGTGTTGCAGGGGCTCATCAAACCGAATGAGTGCGCGGCCTTCGGTAAGGAGTGCACGCCACGAAACCCGTTGGGTGCCACCATGGTGTCCTCGGAAGGCGCATGCGCCGCCTACTACCTCTACCGTCGGCTCGATCTCCCGGCGGAGGTGGCCCATGCCTGAGGAAGGCACAGCTCCTGTGACGATCGACATGGACGGCTGGGTGTGTCCGATGCCGTTGCGGGATTCGCCGAACATTGTGATGGGCCACGGCGGTGGTGGCGCGATGTCCGGCGAGCTGATCGAGCACCTGTTCCTGCCCGCGTTCGGCTCGGCCGCGCAGGCGGACATGGGCGACTCCGCGGTGGTCACGCTCGGCGGCGCCCGGCTGGCATTCTCGACCGACTCGTTCGTGGTCAAGCCGATCGTTTTCCCTGGCGGCACGATCGGGGAGCTCGCGGTCAACGGCACGGTGAACGATCTGGCCATGGCGGGCGCGCGCCCGATGGTGCTGTCGACCGCGTTCATCCTGGAGGAGGGCACCGCGCTGGCCGACATCGCGCGCATCGCGCAGGCGGTCGGCACCGCGGCCTTGGCGGCGGGGGTCCAGCTGGTCACCGGAGATACCAAGGTGGTCGACGCCGGGCACGGGGACGGGATCTATCTCAACACCGCCGGAATCGGCCTCGTGGACCCTGGCGTGGACATCCGGCCGCAGCGCGCGACCCCGGGCGACGTCGTGCTGGTCAGCGGCGACATCGGGGTGCACGGCGTCGCGGTGCTCAGCTGTCGCGAGGGATTGGAGTTCGGCACCACCGTGCTCAGCGATACCGCGCCGCTGCACGGACTGGTCGCGGCGATGCTGGCGACCGGCGCCGACGTGCACATGCTGCGCGATCCCACCCGCGGCGGCGTCGCCGCGTCGCTCAACGAGATCGCTCGCGCCGCGAATGTCGGTGTGGCGCTGGACGAGCGGCAGCTTCCGGTCCCCGCCGGTGTGCGGGACGCGTGCGGGCTGCTCGGGCTGGACCCGTTGTACGTGGCCAACGAGGGCAAGCTTCTCGCGTTCGTCGCCGCGGAGGACGCAGACCGCGTGCTCGCGGCGATGCGGGAGCACCCGCTGGGCGCGCAGGCGGCGGCCATCGGCCGGTGTGTCGCCGAGCATCCTGGGATGGTGGTTGCCCGCACGGCCCTCGGCGGGACCCGCGTGGTGGATCTGCCCGCGGGAGAGCAGTTGCCGCGTATCTGTTGAGACGGCGGGCGCGACCGCCCGTCCGAGCAAGAAGGCGAGGTGTCCGTTATCGTCCAGGTCGCCGACCATTCTGTGGTGCCGCGCGGCGCATGGGCCCGGCTGGACCGGAGGCAGCGGCGCGGCGTCGTCGCGATGGCGCTCGTCATCCTGGCGCTGCACGTCCTCGGGTGGGGTGCGCTGCTCCTGTTGGTCGTTCCCGGCCGCTACATCGTGGACGGGGCGGTGTTCGGCGTCGGGCTCGGCGTCACCGCCTACACGCTCGGGATGCGGCACGCGTTCGATGCCGACCACATCGCGGCGATCGACAACACCACCCGGAAACTGGTGGCGGACGGGCGGAAACCGCTGTCGGTCGGGTTCTGGTTCGCGCTCGGACACTCGACCATCGTCTTCGTCCTGGTCGCGGGGCTGGCATTCGGCGTCAAGACGCTCGCGGCGAACCTGCGCGACGGGGACTCCAGGCTGCAGCGGTGGACCGGTGTGTTCGGCACCGGCGTCTCGGGGACCTTCCTCCTCCTCATCGGCCTGCTGAACCTGGTGTCGCTGATCGGGATCTGGCGGATGTTCCGCGGGGTGCGGCGCGGCAACTACGACGAGGCCGCGCTGCGATGGCAACTGGAACACCGCGGCGCGCTGAACCGGATACTGCGACCGCTGACTCGGGCAGTGCGCACGCCGTGGCGGATGTATCCGGTCGGGCTGCTGTTCGGCCTCGGCTTCGACACCGTCACCGAGGTGAGCCTGCTGGTGATCGCGGGCGGCGCGGCGGCGACCGACCTGCCCTGGTATGCGATTCTCGTGCTGCCCGTGCTGTTCTCGGCGGGCATGGCGCTGTTCGACGCGCTGGACGGCGCCTGCATGAACTACGCCTACGGGTGGGCATTCACCGGTCCGCTCCGCACGATCTACTACAACATCGTCGTGACCGGGCTGTCGGTCGCCGTCGCCTTCCTGATCGGCGCGCAGGAGATGATCTCGATCCTGACCGACCAGTTCGGCGTCACCAACGGTCCGCTGGCCTGGGTCGGCGATCTGGATCTCGGCGCGCTCGGCTTCCTCGTTGTCGGCCTGTTCCTGCTCACCTGGGCGATCGCTGTCGGGGTGTGGCGATTCGGCGATCTCGAACAGCGGTGGCGCGCCGACCGCATCGCAGAACGGCCCGGCTGATGGCAGGCGGCGGAGCGGAGATGTTCGCCCGGTATGCCTACGCCCCCAACCGGCTCGGCTACTGCGGGCCACCCGATGCGGTCGCGCTGCGCGACGGGACGGACGAGCAGGTGCGGGCGGTGGCTCGGCGATTCACCGGCGCGTGGCCGTATTTGCGGGTGATGGCGGGGATGACGGGGATCTCCGACCCGCTGGATCGCCGCCTCGTCGAGTCCTACTGGCTGGGCGGCGGGGTCGGCGCCGAGCTGGACCCGGCCGAGTTCACCGCCGAGTTGCTGGCTTTGCTCGGCCCGGTCGCCGGCGGCTACTGGACGCATCTGACCCCGGACCTCGCCAACGAGGCCGTAGCCAACCACTGCTTCCACGTCTTCGGCGTGTATCCGTGGTCCCGCCTGCTCGACCGCGGCAACGGACATCCGCTGCATGTGCTCGACAGTTGCCGGATCACGTGGGGGACGGTGGTCGACCGCACCGACACCGAGATCGCGCTGCGCTGTCGCAGGCTGAGCTGGGACGGGCGGCTCGCGCTGTCGGCGGAAACGGTGCGGCCCATGCCGATTCGGGTAGACGGCTACGCGGCGGTGCCGGATATCGCGGTGGGGGAACAGGTCGCGGTGCACTGGGGGCGGCTGTGCGGACGGCTCGACGATGCTCAGGTGCGCGCCTTGGCGGCGGGCACGGTGCGCCAGCTGGAGGTCACCAACAGGCGCCTTGCCGCACGCCGCTGAGACCGCTGTCTTGGTGACTGCAATCCTCACCGGCAGGCCGACGGGCGGGCAGTCGAAACTTCCACATGGATAGGAGTTTCCGGCTTCCCTGTCGGCGGTGAGTGCCAACCGTTGCGTCATCTCACACCTGCGCGCACGTTGACGCCGACGATTCAGCAGGCTTCTCGACTGCTGTAGCCCTGACGCATGAGCTGGAAGTATGCGTCCCGCCCACACGTCAACCGGCGGCCTCCGCCCCACTGCGGTCATCCTGGATCCGGAACTTCCACCCACCGCCCTTCAAGCTGAGATGTTGCAACGACCACTTGACCCCCAGGTCGGCCGCGGCTCGAAAACGGCAGGTAGACAGCAAATTTCGTTAGCTTACTAGCTCACTACGAGCAGCGGGTTGTTTGGCATCGTTCATAGCGTGTGGTCCCGTTCTGGTCCCGCTCCTGGAGGTCGTCGCACGCTCAGCGGGGCGAGGGTTTCCGGGTGTAGCTTCCATAAAAGCCTCCTCCCATCTCAGGCGGATTCCCGACGAAGTTGTAAGAGATTCCGTCGCTGAGTTGCCAGCCCCCGACGCTTGCGACCGACGGGCTAACCTCGGCCATTCACGCTAATTCCGGCACTGCGTGCCGGAATTAGGGAAAAGGTGCTCTGAACTGCGATAATTCGATTTGTCTAGGACCGAAGTTCGCAGTTGCAGGAGCACCTTCTCGGTGAAGCAGTCTATGTCGTGGTACCC